>JBBISV010000031.1:0-15599 GCA_037441085.1 Gammaproteobacteria bacterium | reverse complement strand
GCGACCACCCAGGGTTCGTTGAGCGTCGTCCAATGCTTGACCCGGCCGTCGAGCCTTCGATACAGGATGCGCGCGTACTCCGCGAACCAGTCCGCGATGTCCGGATTGAGCCAGCCGCCACGGTCATCGAGCGCCGCCGGCAAGTCCCAGTGATACAGCGTCGCGAAGGGCTCGATCGAGCGCTCCAACAGACGGTCGACGAGCCGGTCGTAAAAATCGAGGCCCGCCGGATTGATTCGGCCCCGGCCCTCGGGCAGCACCCGGCTCCAGGCGATGCTGAAACGGTAGGCCTTCAAGCCCAACTGGGCCATCAAGTCGACGTCCTCGCGATAGCGCCGGTAGTGATCACAGGCGATCGTGCCGTTGTCGCCGCCATGCACGAGGCCGGGGGTGCCGCAGAAGCGCTCCCAGATCGACGGTCCCGCGCCGTCGCTCATCGGCGAGCCCTCGATCTGATAGGCGGAAGTCGCCGCACCCCAGAGAAATCCTGGCGGAAACGCGTCGGGCTGCTTGAGTGTCGACATGCTCCGTCCAATCCCGGCTCGTCCGGGGGTCGATAGGAAACGTTTACATCGCCAGGCCGCCCGCGATTGTATACGATCTGCCGGCAATTTCACCGCGGAGCGGCTCGATGGCGGCAGTATGGCTGGACAATGTACGTAAGGTGTACGACAACGGCCAGGTCGCCGTGGCCGGCGCAAGCTTTCACGTCGCCGACGGCGAATTGCTCGCGCTCGTCGGCCCGTCGGGGTGCGGCAAGTCCACGTTGCTGCGGATCGTCGCCGGCCTCGAAACGCCGAGCGCCGGCGAGGTGCGCATCGGCGACCGCCGCGTCAACGACGTCGCCGCCCGCGACCGCGACGTGGCGATGGTTTTTCAAAGCTACGCGCTCTATCCGCACATGAGCGTGTATGAAAACCTGGCCTTCGGCTTGCGGATACGGGGCGCGGATCGTGCGACCGTCGAGGAGCGCGTGCGCGCGGCCGCCGCCGCGCTCGAACTCGACGCGCTGCTCGACCGCAAGCCCCGGCAGCTCTCCGGTGGACAACGCCAGCGCGTCGCGCTCGGGCGCGCGCTCGTGCGCCAGCCCCAGGTGTTCCTGTTGGACGAACCGCTGTCGAATCTCGATGCGCGCCTGAGGCTCGGGATGCGCAGCGAAATCGGCCGGCTGCACCGCCGGCTGCGCGCGACGATGCTCTATGTGACCCACGACCAAGTGGAGGCCATGACGCTCGGCGACCGCATCGTCGTCTTCGATCGGGGTGAGATCCAGCAGATCGACCGGCCGATGCAGGTCTACAACGACCCGGCCAACCTGTTCGTCGCCGGCTTTCTCGGCAGCCCGGCGATGAATTTCCTGCGCGGCAACCTGATTGCCGATCCCGAGCCGCGCCTGTCGCACCGCGGGGCAACGCTGCGGCTCGGCTCGACCGAGGCCGTGCGGCGGGCGCTTCGGGCCGGATGCGGCGAAATCGTCGTCGGATTGCGTCCGGAACACCTGCATATCAGCGCCTGCGCGAACGGCGCCGACGAACCCTTCCACATCGCGGCGACCGTCGCGCACATCGAACCGGTCGGCAACGAGATTTTCCTCACCGTCGATTTTGCCGGGGAGGAGCGCGTGTGCCGGGTGCCGCCGCAGGAGGTGCCCGAAGTCGGCGCCGCCGTCCGCCTGCGCTACGACCCCGAGCGCCTGTGTTATTTCGACGCGCGCACGGGCGCGCGGTTGCGTTAGCCGGGCTACCGGTCCGCCGATCCCTTGCGCCGGAACAGCCGATCGACCGACCAGGCGCCCGGGCCGCGCGCGATCAGCATCAACAGCATCATCGCCCAAACCTTGTGATCGGCGAAATCCCCTCCGACGAGGCCGTGCCAAAAGCCGTGCGGCCACAGGTCGGGATAGGAAATGACCGCGATGACGTTGTACACGAACAGGAAGACGGCGGTCAGCCGCCCGAAGATCCCGAATCCGAGGAACCAGGGCGTGATCAGTTCGACCCACGTGCCGAGAAACGCGGCCGCATCGCCGGAAAGCAGCGGCACATGATATTCATTGTTGAACAAATAGGACGTGCCGCTCGGATCGTCGAATTTGACGACGCCGGCGCGCCAGAAGGCGAGCGCCACCCAGAAGCGGAACAGCAGCAATGCCGCGGGTTCGAGCGTGCCAAGCGCCGCGGCGAGACGGTCGTAATGACTCAAGACCTTCGTCATCAATGGTTTCACTTCTCGGTTTCCTTGTTGTCGAATCCCACGATCAATCGGCGGGTGAGCAACGCGCCCAACGCAGCCGCGAAATCGAACCCCGAGTCCGCGCGCTCCGCGGCGGCGGCGGCCGCGGCGACGTCGTCCCCGTCACCCAGGCGCTCGATGAATTCGGCGGTCGCCGGCTCGATTTGCGCGAGCGCGACTTCGCCGCCGTCGCGCCAGACGAGCACTTGCGTGGCGAGCGGATCGGCGCCGGGCGGGGTCAGTGTCGGCGTCTCGCACCAGCGATGGATCGCAAGGACCGGATAATCACTGCGACAGATGAACACGCTGGGGTGCAAGCGCACCAGCAGGCCGGAGGGCTCGATCGCCGCGGCCGCCTCGCAGCAATCTGCATCGACCGGTGCGGCGTCGGCGGCGAGCGCGGCCGTCGCGCGCAGCCGGTCGAGCCGCGCGCAGTCCGGCAGATAGCCGAGTCCCGACGCGGCAACCATGGATTCCAGGAACCCGGCGAAATCGGCGCCATAGGCCTGCAGATTGCCGCTGCGCGACGGGAAGCGCTCGCCGTACTGCCGCGCCAGGTGTTCGAAATATTCCGCGCCGACGAGGGCGTGCACGGTCGGATATTCATCGACCAGCGTGCGCAGCCGCGTGGCCTGGATCGCGTGACGATAGATCGCGAGCCGGGCGGCGCCGGGGAGGCCGCGCTCCTCGACCCACGCGGCGGCTGACTCGTCGCGACCGGCCATCGCGGCGGCGAAGTCACGCTGCAGTTCAAGCAAGCGCGGCATCTTGAACCCTCAGATCTTGAGCAAGATATTGAGCGGCTCGCCCGGCCTCGGCCATCAGCACCTCGAGCGCCGGAATGTTGCCATCCCATTCGATCAGCGTGGGCCGCGCGCCGAAGCGCTCCACGGCCGCCCGGTACAGCGCCCAGACTTCCTCGGCCACCGGCCGATCATGGGTGTCGATCAACAACGGCACCGGCAGGCCGGTTTTGCGCGTGAACCCGGCGAGGTGCATCTCGCGCACGGTTTCCGGCGGGATGCCGCGCAGGAATTCCATCGGGTCGAACCCGTGGTTGACGCTGTTGACGTAGATGTTGTTCACGTCCACCAACAAGCCGCAGCCGCTGCGGCGTGCCAATTCGGCCGCGAAAGCCCATTCGGGCATGTCCGCCCCGCGGAACGTCAGGTAGCTGGAAACGTTCTCGAGCACCAACTCGCGGCCCAACACGTCCTGTACCCGCGATACGCGGTCGGCCAGATGGCGCAGGGCCTCGCCCGTGTACGGCAGCGGCAGCAAATCGTTCCAATGGGAGCCGTCGACCGCGCCCCAGCAGATGTGCTCGGACACGAGCGCCGGCTCATAGCGCTCGACGAGTTCGCGCAAGCGCCGCAGGTGACCCTCGTCCACCGCATCGGCCGAGCCGAGCGCGAGGCCGACGCCGTGCAGACTCAGGGGATAATCGCGCCGGATTTGCGTGAGCGCCGCGTGCGCGGCGCCCCCGGTCGCGAAATAGTTTTCACTGTGAACCTCGAACCAGGGGACCGCGGGCCGTTCGGCGAGCACGCGCGCGATGTGCGGCGCCCTCAGACCGATCCCGGCTTGCGCCGGGATCGGTCCCCGATGGAACGCGCGACCCGCGTCCACCGTCGATCAGCCCTTGGCGGGCGTCTTGGAGCCGCCGGCGATCTTCTCGCAAAGGCCCGCGGGCACCGCGATGAACGCGTTCGGATCGCGCGCCTTCGCATCCTGACCGGCGCAGGAGTGACCGGGCGAGGCGCAATCGTTCTTATGCATCGCGTTGATCCCGTAGCACTTCTCCATTTTCGCGGCGGCATGCGCGCTCGTCGGCGCGATCGAGGCGACGCCGACCGTCAGGACGCCGATCAAGGCCGCGCGGAGTGCTTGTTGTGAATTCATATGTATCTACCTCTGTTTGTCTGATGGATGAATCGAACGAAATTTGCGTCTCACGATCAACTTACCCTGACCTAGACCCGGGACGCGGCCGATTTATTTCCGGCGCGGACTAAAATACCCCGGCCGCGCGCCCGGGTGAATTGTCATCTATCATGGACACGTCCACCCATTGGACTTGGATACGGACAGGAACCCACAGGCATGACCAGTCAAGCACCGATTCGAAACGTCGCGGTCCTGGGGGCCGGCGTGATGGGCGCGCAGATCGCCGCCCATTGCATCAATGCCCGCGTGCCCGTGATCCTGTTCGACCTGGCCGCCAAGGACGGCCCCAAGAACGGCATCGCGGAGAAGGCGATCGCGAACCTCGCCAAGTTGAGTCCGGCGCCGCTCGGACTCGCGGACGATGCGCGCTGGATCCGCCCCGCGAACTACGACACGGACCTCGAGCTGCTCGCCGAATGCGACCTTGTGATCGAGGCGATCGCCGAGCGCATGGATTGGAAGCACGCGCTGTACCGGCGGGTCACGCCGCACTTGCGCGCCGACGCGCTGTTCGCGACCAACACCTCGGGCCTGTCCATTCAGGCCTTGAGCGAGGGATTCGACCCGGCGTTGCGCGCGCGTTTCTGCGGCGTCCACTTTTTCAACCCCCCGCGCTACATGGCGCTCGCGGAATTGATTCCCACGGCCGCGACCGGGCCTGAGACCCTCGACCGGCTGGAGACGTTCCTGACGTCGGCGCTCGGCAAGAGCGTCGTGCGCGCGCTCGACACGCCGAACTTCGTCGCCAACCGGATCGGCGTCTTCTCCATGCTGGCGACGATGCACGAGGCCGACCGGTTCGGCCTGTCATTCGACGTGGTCGATGACCTGACCGGAACGAGGCTCGGACGCGCCAAGAGTGCGACGTTCCGCACCGCGGACGTCGTCGGCCTGGACACCCTGGCGCACGTGATCGGTACCATGAGGGACAATCTGCCGATCGCACAGGATCCGTTCGCCGCATCCTATGCGACGCCGCCGGCTTTGCAGGCGCTGCTCGCGCGCGGCGCGCTCGGCCAAAAGAACGGGGCCGGCTTCTTCAAGAAGAGCGGCAAGGAGATCCTGCGATTTGACCCCGCCCTCGGCGACTATACGAGCGCGGGCGGCAAGGCCGACGAGGCGGTTGGCCGGCTGTTGAAACGCCCGGCCGCCGAGCGCTTCGCCGCCCTGCGCGCCCTGGATCACCCGCAAGCCCGATTCCTGTGGAGTGTGTTCCGCGACGTCTGGCACTACATCGCGGTGCACTTGGGCGACGTCGCCGACAACGCCCGCGATGTGGATCTCGCGATCCGCTGGGGCTTCGGCTGGAACGAGGGCCCGTTCGAGAGCTGGCAGGCCGGCGGTTGGCGGCAGATCGCCGACTGGGTCGCCGCCGACATCGCGGACGGCCACGCGCTGTGCGCGGCCGCGCTGCCGGACTGGGTCGGAAAAATCGACGCCGCCCATCGTCCCGAAGGCTCCTGGTCGGCGCGCCGGAGCGCGTATCAGCCGCGCCGCGACCTGCCGATCATGAAGCGCCAGCTGTTCCCGCAGACCGTGCGGGGCGAAGCGGCCGCCGATCCCGCGCAGGCCGGCGAGACGGTGTTCGAGGATGCCTCGATCCGCCTGTGGGCCGCGCCGCGCAACCCAGACGTGTTGATCGCGAGCTTCAAGACCAAGATGAACACCCTGGGGCCCGGCGTCATCGCCGGCATCGACAACGCGCTCGAGCGCGCTTCCCAAGGCTTCGCCGGACTCGTGATCTGGCAGACCGGCGAGCCGTTCTCGGCGGGAGCCGATTTGCAGGCAATGGCGGCGGGTTTCGCGGCCGGCGGTGCGCGCGCGATCGAGGGCGAGGAACTGCGTCTGCAGGAACTGATGCTAAGGGTGCGCTATTCGCCGGTGCCGGTGATCGCCGCGATTCGCGGGCTGGCGCTCGGCGGAGGCTGTGAACTCGCCGTGCACACGGCCAGACGCGTGGTTGCGCTGGAAAGCTACATCGGACTCGTCGAAGTCGGCGTCGGCCTGATCCCCGGCGGTGGCGGCCTGACCTATCTCGCGCGGCGCGCGAGCGGACTCGCGGCCGCCAACGGTGCCGACGTCGACGTGCTCGCGTTCCTGAAAACACTGTACATGCCCCCGGCGATGGCGAGCGTGTCGAAGTCCGCGATCGAGGCGCGGCAGATGGGCTTTTTGCTGCCGGAGGATGTGATCGTTCTGCACAAGGACGAGCTGTTGCACGTCGCGATCGGCCAGGCGCGCGCGCTTGCCGATGCCGCCTATCGCCCGCCGCTGCCGGCGCGCATCACGGTCGCCGGCCGGTCCGGCCGCGCGACCATCCAATCCCAGGTGTTGAACCTGCGCGACGGCGGCCAGATCACCGGTCACGATTACGCGCTGGGTGTCGCCATCGCCGATGTGCTGTGCGGCGGCGACGTCGATGCGGGCAGCGTCGTCGACGAGCGCTGGCTGATGCGTCTCGAACGGGCGCATTTCTGCGCGCTGCTCGATGACCCAAAAACGCGGGAACGCATCGCGGGCTTCCTACAGAACGGCAAACCGGTGCGCAACTGACCGGCCTTCCCGAGTCGCGCACACCCATCGCAGCAGGAGAATCCACGTGGCCCGCCAAATTCAAGACGCCTATATCGTCGCCGCCGCCCGTACGCCGATCGGCCGGTCGAACCGCGGGGTATTTCGCAATACCCGCCCGGATGACCTGCTGATCGCGGCGATCCGCGGCGCGCTCGCGCAAACCCCCGGTCTCGACCCCCTGGCAATCGAGGACGCGATCATCGGCTGCGCGATGCCCGAGGCCGAACAGGGGATGAACATGGCGCGCGTCGCCGCATTGCTTGCCGGCCTTCCGAACCGTGTCGGCGGCGTCACGGTGAACCGATTCTGCGCATCCGGCCTGACCGCGATCCAGATGGCCGCGGACCGGATCCGTGTCGGCGAGGCCGAGGTGATGATCGCCGGCGGCGCCGAGAGCATGAGCCTGATCCCACGGGGCGGCAACAAGCCCTCGTTCAATCCCCTGGTGTTCGCCGGCGACGAGAACCTCGGCATCGCCTACGGCATGGGATTGACCGCGGAAAAGGTCGCCGCGCAATGGAAAGTCTCCCGCGAGCGACAGGACGCCTTTGCATTCGAATCGCATCGCCGCGCGATCGCCGGCATCGCGGCGGGAGAGTTCACCGACGAGATCATCCCGGTCGAGGCGGTCGATCGCGTGCCGGATCTCGCCGGCGGCACCGCCGTCGAACGGCGGCGCACGGTGCGCATCGACGAAGGCCCGCGCGCCGACACCTCGCTCGAGGCCCTGGCCCGATTGAAGCCCGTATTCGCGGCGCCGCGCGACCCATCCGGCAGGGCGACCGGTCTCGGCACGGTCACGGCGGGCAACAGCTCCCAGACCTCCGACGGCGCCGGTGCCTTGATTCTGGCCTCAGAGGCCGCGGTTCGACGCTTCGGCCTCACGCCGCTCGCCCGGTTCGTGTCGTTCGCGGTGCGTGGCGTGCCGCCGGAGATCATGGGCATCGGCCCGATCGAGGCGATTCCGGCGGCGCTCGCAGCGGCCGGAATCACCCTCGCCGATCTCGGCTGGATCGAACTCAACGAGGCGTTCGCCGCGCAGTCGCTCGCGGTCATCGATACGGTCGGCCTCGATCCGGCGAAGGTCAATCCGCTCGGCGGCGCGATCGCGCTCGGCCACCCGCTCGGCGCCACCGGCGCGATCCGCGCCTGCACGACGATTCACGGGATGCGGCGCCGCGGCCTGCGCCACGGCATGGTGACCATGTGCGTCGGCACCGGCCAGGGCGCGGCGGGGATATTCGAGCGGGTCTGACGCGGCGCGCCGCCCCGGCTACGGCCGCATGCGCTCGAGTGTGTGGTCGTGTCGGATGAACTGATGCCACAGGCCCATCGCGGCATGCAGGCCGGCGAGTATCAGGATCACGTTGCCGCCGATCTGATGGACGTTGGCGACGAGACCGATGTCGCCCTTGACCGCGGCGGCGATCGGCGGCAGGGTCCAGCCAAAGAGGTCGACGCGCACGCCGAGCCGCGACACCGCATACCAGCCCGTCAACGGCACGGCCACGAGCAGAAGGTACAGCGTGCCGTGGCCGAGTTTCACCGCCTTGTTGAGCATGGCGCTGCCGGCGTCCTGGGCCGGCGGCGCGCCACCCAGCAGCCGGGCAATGAGTCGCGGGAACACCAGCGCCAGCACCGCGATTCCGCAGACGAAATGCCAGAACGGCGGATCGGTGCGCACGTGCGGGCCGCCCTCGCTCAGGAGGTAGGCGCCGACCACCAGTATGGCGGTGAGCCAGTGGATGGCGATCATCAGCGTCGAGTATTTGGCGATCTTGCGTTCCATCGTCCGTTCCTTGTTGGAGCCTCCATGGTACCCGATCCGCGTTCTCACCGGACCAGACAGGGCCTCTTCGGGTCGAACTGCCAGCCCGGCACCAGTTGGCGCATGGCCGCGGCATCGTCGCGCGCGCCGACCCCGATCGATTTGTAGAGTTCGTGCGCCCGGTCGATCCGCTCGAAGTCGGGCTCGACGCCGAGACCCGGTTGCTCCGGAACCCGCACCATGCCGCCCGTGATGGCGAGCGGCTCGCGCGTCAGGCGTTGGCCGTCCTGCCAGATCCAGTGCGTGTCGATGGCGGTGATCTCGCCGGGCGCGGCCGCGGCGACCTGCGTGAACATCGCCAGCGAGATGTCGAAATGATTGTTCGAGTGCGAGCCCCAGGTGAGTCCCCAGTCGCGACAGGCCTGCGCGACGCGCACCGAGCCCGCCATGGTCCAAAAATGCGGATCGGCCAGCGGAATATCGACGCTGTGGAGCGCGACCGAGTGCGCTAGCTGGCGCCAATCCGTCGCCACCATGTTCGTCGCCGTCGGCATTCCGGTCGCGCGGCGAAATTCCGCGAGGATCTCGCGCCCCGAAAAGCCGTCTTGCGCGCCACAGGGATCCTCGGCATAGGCGAGCACGCCGCGCGCGCCGCGGCACCATTTGACCGCATCGTCGAGCGACCACGCGCCGTTCGGGTCGAGCGTGATGCGCGCATGCGGGAACCGTTCCGCCAACGCCGTGACCGCCTCGATTTCCACCTCACCCGGATGCACGCCGCCCTTGAGCTTGAAATCGGCGAAGCCATAGCGCGCGTGCGCCGCTTCCGCCAGCCGCAAAACCGCGGCCGTCGTCATCGCCGGTTCATCCCGCAGGCGCATCCAGTCCTCGCCGTCGCGGCCGCCGCCGCGATAGTCGAGGTTGGTGCGGCTGCGGTCGCCGACATAGAACAGGTATCCCAGCATCTTCACGGAACTGCGCTGCTGACCTTCACCGAGCAGCGCGGCGACCGGCAGGCCGAGAAACTGCCCGAACAAGTCGAGCAGCGCCGCCTCGAGCGCCGTCACGACGTGGACCGTGGTGCGCAGGTCGTAGGTCTGCAGTCCGCGTCCGCCCGCGTCCCGGTCCGCGTAGCGGCCGCGTACGGCGTTCAATATGGCCTGATGGGCGCCGATGCTTTGTCCGACGACCAAGGGCGCGGCCGCCTCCAGGGTTTGGCGAATCGGCTCCCCGCCCGGCACCTCGCCGACGCCGACACGACCCGCGTCATCGGTGAGAATGACGATGTTGCGAATGAAATAAGGGCCGTGCGCACCGCTCAGATTGAGCAGCAGGCTGTCCTGCCCCGCGACCGGCACGACTCGCATCCCCACGACCTGCGGCGCGCCGCGCCCGGCGGACCGCGAATGCTCAGAGTGTTCCATCAGCCTCTCCCCGGCCTCAATGCCGACCGAGTTCCCCGTTCAACCGCCGCCACAAGCCTAATGGATTTCCATCGGCAATTGCGGCCGGGACCAGCGCCGCCGGCAGATCCTGATAGCACACCGGCCGCAAAAACCGCCGGATCGCGAGACTACCGACCGAAGTGGAGCGTCCATCCGAAGTCGACGGGAACGGCCCGCCATGCACCATCGCATCGCAGACCTCGACTCCGGTGGGAAAGCCGTTGAACGCCACCCGGCCGGCCTTGCGCTCCAACACCGGCAACAAGCGCCGCGCGAGCGGCAGATCCGCATCCTCGACGTGCAGCGTCGACGTCAGCTGCCCCGGAAGACGTTCGGCGACTTCGACCATCTCGGCGGCGTCGCGGCATCGCACGAGCAACGACGCCGCGCCGAAGACCTCGTCCTGAAGCAAGTTATCGCCAAGCAGCGAGCCCGCGTCGGTCGCGAACAAACCCGGGGGCGTCTGGTTCGCGCCGGCGCCGCCGCGACCGCGCGCGATGACCTCCACGCGCGCGTGTCCCGACAGCCGCTCAAGGCCGGTGCAGTAAGCGGCGTGAATGCCGGCGCTCAACATCGTCGCCGCGATCGTCGATTCGAACGCCGCCGCCGCGGCCGCCTCGAACTGCGCGAGCGCGGGACCCTCGATTGCCAGCAACACGCCGGGATTGGTGCAAAATTGACCCGCCCCGAGCGTCACCGACGCCGCAAACCCCCGGGCGATGTCCGCCGCCCGCGCGGCGAGCGCCGCCGGCAGGACATAGAGCGGATTGATGCTGCTCATCTCCGCATAGACAGGAATCGGCTCCGCGCGCGCCGCCGCGATGGCCATCAAGGCCCGCCCCGCGGTGCGCGAACCCGTGAATCCGACCGCCGCGATCCGCCGGTGCGCAACCAGCGCCGCGCCGATGTCGGCGCCGTTGCCGAACACCAGCGAGAACACGCCCGCCGGCATGCCTGAGCCCGCCACCGCGCGCTGCAGCGCGCGCCCGACGAGTTCGGAGGTTCCCGGATGCGCGCTGTGCGCCTTGACCACCACCGGACAGCCGGCCGCGAGCGCGGCGGCGGTATCGCCGCCGGCCACGGAAAATGCGAGCGGGAAATTGCTCGCGCCGAACACCGCCACCGGTCCCACCGCGATGTGCCGCTGGCGATAGTCGCCCCGTGGCTGCGGCAGCCGGTCCGGCATGGCGGCGTCGATACGCGGTTCCATGAAGCCCCCGTCGCGGACATCGCGCGCAAACAGGCGCAATTGCCCCACGGTCCGATCGCGCTCGCCGAAGAGGCGCGCGCGCGGCAGCCCCGTCTCGATCATCGCGCGTTCGATCAACCCGTCGCCGCAGGCGGCAATCTCGGCGGCAATCGCGTCGAGGAAAGCGGCGCGCGCATCGAGGCTCGTGTCCCGGTAACGGTCGAACGCGTTCCACGCCGATTGGCACGCACGCTCGACGTCCGCCGCATCGCCGGCGCCGAAGGTCGGCGGCACGACCTCACCCGTCGCCGGGTTGTAGGCGTGGATTTCACCCGCCCTGCCCCTGACGCCGATACCGTCGATCAGCATTTCTCCGGTCAACATTGCACCCTCCACGATTATTCGCGCCCGCGGAGCAACGCCGCCAGTTGTTCCATCTCGGGCTCGGTCAGGTCCGCGAGCGGCGTGCGCACCGGGCCGCAATCGCGACCGACGAGTTTCATGCCGGCCTTCACGATCGACACGGCGTAGCCCTTGCGGCGGTTGCGGATGTCGACATAGGGCAGCACGAAATCCCTCAGGCCGGCGTATACGGCCGCATGATCGCGGCGGCGCACGGCCGCATAGAAACTCAATGCGAATTTTGGCAGGAAGTTGTAGATGGCCGACGAATAGGTGTTGACGCCCATTTCCAGGTACGGCAACGCAAAGGTCTCCGCCGTCGGCAGGCCGCCCAGGTAGGTCAGGCGCGCACCGATGCGCGCGTAGATCCGCGTCATCATTTCGATGTCGCCGACCCCGTCCTTGAATCCCACCAGATTCGGGCAACGCTCGCAGAGCCGCGCGAGCGTCACGTCGTCGATCGCGGCATTGGCGCGGCTATAAAAGATCACGCCCAGGCGGGTCGCCCCGCACACCGCCTCGACGTGCGCCGCGAGACCCTCGCGCGAGAACTCGGTCAGATACGGCGGCAGCAACAACAGGCCGTCGGCGCCGGCGCCCTCCGCTGCACGGGCGAACTCCCGGGCTATCGCGGTGCCGTAGCCGCTCGGCGCAATCACCGGCAGCCGCCCCGCGATCTCGGCGACCGCGGCCTGTACCACGGTCCCCACTTCGGCCGGGCTCAACGAAAAGAACTCGCCGGTGCCGCCGGCCACGAATAGTCCGGCCGGTCCATGGCTCGCCGCCCAGGCGATATTCTCGCGGTAGGCCGCGGCATCGAGCGAGCCGTCCGGACGGAAGTTGGTGACGGGAAAGGACAACAGACCCCCGCCCAATGCCCGCGCCGTCTCGAGAGGTGTCATACCGGTCATCATCGGTCCCTTGGATTTGTTCGTGTCCGCACAGGCTTGCGGCAGAGTGTAGGAAGTGAAACGATGCGTGTCCAAGCCATAATTGGCATTGATTCATGCTTGGAGAGCATCCATGGTCGAACTCAACCAATTGCGCTGCTTCGTCGTCGTCGCGGAGGAATTGCATTTCGGCCGCGCGGCGACGCGACTGCACATGACCCAGCCGCCGCTGAGCCGGCAGATCCAACAGCTCGAGCAGCAGCTCAATGCGCAATTGCTCGAGCGGACGAGCCGCAGCGTGCGGCTGACGCACGCCGGCCGCGCGTTCCTCGCCGAGTGCCGCACGATCCTGCAACTCGTCGAGACGGCGTCGCTGGACGCGAAGCGCGTTGCGCACGGCGATTCCGGCACGGTAACGATCGGCTTCACGGCCTCTTCGGGCTATCGATTCCTGCCCGGCTTGATCGCCACGTGCCGCAAACAGCTGCCGGAAGTCAATCTCGCGCTCAAGGAGATGGTGACGATGGAGCAGATCGAGGCCCTCGCGTCCGGGCGCCTGGACATTGCGCTGCTGCGGCCGCAGTTCGCGAATGAGGATTTCGAGTCCCTATGCGTTGTGCAGGAGCCCCTGGTGGCCGCGCTGCCCGCCAACCACGCGCTCGGAAAGGGCCGCCAGCCCACGCTCGCCGACTTCGACCACGCGCCGTTCGTGATGTACTCGCCTTTGGAAGCGCGCTATTTCCACGATCTGGTCGCGAGCACATTCCTGCATGCGGGCGTGCATCCGGCCTACACCCAGTACACAAGCCAGATCCACACGATGCTCGCGCTCGTGCGCGCGGGCCTCGGCCTCGCGCTGGTTCCGGAGGCGGCCACCAGTCTGCGGTTCGAGGGGGTGATATTCCGCCAGGTGCGCAAGGCGCGCGCCGCGCGCCTGGTGGAGCTGTTCATGGCATGGAAGCGCGGCAATGACAACCCGGCGCTGCACCGGCTGATGGAGCGATGTCTGGACTATTATCGCCCGGCCGCGGCGCGGCTCAGGTCACGGGCGCGGGATTGAACAGCACCAGCGCGTTGTGAAGCCCGAGGCGCTCGGCACAGGTGCGCCTACGGCCGCTCGCGACCTCGAGCAGCAAGCGGAACAATTCCCACCCGACATCCGCTATCGACGCGCCGTCCTCGGCGATGACTCCGGCGTTGAGGTCCATCAAATCGTGCCACCGGCGCGCGAGTTCGCCGCGGGTCGCGACCTTGATCACCGGCACCGCCGCGAGTCCGTACGGCGTGCCGCGTCCGGTCGTAAACACATGCAGGTTCATGCCGGCCGCGAGCTGCAGCGTCCCGCAGATGAAATCGCTGGAAGGCGTCGCCGCGAAGGTGAGCCCCTTGCGCCTGAGCTTGTCGCCCGGCGCGAGCACGTCGTCTATCGGCATGGATCCCGACTTGACCACGGAACCCATCGCCTTTTCGACGATGTTCGACAGGCCGCCCTGCATGTTGCCGGGCGTCGTGTTGGCGCTGCGATCGGCTTGACCGCGACCAAGATAGCCGTCGAACCAGGCCAGCTCGCGCACCAGGGCGGCGGCGACTTCCGGCGTCGCCGCGCGCACGCTCAGCGCACCGATCGCATCGCGCACTTCCGTCACCTCCGAGAACATCACGCTCGCCCCGGCCCGCACCAGCAGGTCGGTGCAAAACCCGACCGCGGGATTCGCGGTGATTCCGGAGAAGGCGTCGCTCCCGCCGCACTGCAGACCAATGACCAGTTCGCTCGCGGGCACGGTCTCGCGCACGCGGCCATTCAAGCGCTCCAGATGCCCCTTGGCCGTCGCCATCAATGCATCGATCATTGCGGCGAAACCCACATGACGCTCGTCCTGCAGGCAGACGACGTCCGGCGCGCGCCCGGCCAGCAGGTCGCGCGGCATCAGGCGCTGCGGCTGCAGCTTCTCGCAGCCCAGGCTGACCACCATCACCTCCCCGCCGAAGTTCGGATTCAGGCTGATGTTGCGCAGCGTGCGGATCGGAATGTCGGCGCCGGGCGCATCAATGGCCACCCCGCAGCCGTAGGTGTGTTCCAGGCCGACCACATCGTCGACGTTCGGAAACAGCGGCAGTAACTCGGCCTTGATGCGCCCGACCGCGTGCTCGACGACCCCGGCCACGCATTGCACCGTGGTCGTGATGGCCAGGATATTGCGTGTGCCGACCGATCCATCGGCATTGCGATACCCCTCGAACGTATACCCTTCGAGCGGCGATGCCGCGGGCCGCGCCGCGCCGGTCGGCAGATCATCGAGCGCCGGCGCGGCCGGCGTTCTCATGATCCGTCCGTGAACCCAGCCGCCGGCGGCGATCTCCTGCGTCGCGTAGCCGATCGTCGCGCCATAACGTCGCACCGGCGCATCACGATGCAGAAGGCAGAGCGCGACCTTGTGGCCTTGCGGAACGTGCTCGATCAACGTCACGCCGTCGGCGAGCACGGTCCCCGCCGGCAGCCCGCCCGCGTTGACGACGATGGCGACGTTGTCCGCATCGCAATGACGGACCGTGAGGGGCGGCGCACCGACCCCGAACTCCGGCGGTTTCATGGGCCGGCATCCCGAAAGTGGACGCGCTCGAAGGGTCCGGCGATCCAGGTGTAGGCGATCACCGCGAGCAGCGCATTGGCGCCAACGTAGACCAGCGCGCCCGCGAAGGAGCCGGTTGCCGCGACGAGGTAGCCGATGACGATCGGAGTCGTGATCGCTCCCACGTTGCCGAAGGTGTTGAACAGCGCGCCATAGAGGCCGGTCATCTCCCGGGGTCCCGTATCGGCGACGACCGCCCAGCCAAGCGAGCCCAGTCCCTTGCCGAAGAATGCGAGCGACATGATGAGCACGACGAGCCAGTTCGCGTGCACGAAATTGCAGACGATCATGCTGGTCGCGAGCAGCATGCCGGCGACGATCGGCGCCTTGCGCGCGAGCGAGATGGACACGCCGTGACGCAGCAAGGCATCCGAGGCGACCCCTCCGATCACCCCGCCCGCGAAGCCGCAGAGCGCCGGCAGGATGATCACGATTCCCGCCTTGAGGATGGACATCCCGCGCTGCTCCACCAGGTACACCGGGAACCAGGTGAGGAAGAAGTAGGTGAGCACGCCGACGCAG
>JBBISV010000030.1:0-22688 GCA_037441085.1 Gammaproteobacteria bacterium | reverse complement strand
AAGAACGAGATCGACCCGACGCTGACGTTCCGCCGCTCCTGCCGCGAGGGGATCTGCGGCTCCTGCGCGATGAACATCGACGGGCGCAACGGCCTCGCCTGCATCAACGCCTGCGACGGCATCAAGGGCGACATCAAGATCTATCCGCTGCCGCACATGCCGGTGATCAAGGATCTGGTCGCGGACCTGACCGATTTCTACGCCCAGTACGCGTCGATCAAGCCCTGGCTGCAGACGCGCACGCCGGCGCCGCCCGACGGCGAGCGGCGCCAGACGAAGGAGGATCAGGAAAAG
Source organism: Gammaproteobacteria bacterium (assembly GCA_037441085.1). GTDB lineage: Bacteria > Pseudomonadota > Gammaproteobacteria > Steroidobacterales > Steroidobacteraceae > Bog-1198. Next base: position 22,394 of record JBBISV010000030.1, on the reverse strand, counting down.
GTCGACCGGCCGTCGGCGTGCATCCTCTGCGCCTGCTGTTCGACCAGCTGCCCGAGCTACTGGTGGAACAGCGACCGCTACCTGGGACCCGCGGCGCTGCTCGCGGCCTATCGCTGGATCGTCGACAGCCGTGACGAGGCGACCGGCGAGCGGCTCGACCAGCTCGAGGATCCGTTCCGCCTGTACCGCTGCCACACCATCATGAACTGCACCGAGGCCTGCCCGAAGGATCTGAACCCGGCCCGGGCGATCGGCGAACTGAAGCAGATGATGGTCCATCGCCGTTACTGAGTCCCGGCCGGTGGCCGAAATCGACGCCCGGGAGCTCGGCCGGCTGCGCTGGCGCTGCCGGCGGGGGATGCGCGAACTCGACGAGCTGTTGCGCGGCTACCTGGATCGGGAATTCGCCGCGGCCTCCGCGGCGGAGCGGGACGCGTTCCGGCGCCTGCTGGAGATCCCGGACCCCGAGATCCAGGCCTATTGCCTCGGCCGGCAGGCCCCGCCGCCGGAGTTTTCCGGGCTCCTTTCCCGGATCCTCGCGTCGGCAGGCGGCTGTTAGAATGCCGCCCGTGCTTAATTTCACATTCCGGCGCCGTCCTGTGCAAAGATCTGCGAACTTTCGTCAGCGCCGTCTGTCTATCGCGACAGGCTGGTCCGTGGACCCGCCGATCCGGGATCACGGATGAGCGTCGAAGAGAGTGATCTCACGCTGGTCGAGAGGGTACAGCGTGGCGAGAGGGCTGCGTTCGACCTATTGGTGCTGCGTTACCAGCACAAGGTGCTAAAGCTGATCATGCGGTACGTGCACGACAACACCGAAGCCGAGGACATCGCCCAGGAGGCGTTCGTCAAGGCCTACCGGGCCCTGCCGTCCTTCCGCGGCGACAGCGCCTTCTACACCTGGCTATACCGCATCGCAATCAACACCGCGAAGAACGCCCTGGTCGCGACCAAGCGCCGGCCGATGGACTACGATCTGGATCTCCAGGATCCCGAGAATTACGATTTGAACGCGCGGCTGGCCGAATCCGAAACGCCGGAAGCGCTGCTCCTGACCGAAGAGATCCGCGAGACCGTCAATCGCGCGATCGAAAACCTCCCCGAGGACTTGCGCACCGCGATCGTGCTGCGCGAGCTCGAGGGTTTGAGCTACGAGGACATCGCGCAGACGATGGACTGTCCGGTCGGTACGGTGCGATCGCGGATATTCCGGGCGCGCGAAGCGATCGACAAGAAGTTGAGACCGATTTTCGACGCCGGCCTAGGCCGTCCAGAGGAGCCATGAGCGAACGAATCCGCGAACAGATTTCCGCGTTTCTCGATGGCGAGCTGCCGCGTCAGGAAACGGACCTGCTGTTGAAGCGCCTGACACGTGACGCTGAACTGCGTCACACCTTCGGTCGTTATGGGCTGATCGGCGAGGCCTGTCGCGGCGACGTCGGCACCCGGGTGCGGGCCGATTTTGCCGCAAAAATCGGGCGCGCGATCGCCGCGGAGGCGCCCTTGGCCGACGGCACGCGCCGCCGGCGCCGCGCACCGCGCCTGTGGCGGCATGCGGCGAGCGCCGCGGTGGCGGCAGGCGTCGCCGTCGTCGCGGTGTTTGCGCTGCAACAGCGTGCCGACACCCCGACGCTCGGGCTGCGCCGGCCGCAATTCGCGAACACGCTGAGGCTTGCGCCGCGTGCACAGGCGCCCGCGGTCGTTGCCGACGCGAGCCACGAAGCGCTCTCTTATACGGTGCCCGCGGCGCAGGCCGAGGTGCCGGCGGCGTTGCCGCCCGCCCGCCTGACCAACTACGTGTTCGCGCACAGCGAGTACACCTCTTTCCTGGGTCAGCGCAGCCTGTTGTCCGGGCTGATCGCGGAGCCGGACACGACGACGATGATCGAGCCGCCGGTGACGGTGGTTCCCGCGAAATCGGTACATAGCGGCGGCCCATGATCAGGCGGGTTCCGGAGCGCGCCGCGCGGGTCTGGCACTGCACGCTCGTGGGGACGTGGCTCGCCGCCGCGCCGTTGCTCGCCTCATCGCACGAGGACCCGCGCGCGTGGCTCGAGAAGATGAGCCAGGCGCTCGCGACGCGAAACTACGACGGGACCTTCTTTCACCTGAGCGACGGCCGCGTCGAGGCGATGCGGATTACGCACCGCTACCAGAACGGCCGGGTCACCGAGCGGCTCCAATCGCTCGAGGGGGCGGGGCGCGAATACATCCAGAAGGACGGGCGCCTGACCTGTTACCTGCCGGACAAGCACCGGATACTGGTCGAGTCGAGTCCCAACAGCGGTCCCTTCCTGAGCGCGCTGCCCCGTTTCGGTGAGGGCGCCGACAAGTTCTACCGCATCGATGCGATGCCGGACGCGCGCGTGCTCGGCAAGCCGGTGCATGTGATCGTGGTCGCCCCGAAGGACCATTACCGCTTCGGCTACCGCCTGTGGCTCGACGCCAAGACGGCGATGCCGCTGAAGACGCAGCTGTGCGACTCGCGCGGCCGCGTTCTCGAACAGATCATGTTCGCGAGCCTGAAGATGCCGGCGACGATACCGGAGCGCGACCTGAAGCCGAACGTGCCCGCGGCGGGGATGCAGTGGGTCGTGCAAAACCCAGCCGGCCACGCGACCTCCGGCGCCGCGGATTTCCGCGCGGCCGAGCTGCCCCCGGGCTTTCACTTGACGGTCGCCGGCGCCCAAACCATCGGGACGGCGAAGCGGCCGGCCGAGCATCTGGTGTATTCGGACGGCCTTGCGACCGTGTCGGTGTTCGTCGAGCCGGGTCACGGGCGCCGCGCCGAGGCGATCGCCACCGGCGCGGCCGATGTGCAGCCGCCGGCGGATGCGCCGTTGAACGGGCTCGCGCGCCTCGGCGCCGGCTTCGCGTTCTCGACCGTCGTCGAGGGCCACCAGGTCACGGCGGTCGGCGAGGTGCCGGCCGAGACCGTCGAGTTCATCGCCCATGCGGTCAAGGCGTTCGGCGACGGATCCATGCCGCAGCCGCCGACGCCGCTACATTGAGCGCGGGCCGGCGGTTTTCGCTGCTGTCCCGCCCGGACTGCCATCTGTGCGAGGAACTGCTCACGGCGCTGCGCGGACTGCCGGCGGCGGAGGGCATCCCGGTCGACGTGCTCGACGTCGATGCCGATCCCGGCTTACGCGTGCGCTACGGCCGCAAGATCCCGGTGCTGCTGCTGGGCAACGAACTGGTCTGCCACGGCCGTCTGGACGTCGAGGAAGTGCATAAAGCACTCGCGCCGCTGCGATGACCGGTATAATCCGGGGCTTTGCCGCCGCCCGGACTAGATGAAGAATATCCGCAATTTTTCGATCATCGCGCATGTCGACCACGGCAAATCGACGCTTGCCGACCGGTTCATCCAGGTCTGCGGCGGGCTCGACGCGCGCGAAATGCAGGCCCAGGTGCTCGACTCGATGGACCTCGAGCGCGAGCGCGGCATCACGATCAAGGCGCAGAGCGTCACGCTCGCGTTTCACTCGGCCGACGGCGAAACCTACCAGCTCAATTTCATCGACACGCCGGGACACGTGGACTTCTCGTACGAGGTGTCGCGCTCGCTCGCCGCCTGCGAGGGCGCCCTGCTGGTCGTCGATGCCGCCCAGGGCGTCGAGGCGCAGAGCGTCGCGAACTGCTACACCGCGATCGAGCAGGGGCTCGAGGTGCTGCCGGTCATCAACAAGATCGACCTGCCGTCGGCCGATCCGCCCAAGGTGATCCACGAAATCGAGGAGATCATCGGCATCCCGGCCGCCGACGCCGCGCTGGTCAGCGCGAAGACGGGCATCGGCATCGCCGAACTGCTCGAACAGCTGGTCAAGCGCATCCCGGCGCCGGCCGGCAATCCGGACGGGCCGCTGCAGGCGCTGATCATCGACTCCTGGTTCGACAACTACGTCGGCGTCGTCTCGCTCGTGCGGGTGATGCATGGCGCGCTGCCCACCGGGGCGAAGATCCGCGTGATGTCGACCGGCCGCAGCCACCAGGTCGACCGGCTCGGCCGCTTCACGCCGAAGCCGGTGACGCGCGCCGAGCTCGGCACCGGCGAGGTCGGATTCATCATCGCCGGCATCCGCGAAATCGACGGTGCGCCGGTCGGCGACACGATCACGCTCGAGGCCGCGCCGGCGGCGACGGCGCTCGAGGGCTTCAAGCAGGTGCAGCCGCGCGTCTTCGCGGGCGTCTTCCCGGTCAGCTCCGACGACTACGAACAGTTTCGAGAGGCGCTGAAGAAGCTCAAATTGAACGACTCGGCGCTGCACTTCGAACCCGAGGTGTCGACCGCGCTCGGCTTCGGCTTCCGATGCGGCTTCCTCGGGCTGCTGCACATGGATATCGTCCAGGAGCGGCTGGAGCGCGAGTACGGCCTGGACCTGATCACCAGCGCCCCGACCGTGATCTACGAGGTGCTGCTGACCGACGGCAGCGTCATCGAGGTGGACAATCCCTCGAAGCTGCCGCCCCAGGACCGGATCGGCGAGCTGCGCGAACCGATCATCACGGCCAACATCCTCGTGCCGCCGGACCACGTCGGCGCGGTGCTGACGCTCTGCAGCGAGAAGCGCGGCGTCCAGAAGAAGATGCTGTTCCTGGGCAGCCAGGTTTCGCTCCAATACCAGCTGCCGCTCGCCGAGGTCGTGCTCGACTTCTTCGACCGCCTGAAATCGGCGAGCCGCGGCTACGCCTCCTTCGACTACGAGTTCAGCCATTTTCAGGCCGCGCCGCTCGTCAAGCTCGACGTGCTGATCAACGGCGACCCGGTCGATGCGCTGTCCCTGATCGTCCACCGCGACAACGCCTACGGCCGCGGCCGCGATCTCGTCGACAAGATGCAGGAGCTGATCCCGCGGCAGATGTTCGACGTCGCGGTGCAGGCGGCGATCGGCAGCCACATCATCGCGCGTGCGAGCGTCAAGGCGATGCGCAAGAACGTGCTCGCGAAGTGCTATGGCGGCGACATCACGCGCAAGCGCAAGCTGCTCGAGAAGCAGAAGGCGGGCAAGAAGCGCATGAAACAGGTCGGACAGGTCGAAATACCTCAGGAAGCGTTCCTGGCGGTGCTTCGCGTCGGCAAGAAACCCGGTTGATCGGTGGACGTTTTGCATTGGAGGTCGTTCGTGACAGACGGAGATAGCTTGTTGATCGGTTTGCTCGCCGCCGCGCTCGTCTGCGTCGCGATCATCCTCTACGACGGATGGGTGTCGCGGCCGAAGCGCGACCCCGGCGCGACCAGCACCGGCGAGCCGCCGCTGCCGCGGGTCGCGGGGATCGCGCTGCTCGCGATCGCGGTGCTCGCGCTGTGGCGCATGTTCCGCTCGGAGGCGGTCGATTTCAGCCTGATGCTGGTCGTCGTCGGCGCCCTCGCCGGCGTCGTCTGGGCGCTGGACGCTGTGTTCTTCCGCCGCCGGCGCCTCGACGCCGCCGGCGCCGCGGGCACGGCCGCGGCGGACGTGCGCGAACCGATAGCGGTCGAGTACGCGCGCTCCTTCTTCCCGGTGATCCTGCTCGTCCTCGTGATCCGCTCGTTCCTGTTCGAGCCGTTCCGCATCCCGTCCGACTCGATGATGCCGACGCTGTACGACGGCGATTTCATCTTCGTCAGCAAGTTCTCCTACGGCCTGCGTCTGCCGGTGACCAACACGCTGATCCTGCCGACCGGCACGCCCCAGCGCGGCGACGTGATCGTGTTCCGCCTGCCGCCGAACCCGAAGATCAACTACATCAAGCGGCTAGTCGGCCTGCCGGGCGACCACATCCGGGTCGACGCGAACGACCAGGTCTACATCAACGGCAAGCCCGTGCCGCAGACTCCCGGTCCGACCTATTCCGGTCCGAAGGACGACCAGTGGAATTACGCCGGAGTCGGCACGGCCTACGAACAGCTCGGCAGCCACCGCCACCGGATCATGTTCGCGAACGGTCCGGTCAAGACCGGCGAGTGGGTCGTGCCGCCGGGCCACTATTTCTTCATGGGCGACAATCGCAACAACAGCAAGGACAGCCGCTGGCTGTACGACTCGGATGCGCCGGGCTATGTGCCGGCGGCCAATCTGGTCGGCAAGGCGGTGGTCGTCTGGCTGAACCTCGACATGCGCGACGGCCCGCTGTGGAGCCGCATCGGGCATGCGATCCATTAGAATACCAACTGTGGAGGCCCCGATGCGGTACCGACAAAAAGGCATGACTTTCATCGGCTTGCTGTTGATCATGGCGATGGCGGGCGTGCTCGTCTACGGCGGCATCCGTCTCGCTCCGGTCTACTTGAACTACATGAAGATCGCGCGCACGATGGATTCGGTCGCGACGGAATTCAAGGGCAACGCCGGCGACGAGTCGGGCATCCGCCGCTCCCTCGAGCGCCACTGGATCGTCGAGGACATCGGCGTCCTCGATTCGACCGACGTCGACATTCAGAAGGGCGATCAGGAGATCAGCCTGCACGTTCATTACCATGACCAGGTGCCGTTCATCGCCAACGTGTCCCTGCTCGTGACCTTCGACAAGACCGTGAAGATTCAGTGACGCCCAACGAAGCACACGCCGGACTCGAGGCCTGGGTCGACCGCCAATTCGGGCATGTGTTCGCGCGGCCGGAGCTGTGCGTGACCGCGCTCACCCATCGCAGCGCCGGCTCCCGGCACAACGAGCGGCTCGAGTTCCTCGGCGACTCGGTCGTCAATTGCGTCGTAGCGCGGCTGCTGTACGAGGAATATCCGGGGGCCGACGAGGGGGCCTTGTCGCGTCAGCGCGCGACGCTGGTCAGCGGGGAAACGCTGGCGCGGATCGCCGCGGAGCGCAACGTCGGCGATCACCTGCGCCTCGGCAGCGGTGAACTGAAGACCGGCGGCTTCCGCCGCGCCTCGATCCTGGCCGACGCGCTCGAGGCGATCGTCGGCGCGGTTTTCCTCGATGCGGGATTCGACGCCGCCTTTGCGGTGGTGCGGCGCCTGGTCGGGCCGCGCCTCGCCGATCTGGCGGCGCCTTCGGCGCTGAAGGATCCGAAGACGCGGCTGCAGGAGGCGCTGCAGGGGCGCGGCCTCGCGCTGCCCGAGTATCAGCTGACCGCGGTGAGCGGCGAGGCGCACGACCAGTCCTTCGCGGTGAGCTGCGAAGTCGCCGCGTTCGGCCTCAGGACCACGGGCGCGGGCGCGAGCCGCCGCCGGGCCGAGCAGGCCGCGGCCGAACGAATGATCGCCTTGTTGCCGCCCGAAATGGAGAAAACCACATGAGCGGTCTGCCGTTTCACTCCGGATACGTGACCATCGTCGGCAGGCCGAACGTCGGCAAATCGACGCTGGTGAACGCGCTCGTGGGCCGCAAGGTGTCGATCGTCGCACCGAAGCCGCAGACCACGCGCCACCGCATCCTGGGCGTCGTCAACCGCGAGTCCGCGCAGCTCGTGCTGGTGGACACACCGGGACTGCACTCGACCGCGCGGCGCGTGATGAACCAGTACATGAACCGGGTGGCGATCTCTTCGTCGCAGGACGCCGACGTGCTGCTGTACGTCGTCGAGGCGATGCATTTCACGGAGGAGGACAACTGGGTCTGGGACCGCGTCCGCGGGCTGAAGCAGCCCTTGATCCTCGTCGTCAACAAGGTCGACCAGGTCGTGCCGAAGGACCGGCTGCTGCCGTTTCTCGAGGACATGGCCGAGCGCATTCCGGCTTCGGCGGTCGTGCCGGTATCGGCGCAAAGCGGCGAGAATCTCGACCGCCTGGTCGAGCTCACCGCGACGCGGCTGCCGCTGCGACCGCCGATGTTCGCCCCCGAAGTGCTCACCGATCGCGACGAGCCCTTCCATGCCGCCGAGGTGATCCGCGAGAAGCTGACGCTGAAGCTGCGCGAAGAGCTGCCGTACGGCATCAACGTGCAGATTGAGCGCTTTGCCGAGGAGGACTCGCGGGTCATCATCAATGCGGTGATCTGGGTCGAGCGCGCCGGCCAGAAGGCGATCGTCATCGGCCAGCGCGGCGAGCGCCTGAAGGAGATCGGCCGGCTCGCGCGCATCGAGCTCGTGGACCTGTGGCAGCGCCCGGTGCACCTGGAGCTCTGGGTCAAGGTCAAGGAGAACTGGGCCGACAGCGAGATGGCGCTGCGCCAGTTCGGGTACGACCGGCTGTGAGGGAGGCGCGGCAAATCTGGCTGACGCCGGCTTTCGTGCTGCACCACCATGCCTATCGAGACACCAGCCGCATCGTCGAGGCGTTCACCGCCGAGCACGGGCGGCTCAGCCTGTTCGCGCGCGGCGTGGCGGGTGCGAAATCCAAGCTCGGCGCGGTGTTGCGCCCGTTCCAGCGCCTGCTGGTTTCCTGGTCCGGCCGGACCGAGGCCTGCCGCCTGGTCGGCGCCGAACTCGACGGCCCGCCCGCGGCCCTGCCGCCGGCGCGTCTGATGAGCGGGTTTTATTTGAACGAGCTGCTGCTGAAACTCACGGTCCGCGGAGATCCGAACCCGGCGATCTTCGCGCTGTATGCCGGGGCGCTCGCCGCCCTCGCCGGCGGCGGCGACGAGGAGGCGAGTCTGCGGCGCTTCGAGAAGCGGCTGCTCGAGGAATTGGGCTATGGGCTGCAGCTCTCGAACACCGGCGCCGGACTGCCGATCCAGGCGACCGGGTACTACCGGTTCCGTCCGCAGGGCGGGCCCGAGGCCTGCGTCGCCGAAACCCCGGGTGCGGTCTACGGCGGCTCGCTCGCGGACCTGGAAGCCGAGCAATTCGCGGACGCCCGGTCGTTGCGCGACGCGAAGCGCGTGCTGCGCGCGGCGATCGATGCCTGTCTCGACGGCCGGCCGCTCAATTCACGCCAGATCATGTCGGACCTGCGCCGAAGGGAGCGCGCATGACTACTCCATCGGCCGCCGCCGCGATCGCGCTCGGCGTCAACATCGATCACGTGGCGACGCTGCGCCAGGCGCGCAGGGCGCGTTATCCGGACCCGCTGCACGCGGCGCTGGCCGCCGAACAGGCGGGCGCCGACAGCATCACCCTGCACCTGCGCGAGGATCGCCGCCACATCCAGGACCGCGACGTCACGGTCATGCGCGAGGCGCTGCAGACCCGCATGAACCTCGAAATGGCGGTCACGGACGAAATGATCCGCATCGCCGGCGCGGTGCGGCCCCAGGATTGCTGCCTGGTCCCGGAGTCGCGCCGCGAGATCACCACCGAAGGCGGCCTTGACGTGCACGGCATGTCGGCGCGCGTCGCCGAGGCCTGCGCGGCGCTCGCCGCCGCCGGCATCCGCGTGTCGCTGTTCGTCGATCCGGATCCGGCGCAGATCGAGGCCGCGCGCCGCGTGGGCGCGCCGGTCGTCGAACTGCACACCGGCGCCTACGCCGAGGCCGGGGGCTCCGCGCGCGCGCGCGAGTTCGAGCGCCTGCGGGTCGCAGCGCGCGCGGCCGCGGCCCTCGGGCTCACGGTGCACGCGGGCCATGGTCTGCATTATCACAACGTCGCGCCGGTGGCCGCGATCCCGGAGATCGTCGAGCTCAACATCGGCCACGCGATCGTCGCCAGGGCGTTGTTCGACGGGATCGCGCAGGCGGTGCGCGACATGAAGCGGCTGATGGCGGCCGCGCGGCGCTGATGCGATCCGGCCCGCGGATTGACCCGTGATCTACGGCATCGGCATCGACGTTCTGAAGACCGAACGCATCGAGCGGGTGTACAAGAAGCACGGTGAGCGCTTCATCGCGCACCTGTTGATGCCCGAGGAGCGTGAACAGCTGCTGCGCACCGCGCGTCCGGGACGTTTTCTCGCGATGCGATTCGCGGCGAAGGAGGCCATCGTCAAGGGAATGGGCACCGGGTTCGCGCACGGCATCTGGATACGGGACGTCGGCATCGTCCAAAACCCCTGGGGCAAGCCCGAGATCGTCTACTCGACCCGCGGCGCGCGCGTCCGCGACGGGCTCGGGATCGGCGAGGGCCACGTGACGTTGACCGACGAGGCCGGGCTCGTGGTCGCCGTCGCCGTGCTGATGCGCAAACAGGCCGCTTGAGCGGCGCGCGATGAACACCCTGATATTCGACATCGAGACGGTCCCGGACACCGACCTCGGCCGCCGCCTTTACGAACTGCACGATCTGGACGACGCGGCGGTCGCCGACGCGATGTTCACGCGGCGCCGGCAGGAGACGGGTTCTGACTTCCTGTCGCACGAGCAGCACCGCATCGTCGCGATCTCGGTGGTGATGCGGTCGCGCGAGTCGCTGAAGATCTGGAGCCTGGGGGAGGAGAGTTCGGGTGAGAAGCACCTGATCGAGCGCTTCTTCGACGGTCTGGACCGATTCACGCCCGACCTGGTCAGCTGGAACGGCTCGGGATTCGACCTGCCGGTGCTGCATTATCGCTGCCTGCTGCACGGCGTCACCGCCGCGCGCTACTGGGAGCTGGGCGACAACGACCAAAGCTTCCGCTACCGCAACTACCTCAGCCGCTTCCACTGGCGCCACATGGACTTGATGGACATTCTATCGGGCTTCCAGGGACGCGGCCGGGTCGGTTTGAACGATGCCGCGGTGCTGCTGGGACTGCCGGGCAAGCTCGGGATGCGAGGCGATGAGGTGTGGGACGCCTATCGGCGCGGCGAGATCGCACGGATCCGGGCTTATTGCGAAACCGACGTGGTGAACACCTATCTGATCTTCCTGCGGTTCGAACTGGTGCGCGGCCACTTGTCGGCGGCCGAACACGCGGCCGAGACCGCGAAAATGCGCAAATTGCTGCGTGATTCGGAGGCCGCGCACCTGCGGGAATTCGAGGCGGCATGGCCGGAGAACTGAAACCCGGCGAACAGCGGGAGGCCGAGATCGTCTCGCTGTCGCACGACGGGCGCGGCATCGCGCGCATCGACGGCAAGGTCGTCTTCGTCGACGGCGCGCTGCCCGGGGAGCGGGTGTCCCTGGCGTTGACGAAGCGCCGGCGCCATCTGGACGAGGCGCGGCTGGTCGAGATCCTCTCGCCGTCGGCGGAGCGCGTGACGCCCCGGTGCCCCCACTTCGGCGTCTGCGGCGGCTGCTCGCTGCAGCACCTGTCCGCCGCCGGCCAGCTCGCGGCCAAACAGGGTCAATTGCTCGAGGACCTCGAGCGCATCGGCCGGGTGGTTCCCGAGCGCATTCTCGCTCCGGTCGAGGGGCCGTCCTGGGCCTACCGTCGCCGGGCGCGTCTCGGCGTGAAATACGTGCACAAGATGGGACGGGTGCTGGCCGGATTTCGCGAACGGGAGAAGCCGTATCTGGCCGACATCCGCCGCTGCGCGGTGCTGGCTCCCGGTCTCGAGAGCCTGCCGGAGGAACTGGCGGCGCTGGTCGGCACGCTGTCGATCCGCGACCGGGTGCCCCAGGTGGAGGTGGCCGCCGGCGATGAGGCCGCGGCGCTGGTGTTCCGGGTGATGCAGCCACCGAGCGCGGACGATCTCGGGCGCCTGGCGGATTTCGGGGCGCGCCGCGGCCTGCAGATCTACCTGCAGAGCGGCGGCCCGGCCAGCATCGCCCCGCTCGGCGGCGTCCCGGCGCCGGCCGCCGCGGCCGCCCCGCTTGCCTACGGGATCGAGGGGTTCGACGTGCGCATCGGCTTCGGCCCGGCCGACTTCGTCCAGGTCAACCGCAGCATCAACGCGGCAATGGTCGCCGCGGCGGTCGCCGCGCTCGGACCCGAGGCCGGGGATGCGGTGCTCGACCTGTTCTGCGGACTCGGCAATTTCACGCTGCCGCTCGCGCGGCGCGCGGGTTCCGTCGTGGGCGTCGAGGGGGATCCAGGACTCGTCGAGAAGGCGCGCGCGAACGCCGCCGCGAACGGCATCGACAATGCCGGGTTCCATGCGGCGAATCTGTTCGAGCCCGGGGGGTTCGGCCCCTGGGCGGACCGGCGCTTCGATCTCGTTCTGCTCGATCCCCCGCGGGCCGGCGCGGAGGAGGCGATCCGCCGGATCGCGCATTGGAGTCCGCGCCGAGTCGTGTATATTTCATGTCATCCAGGGAGCCTGGCGCGCGATGCGGAGGTGTTGGTCGCGGGCCGGGATTACACGCTCGAGGCTGCGGGGGTGATGGACATGTTTCCGCACACGACTCACGTCGAATCCATCGCGGTGTTCAGGCGGCGCCGATGAGTCTCGGACCCTTGATGATCGACATCGCCGGCACCGAGCTGTCGGCCTCCGACCGCGAGGTGCTGGCCCACCCGCTGGTCGGCAGCGTCATCCTGTTCTCGCGCAATTATCGTGATCCGTCGCAGCTCGCGGCCCTCACCGCCGCGATCAAGGCGCTGCGCTCGCCGTCGCTGTTGACGGCCGTCGACCATGAGGGCGGCCGCGTGCAGCGCTTTCGCGAAGGGTTCACGCGCCTGCCGCCGGCGCACCTGCTGGGCCGCGGCTATGCTGCCGATCGTCGCGCGGCGCTCGCGCTGGCGGAGACCTCCGGCTGGTTGATGGCCGCGGAACTGCGGGCCACGGGCGTGGATTTCAGTTTCGCCCCCTGCGTCGATCTCGATTACGGTGTCAGCGAGATCATCGGCGACCGCGCGTTTCACAAGGACGCGGACGCGGTCGGCGCGCTTGCCGCGGCCTACGCCGCCGGAATGCGCAACGCCGGCATGGCGGCGACCGCCAAGCATTTCCCGGGTCACGGCGCCGTCGTCGCCGATTCGCACGTGGCTCTGCCGGTCGACCGGCGTTCCTACGCCGACCTGGAGGCGGACATCCGGCCGTACCGGGTGCTGATCGAGAATCACCTGGCGGCCGTCATGGCGGCGCACGTGGTTTATCCGGCGGTCGACGCGCTGCCGGCCAGCCTGTCGCCGCGCTGGATCAACGGAATATTGCGCCGCGACCTCGGGTTCCATGGCTGCGTGTTCGCCGACGACCTGTCGATGGCCGGTGCCGCGGCTTTCGGCGATGTGCTCGCGCGCGCGCGCGCGGCCCTCGCGGCGGGCTGCGACGTACTGCCGATATGCAACGATCGGCCTGCGGTGATTCATATGCTCGACCGGTTCAAGCCGGAGAACATGAATCCTGCCTCCCAGGCGCGCATCATGCGGATGCGCGGCCGCGGCGAGGTGCCGGCGGATCTGGCGAACAGTGCGCAATGGCGCGACGCGGCCGCGGCGATCGCGCAACTGTCGGCGGCTCCGGCGCTGCGCTTGACGGAGGTGGGACCGTGACCTCGCCCGACGACTTGATCCACCGGCGCCTCGTCGAGGCGGCGCCGGACGGGGTGGCCCTGGTCGACGCGACGCTGCCGGACCATCCGGTCGTCTACGTGAATGCCGCGTTCGAGCGGCTGACCGGCTACAGCGCCGCCGAACTGGTCGGCCGCAACCTGCGCATCCTGCAGGGCGAGGACCGTGACCAGGACGGCCGCCAGAAGATGCGCGAGGCGCTGAAGCGCGAGGAGTCCTGCCGCGTGCTGATGCGCAACTACCGCAAGGATGGCGCCCCGTTCTGGAACGAAATCGTGATATCGCCGCTGTTCGACGCCGCCGGGCGGCTGTCGCACTATGCCGGTTATTACCGCGACGCCGGCGACCGGCTGCGGAACAAGCCGGCGCCCGCGGCGCCCGCCGCGCGCGAGACCCGGCCGCCGGCGCCGTTGATGCGCGAGGACCGGCTGACCGGGCTCGCGACGGTGCCGTACCTCCAGGAACTGCTGATTCGCGACTGGACGGTGGCCCAGCGCGAGCACACCGGGATCGCCGCGTTTTGCATCGACATCGACGCCCTCGACCTGTACAACACGACCTTCGGCCGGGCCGCCGGGGACTCGGCGATCCGGCGCGTCGGTCACTGCATCGCCGGCTGCCTGCGCCGTTCCAGCGACGTGATCGCGCGGGTGGACGGCGGCAGGTTGATTGCATTCGCGCCGGGCGTGCCGGGCGAACAGGCGATGCGCATCGGGCAGACGATGGCCGAACGGGTACGGGAGCTGCGCATCCATCATCCCCGCTCGGGTGTCTTGCGCTACGTCAGCATCAGCGTGGGCGTCGCGGCCGCGGTCCCCGAAGAGGGCGACGCGGCACAGTCGCTGCTCGACAGGGCGCGCGAGCGGCTCACGGTCGCGAAGGAATCCGGCCGCAACCGCGCCGCCTAAGGTCAGGCGAGCTGGTCCAGGAGCCGGTCTATGCGGGCGAACAGCTGCGCCTCGCCGCGGACCTCGTGACTGAAGCGCAGCTTCAACGGCCCGTCCAGTCGCACCTCGTTCGGCCGGCTCTGGATCAGCTTCAACACCCGTTTCGGATCGATCGAATTGCGCTCGTCGAACAGCACGTAGCCCGTCGAGGTGCCGGAGTCGATCTTGCGGATGCCCATCCCGGCCGCGCGCAGCTTCAGGCGGGCGATGCCGAACAGCGAGTCGGCGAACGGCGGCAGCGGACCGAAGCGGTCGATCATCTCCGCCTTCATCTCATCGAGCTCCGACGGGGAGCCGATTCCCGCGATCCGCTTGTAGAGCACGAGGCGCAGGTGCACGTCCGGCACGTAGTCCTCGGGTATCAGCGCGGGCACGTGCAGTTCGATCTCGGGTCCGGCGTCGAGCGGGCGTTCCAGGTCCGGCTGCTTGCCGGCCTTGAGTGCGGCGACCGCTCTTTCCAGCAGCTCCATGTACAGGTTGAAGCCGATCTCCTCGATCTGGCCGCTCTGCTCGTCGCCCAGCAATTCGCCCGCGCCGCGGATCTCGAGATCGTGGGTGGCGAGGGTGAAGCCCGCGCCGAGCTCCTCGAGGGATTCGAGCGCCTCCAGGCGCTTGACCGCGTCCGCCGTCATCGCCTTCGCGGGCGGGGTGATCAGATAGGCGTAGGCGCGATGGTGGGAACGGCCGACGCGGCCGCGCAGCTGGTGGATCTGCGCGAGCCCGAAGCGGTCCGCGCGGTCGATCACGATCGTGTTGGCGGTCGGCACGTCGATGCCGCTCTCGATGATCGTCGTGCACACCAGCACGTTGAATCGCCGATGGTAGAAGTCGAGCATCAGCTGCTCGAGTTCGCGCTCGCGCATCTGTCCATGGCCGACCGCGACGGTCGCCTCCGGCACCAGTTCGCGTATCGCCTGCGCGGTCTTCTCGATCGTCTCGATCGTGTTGTGCACGAAGTAGACCTGGCCGCCGCGGCGGATCTCGCGCAGGAACGCCTCGCGGACGACCGTTTCGTTCCATTCCATCACGAAGGTCTTCACCGCCAGCCGCTCCGCCGGCGGCGTGGTGATCAGCGACAGGTCCCGCAATCCGCCCATCGCCATGTTCAGCGTGCGCGGGATCGGGGTCGCGGTGAGCGTGAGCACGTCGACCTCGGCGCGCAGCGCCTTGAGCTTCTCCTTGTCGCGCACGCCGAAGCGGTGCTCCTCGTCGATGATCACGAGTCCGAGATCCTTGAAGCGCACCTTGCCCTGCAGGAGCTTTTGAGTCGCGATCACGATGTCGACGGTGCCGGCGGCGACGCCGGCGATGACGCCCGCGGATTCCTTGTTCGTGCGGAAGCGCGACAGGCTCTCGACGCGCACCGGCCAGTCGGCGAAGCGGTCCGTGAAGGTGGTGAAGTGCTGCTGCGCGAGCAGCGTCGTCGGCACCAGCACCGCGACCTGCCTGCCCGCCTGGACCGCGATGAATGCCGCCCGCAGCGCCACCTCGGTCTTGCCGAATCCGACGTCGCCGCAGATCAGGCGGTCCATCGGCTTGCCGGACTTGAGGTCCGCGATCACCTCGGCGATCGCCGCGGCCTGATCGGCCGTCTCCTCGAACGGGAATCCGGCCTGAAACGCCCGGTACTCGGCCTCCGTCGCGACGATGCTCGTGCCCTCGCGCGCCGCGCGCCGCGAGTACAGGTCGAGCAGTTCGGCGGCGACGTCGCGGATGCGCGCCGCCGCCTTGCGCCGCGCCTTCTGCCATTGATCGCCGCCGAGCTTGTGCAGCGGCGCCGTCTCGGCCGGCGCTCCGGTGTAGCGCGACACGAGGTGCAGCGACTGAACCGGCACGTACACCTTGTCGCCGTCGGCGTATTCAAGCACCAGGAATTCGCCGATCTGTCCGGCGACGTCCATCGTCTGCAGCCCTTGGTAGCGTCCGACCCCGTAGGTCTCGTGCACCACCGGCGCGCCGATGCGCAGGTCCGCGAGTTCCTTGAGGATCCGCGCCGGGTCCCGCTCCGCGCGGCGCCGGCGGCGCTCCTGGCGCGCCCGCTCGCCGAACAGCTGGGTCTCGGTGAGGATTTCGATCGGGGGCGCATCGAGCTTCAAGCCCGGGGCGGCCGCCGAAACGGTGATGCCGAGCGGGGCGTCCGCGCCGGCGAATGCGCCGAAGCCCTCGAACGGCTGCGGCTTGATCCCGAGCGGCCGCAGCAGATCGAGCAGCAGCTCGCGCCGCCCCGCGGACTCGGCGACCAGCAGCACGCGGGCCTGCGTCCCGGCGAGATGCGCGGCGAGCGCCGCCGCCGGATCCGGCGAGCGCACGTCGATGCGCGGGTTTTCGGGCGCGCGGCTCGAGAAGACCTGCGCCGCGTCGGAACGGGCGGCCGGCGCTTCGTCCTCCCTTATCTCGACCAGCGGCCAGGGCTCCCGGGCGGCGGCGAACTCGGCCGGGGACAGGAACAACTCCGCCGGATCGAGTATCGGGCGCTGCACGTCGTGGCGCAGCTGCTCGTGGCGCGCGCAGATCGACGTCCAGGCGGTCTCGACCGCCGCGAACGCGCCGGCGACGTCGATCAGCGTGCTCTCCGGCGGCAGGTAATCGAAAAAGGTCGCGGTGGTCTCGAAGAAGAGCGGCAGGTAGTACTCGATTCCCGCGACCGCGATGGCGCGGCTGACGTCGCGGTAGACGGTCTGTTCCCCGAGGTCGCCGCCGAAGCGCAGTCGGTAGCGCCGCCGGAATTCGCGCACCGCGTCGGGATTCAGCGGCGTCTCGCGCGCCGGCAGCAGGTCGACGCGCTGCAGCTTTTCGCCGGATCGCTGCGTGTCGGCGTCGAACCTGCGGATGCTGTCGACGGTGAGATCCAGCATGTCGATGCGGTACGGATGGTCCGAGCCCATCGGGAACACGTCGATCAGCGAGCCGCGGACGGCGAATTCGCCGTGCGCCGCGACCTGGGTGACGGCGGCGTAGCCGGCTGCGCTGAGCTGGGCGCGCAGGGCGACGACGTCGAGCGTCTCGTCGACATGCACGCGCAACGAATGGGCGTCGATGTAGCTGCGCGGAGGCAGGCGCTGCAGGATGGTGTCCGCGGCGACGACCCAAACCCCGCGGCGCGCCCGCGGCAGCGACGCGAGCGTCTTCAAGCGCGCCGAGGTGATGTCCGGGTGCGCGGAGAAGGCGTCGTAGGGCAGGGTTTCCAGGTCCGGGAAGACTTCGGCCGTAAGCCCGGGGCCGGCGAAGAACGACACCTCGTCGCACAAGGATTGAGCGGCGCGCGAGTCGCGCGTGATCACGATCAGCGGCGCACCGACGCCGTTCGCGGCCTCGGCGATCGCGAGGCTGGCGGCCGCGCCCAGCAGTCCACCCCAGCGCACGGGGGCGGACCGCGAGGCCGGCAGTCGCGGGGCGAGCAGCGGCGGCATGTTCGCGCGGTCGGGCTTCAGCCCGCGACCACGCTGTCGATCACGTATTTCGACTCGAAATAGACCGTGAATCCGGGGTATTTCCAGCGGGTGATCGGCGGCTTGCCGACCGCCGGCAATTTCTCGGCCGGGGCGCCGAAGCGCTTCGCGACCTCATCCATCGTCATGCCGCGCTTGGGCGTCGCGATCGTCGGGGTCTTGACCTCGACCGAATTGCCGACGGCGATGGTTTCGGCACCCGCATAGCCGGCAAGCGCGGCCGCGAGCAGCCCGAGGATCAGCCGGTTTCCATGTTTCATCCCGCACCTCGACCATTTCGCGAACAGGTTCACACTATACCACCCGCCAATTCCGGCGGAATTTGAACCAATTAACAATCCGCCCAATCGCCGTCCCGTCGGACGCGCCCC
Source organism: Gammaproteobacteria bacterium (assembly GCA_037441085.1). Lineage (GTDB taxonomy): Bacteria > Pseudomonadota > Gammaproteobacteria > Steroidobacterales > Steroidobacteraceae > Bog-1198. The sequence continues at coordinate 4,440 of JBBISV010000030.1, read as the reverse complement.
GGCGCCTTTTCGGGCGCCGGCCGGGCGCCTGTGGTTTAATCGCGGGCCATGTTTCAGCCCCTTCCGGTCTTCGTGGGTTTGCGCTATTCGGTCGCCCGCGAGCACAGTTTTTTCGTCTCCTTCATCACCTGGGTGTCGCTGCTCGGCGTCGCGGTGGGCGTCGCGGCCCTGATCACGGTGCTGTCCGTGATGAACGGATTCGAGACCGAGCTGCGGACGCGCCTGCTCAGCGTCTCCGCGGATGCGGTGCTGCGGGCCGGCGGCGCCGCGATACCCGACTGGCGCGCGCGGATCGCGGCGCTGCACGGCTCCCCGGGCCTGGTCGGCGCGGCGCCCTATCTGGACACCGATGCGATTCTCAGCCGCGCGCCGAACATGAGCGGCGCGGTGGTGCGCGGCATCGACCCGGCGCTCGAGCGCGGCGTGTCGACGGTCGCGGTGTCGATGCGGACGGGCAGGCTCTCGGACCTGAAGCCCGGGATGCACCGCATCGTGCTCGGTCGGATGCTCGCCTACAAGTTGCAGGTCGGTGTCGGCGACACCGTCACCGTGATGATTCCGAGCGGCGACGCCGGCGACCGCGGCGGGGACACCGAGGTCGTGCCGCGGCTGCAGGAGTTCCAGGTCGCCGGCACGTTCGAGGTCGGACTGCAGGAGCACGACGGCGTGCTCGCGCTCGTCGACCTGAAGGACGCCGAGGCGCTGCGCGATCTGAAGGGCCCGACCGGCATCCGCCTGAAATTCAACGACGTGCTGAGGGCGCCCGCGCTCGCGCGGGCCGCGGCGCTGCGGGCGCCGGGACTCGAGGCGCGCGACTGGACGCAGGAGGACGCAATCTTCTTCCGCGCGGTGCGCATCGAGAAGACGATGATGGGTCTGATCCTCATGCTGATCGTCGCCGTCGCGGTGTTCAACATCGTCGCGACGCTCGTCATGGTGGTCAACGACAAGCGCACCGACATCGCGATCCTGCGCACCCTCGGCATGAGCCCGCGGGGGGTGCTCGGGGTGTTCATGACGCAGGGTCTGTTGATCGGCTGGATCGGCACCGCGCTCGGCGTCGGACTCGGACTCGCGCTCGCGTACAACGTCGGCACCATCGTGCCGTTCCTCGAACACACCTTTGGATTTCACATCATGGACCCGGACGTCTACTACATCTCGACGATCCCGAGCGAACCGCACCTTCACGACGTCGTGGTCATCGCGGTGACGGCGCTCGCGCTCACATTCGCGGCGACGATCTATCCGGCGCGCCGGGCCGCGCGCACGCCGCCGGCCGAGGCGCTGCGGTACGAATGATGCCATTCTGGTATGAAGGCTACATCGGTCTGCGCTACCTGCGCGCCTCGTCGCACCGCGGCTTCGTGTCCCTGATCGCCGGGATCGCGATGTTCGGCCTCGTCCTTGGCGTCGCGGTGCTGATCGTCGTGCTGTCGGTGATGAACGGGTTCGAGCAGGTGCTGCGCACCCGCATCCTCAGCCTCACCGCGCACGCGACGATCTCCGGGCTCGAGGGGCGGATCGCCGACTGGCGGCCGGACCTCGCGAAACTCGAGAAATACCCCGGAATCGCCGGCGCCGCGCCCTATATCGAGGCCCAGGGGATGCTGATCCACCGCGGCCGGTCGGCCGGCATCCTGATGCAGGGCATCGAGCCCGGGCTGGAGCGCGAGGTGACCGCGCTGGACGGCCGGATGCTCTCCGGCAACCTGGACGAGCTGACTCCCGGCTCGTACCGCGTGATCCTCGGCAAGGCGCTCGCGAAGACGCTGCACGTGGGCGTCGGCGATCGCGTCGTGCTGATCGTCGCGCAGGGCGACGTCACGCCGGTCGGCATCATTCCGCGGATGCGCGCCTTCCGCGTCGCCGGCATCGTGTCGGTCGGCATGTACGACTTCGACCGGCGCATCGCGCTGCTGTCGATGGGGGATGCCGCGAAACTGCTGCAGATGGGCGGCGCCGTCACGGGCATCCGCCTGAAGATGCGGGACATGTACCAGGCGCCGAAGATCGTCCATGACGCGGCGGTCGCGCTCGGTGGCGGCTTCTACGTCGATGACTGGACCGGCCAGCATGCAAATTTCTTCCGCTCCATCCAGATCACGAAGCGGATCCTGTTCGTGATCCTCTCGCTGGTCGTCGCCGTCGCCGCGTTCAACGTCGTCTCGACCATGGTGATGGTGGTCAAGGACAAGCGCCGCGACATCGCGATACTGCGCACCCTCGGCGCCTCGCCGCGCAGCATCCTGTCCGTTTTCATCGTGCAGGGAAGCTTGATCGGCGTGCTCGGGATCGCCGGCGGCGTGGCGGCGGGCGTGTTGATCGCCGTGAACCTCCAGGGGCTGGTGCACGGACTCGAGGGTCTGGTGGGCTTCAAATTCCTGGATGCGCGGGTGTATTTCATGAGCGAGCTGCCGGCCCGGGTGCTGCCGCGCGACGTGCTGCGCATCTGCGGCATCGCCTTCGCGCTCACCTGCGCATCGACGATCTATCCTGCATGGCGGGCGGCGCGGCTGACACCGGCCGACTCGCTGCGAAACGACTGAGGGAACGGCGAGGATGTCAAACGAAAACGATCTGGTGCTCGAGGGTGGCGGCCTGGTGAAGGAATTCGTGCAGGGCGAGACCACGCTGCGGGTCCTGGGCGGCGCGAGCATCGCGGTGCGCCGTGGCGAGCGCATCGCCATCGTCGGCGCCTCCGGGTCCGGGAAGACGACGCTGCTGCAGGTGCTGGGCGGGCTCGACCTGCCGACTGCGGGGGCGGTGCGCATCGCCGGCGTCGCGATGAACGACCTCGACGACGCCGCGCGCGGCAGGCTGCGCAACGAGGCGGTGGGCTTCGTCTACCAATTCCATCATTTGTTGCCGGAGTTCTCGGCGCTCGAGAACGTCGCGATGCCGCTGCTGGTGCGGCGCGCGAAGCCGCGCGCGGCGCGTTCGGCCGCCGAGGCGCTGCTGCGGCGGGTGGGCCTCGGCGAACGGCTGCTGCACCGGCCGTCGCAGCTGTCGGGAGGGGAACGGCAGCGCGCGGCCGTCGCGCGCGCGCTCGTCACCCGGCCCGCGCTGGTCCTCGCCGACGAGCCGACCGGGAATCTCGACGGCGCCAACGCGGCCCAGGTCTTCGAGCTGATGCTGGAGCTCAATCGCGAGCTCGGGACGAGCCTAGTGATCGTGACCCACGACGAACGCCTGGCGGCGCGCCTCGACCGGATCCTGACGCTGGAGGCCGGGCTACTGGTCGAGCGCCGGCCGGCGCCCGGCGGCTGAACGCCGGCGCCGACGGCGCAGGTGGTGGACGACGCGCAGACGCCAGGCGAATTGCGCGAGCGCGTAGCCGAGCAGGGCCGCGAGCATCCCGAGTACGAGCGCGCCGAGCAGCAGCGGGGGCCAGACGCGGCCGAACAACAGGCTCATGTTGGTCTCGCTGAGGTGCCGCACCAGCGGCAGGAGGTTCACGCCGAGCAGCTTCGAGCCGACCCAGATCGACCCGAAAATCTGGGGCAGCCAGGTGAACGGGTTGCTGACGAAGACGGTCGCGTACAGCACCGGCAGATTGAGCCGCAGCAGCACGCCGAGCACCGAACACAGCAGCAGATGAACCGGCAGCGGGGGCATGGGTGGGACGAACGCGATGAACAGGCCGAGCGCGAAGGCGCGAGTGACGTTGGCGCGGTGAAACGTCCAGCAGCCGGGCTGCGCGACGACCGCGGCAAAGGGCCGCAGGCACCAGTGCCGCTCCAGCGCCTCGCGGTGCGGGGTTATGCTCTTTAGCCAGCGCTGCATGATGGTCGAATCGCCGCTCCTGAAAGCCCGTCGCAAAGCCGCCCTGTCTCTGGCGATGCCTCTGAAGTATCATGCCGGGTCACTTCGGAGCAACGAGCGGTATCGCTAATGTGGGAAATCATACGCGCGGGCGGCGGCTTCATGTGGCCGATCGTGCTGTGTTCGATCATAGCCGTCGCGATCATCCTGGAACGCCTGTGGGCGCTCCAGGCGAGCCGCGTCATCCCGCGCGACCTGGGGCGCAAGGTGTGGAACTGGATCGAGTCGGACCAGCTGAACGATGATTTCATCGCCGCGCTCGAGCGCAACTCCCCGCTCGGCAAGCTGCTCGCGATCGGGCTAGCCAACCGCAACCGGCCGCGCGAGCTCATGGTCGAGCGCCTCGAGGACGGCGGCCGTCACGTGGTGCACGAGTTGGAGCGGTTCCTGAACACGCTCGGCACGATCGCCGCGGTGGCGCCTCTGCTCGGACTGCTGGGCACGGTCGCGGGGATCATCCACGCCTTCAATGCGATCACCGCCGGCGGCCTCGGCGATCCCCGGCTCCTCTCGGGCGGAATCGGCGAGGCGCTGATCACGACGGCGGCCGGACTGAGCGTCGCGATACCGTCGCTGATCGCGTACCGTTTCCTGCGCGGCAAGGTTGAACGGCTC
>JBBISV010000029.1:0-23427 GCA_037441085.1 Gammaproteobacteria bacterium | reverse complement strand
CGGTGGATAACAGAGGCCGGCGTGCGCGCAGCCTTGATAACGGACCTTGATCTGCAAGGGATGCGCACCGTAGTCGGCGCGTGTGTAATGCACACGGGCCTCCAGTTGCTGCTGATAGATCTCCTGGACGCCGAAATACGGGTCGCTTTGCCGGCTGCCGCTCGGCAGCTCGGCCGCGCCGACGGCGAGATCCGGACTCTCGGCCTGGATCTCGATCTTGTTACGGGCGGCAGAAAATCGCTGTCCGCACCCGGGGCGCCGCGCAGCCACCACGGCTTGGCATCGGCGGCCTGGGCTGCGCAAATGACCAAAAACAGGCAGGACAGCGCCTGAAACAGCGGTGACGGAAGGCGTCTGCGGGGGTGTTTCATGGCGGCACTGTAGCGCAACCGCACCGGTCCTGCCTGCGGCCCCGGTGCCACCCGCGGCGTTGTATATTGCGCTGCAGCAGGCAAATTACCTGGCATCGCCCCTTGAATCGCCAAAACTTGCCGCTATAATTAGCAGCCGACGGGGGAGAGTGCTAACAGCGTATCCCCCGCATCCATCCGAACCCCAAAGTTTTAGGAGTCTTGTCTTATGAAGATTCGTCCCCTTCATGACCGTGTGATCGTGAAAAGAGAAGAAGAGGAGCGCAAGTCCCCCGGTGGCATCGTCATCCCGGATACGGCGACCGAAAAGCCCATCTTTGGCAAGGTGCTCGCCGTCGGCAAGGGCAAGATCTTGGAAAACGGTGAGATTCGCCCGCTCGACCTCAAGGTCGGCGACAAGATTCTCTTCGGCAAGTACAGCGGCACCGAGGTGAAGATGGACGGCGAAGAACTCGTCGTCATGCGCGAAGAAGACGTGATGGCCGTGGTCGAAGGCAAGTAAGCCTCGGCGCCGACGCATCCGTTCACCATCGATAGTTTCCAGCGAATCAATTTTTTAGAGGAATCAGCATATGGCAGCGAAAGACGTACGCTTCAGCGACGACGCCCGGCAACGCATGTTCAAGGGCGTGAACATCCTGGCGAATGCCGTCAAGGTCACCCTGGGCCCCAAGGGCCGCAACGCGGTGCTCGACAAGAGCTTCGGCGCCCCCACCGTCACCAAGGACGGCGTGTCGGTCGCGAAGGAAATCGAACTGAAGGACAAGTTCGAGAACATGGGCGCGCAGATGGTCAAGGAAGTCGCGTCCAACACCTCCGACGAGGCGGGCGACGGCACCACGACCGCCACCGTGCTCGCGCAGGCGATCATCCGCGAGGGCCTGAAGGCCGTCGCCGCGGGCATCAACCCGATGGACCTGAAGCGCGGCATCGACGCGGCGGTCATCGCGGCGACCGAGGAGCTGAAGAAGCACTCCAAGCCCTGCAAGGACCCGAAGGCGATCGCGCAGGTCGGTACGATCTCGGCCAATTCCGACGAGAGCATCGGCAAGACGATTGCCGACGCCATGGCGAAGGTCGGCAAGGAAGGCGTGATCACCGTCGAGGAAGGCTCGGGTCTGCAGAACGAGCTCGAAGTCGTCGAGGGCATGCAGTTCGACCGCGGCTATCTGTCGCCGTACTTCATCAACAATCAGCAGAGCCAGAGCGCCGAGCTCGACAAGCCGCTGATCCTGCTGGTCGACAAGAAGATCTCCAACATTCGCGAGCTGCTCCCGCTGCTGGAAGCCATCGCGAAGGGCGGCCGCCAGCTGTTGATCGTCGCCGAGGACGTGGAAGGCGAAGCGCTCGCGACCCTCGTCGTCAACACGATCCGGGGCATCGTCAAGGTCGCCGCCGTCAAGGCGCCGGGCTTCGGCGATCGCCGCAAGGCGATGTTGCAGGACATCGCGATCCTGACCGGCGGCACGGTCATCTCCGATGAAGTCGGCCTGTCGCTCGAAAAGGCGACGCTGAACGACCTCGGCGAAGCGAAGAAGATCCTGGTGGAGAAGGAGAACACCACCATCATCGACGGCGCCGGCAAGGCCGCGGACATCAAGGGCCGCGTCGACAGCATCCGTCAGCAGATCGAGGAAGCGACCTCCGACTACGACAAGGAGAAGCTGCAGGAGCGCGTTGCGAAGCTCTCCGGCGGTGTGGCCGTGATCAAGGTCGGTGCCGCGACCGAGATCGAAATGAAGGAAAAGAAGGCCCGCGTCGAAGACGCGCTGCACGCGACCCGTGCCGCCGTCGAGGAGGGCGTGGTGCCGGGCGGCGGCGTCGCCCTGGTGCGTGCGCTGAAGGCGATCGAGAAGCTGGTCGGTGCCAACGAAGACCAGACCACGGGCATCAAGATCCTGGCCCGCTCGATCGAGGAGCCGCTGCGGCAGATCGTCACCAACGCCGGTGAGGACGCCGCGGTGGTCCTGAACCGGGTCCGCGAGGGCAAGGGCACGTTCGGCTACAACGCCGCGACGAGCGAGTATGGCGACATGATCGAAATGGGCATCCTGGATCCGACCAAGGTCACGCGTCTGGCTTTGCAGAACGCCGCCTCGGTTGCCGGCCTCCTGCTCACGACGGAAGTCATGATCGCCGAGTCGCCGAAGGACGAAGAGCATGCACATGGCGCCCCGGGCGGCGGCATGGGTGGCATGGGCGGAATGGATATGTAACCGATCCACATTACGGTCGATCGAAACCCCGCAGGTCCGCAAGGGCCTGCGGGGTTTTTTTTGACGTGCGGCCGCCGCGGACGAAGCCGTGTTGCTGCTGCATGCCGTCCCAGTGCCCCAGATGGATTTCGGCGCGTCATTTTCATTGAGGGCGGGGGCACCGCGGCTTTTGCGTTGCGGGGCAACGAGGGGATATAGTTCGCCGGTGTTCGACCCTTCACAGAACGCCGCCAGGCGTTCAACCCCCGGGGGCGGTCATTCAATATTCGAAGAAGGAATGGAAGGGCATCGAGCGGCTGCGGAACAAGATCGTCGTTGCGGTCGCATTGAGCTATTTCACGGACGTGTTTCTGCTGTGCGGTTTCGTGTTCGCCGGGTCCATTCCATGGCGGGTGCCGGTCGTCTACGGTGCGGCGGGCGCGGCGGAATGCACGCTCGCGTGGTTCCTCTTCAAGACGTCGCTTCCGCGGCGGCTCCACGATGAGCACTTGACGCTGCTGCGGTTCGTGTTGTCGTGCGCGATCCAGGTCGCGGGCATCGCGCTCGTGCCGCAGCTCGCGTTCTTATTTCTGACCACGCTGTTCATCGTGTTTGGATTCGCCACGCTGGGGCTGCGCATCCGGGACTCGATGGCTGTCTGGGCGATCGTCGCGATCGTGGTCGGTGGCATCGTGATCCGAGTTCCGGAACTGTTTCTCGTCCCCCACGCGACGCTGCTGCAGCGTGTGCTCGTCGGCGCAACCGTCATGATGTCGCTCGCCCGTTGCACGATTCTCGGCACATTCTCGAGCCATTTGCGCAATGTCGTCTCGTTTCACCTGCAAAACGCGCGGCAGTCGCTGGAAAGCAACGATGAGGAACGCGCGCGCACCGCGACCATCCTTCACGAGGATCTCGGTCAGGATCTCGTGGGAATCTCGCTGATGTTGTCCGCCTGCGTGTCGAGGCTGCGCCGGCGGGGCGAACTCGACGCCGCGGACATGGAGTTGGCGACGAAGCAACTCTGCACCGCCATTCAAAAGACGCGCCTGATCGCGGCGGCGGCCCGCCCGGGGGTGCGCGGGGTGCAAAACTTGGTGAAGAGCGCGGCCAAGCCTCTCGCGGGCGGCCAACGCTGAGCGGCGGCGCGACCGGCAGATCCCGCGCTCGGGGGATCCGTTGCGTTGCAGGGTGGCTCCTTTGGTGACAGACTCACGGCGCATGTCCACCGTGAACTGGTCCGCCACGCAGTACCTGGCCTTCGAGGACGAGCGCACGCGGCCGGCACGGGACTTGTTGGCGGCCCTGCCGCCCCTCGAGTTTCCGGGCGGCGGCAATCTCATCGACGTCGGATGCGGACCCGGCAATTCGACGGAGATCCTCGCGGCGCTCTTCCCGCGGGCGTCGGTGCGCGGCATGGACGCGTCCGCGGACATGATCGCGGCGGCCCGCGGCCGGCTGCCGGCCATGCGGTTCGACGTCGCGCTGATCGAACACTGGCTCGAGGCCGATGACGAGGCCTTCCATGTGGTTCTCGCGAATGCCGTGCTGCATTGGCTGCCGTATCACGGGTCGCTGTTTCCGGCGTTGCTGGCCAGGGTCGCGGCCGGCGGGGCGCTGGCCGTGCAGATGCCCGACAATCTCGGCGAGCCGGCGCATCGCCTGATGCGCGAAGTGGCGGCTGCCGGTCCCTGGGCGGGTAAACTCGCCGCCGCGGATGCCGGGCGCACGCCGCCGGCCAGCCCCCGGGAATATCACGACCTTTTGAGCGGTTCGTGCCGGCGCGTCGACGTCTGGCGGACGACTTATCATCATGTGCTGGGCGGTGGCGCGGCCGGCATCGTGGAATGGTTCGAGGGCAGCGGCCTGCGACCGTTCCTCGCGCCGCTCGACGCCGCGGAGCGGGTGGACTTTCTTCGACTGTACCGGACCCGATTGGCGCAGGCGTATCCGCCCATGCGGGACGGCAGCAGCGTGCTCCTGCCGTTCCCCCGGTTGTTCATCACGGCGCTCAAATGAGCCCCGGCGCGTCGTCGACGCCGCCGGACCCGGCCTCGTTGCCCGAGTCCTTGCGCGCCGCATGGCAGCTGTGGTGGGATCGTGCAACCTCGTCACCGGCGTTCCTGGCCGGCCGCGAGGCGCTGTCGCAGCCGGTGCGCGACGAGCTGGTTCGCGTCGTTGCCGGCAGCCCGTTCGTCGCGTCGGCGTTGATACAGGATCCGGGCGCCCTCGCCTGGCTTGGCATGCACGAGGATCCGCTGTCCGCACGGGCAGCCGGCGCAGCCTGCGAGGCGCGCGCCGCGGCCGCGCCCACCACCGCCGGGGCTCAGCAGGCGCTGCGCGAATGGCGCCGGCGCACCATGCTGCGCCTCGCCTGGCGCGACATCGCGGGCCGGTCCTCCGTCGCCGAGACCCTGCGGTCGGTGTCCGACCTGGCCGATGCCTGCATTCGCGCCGCGGCCGCGGCGGCGCAGCATCACCTGGAGTCGCCTTTCGGTCTGCCGCGCGATCAAGACGGCGCGGTCGTGCCGCTCATCGTGGTGGCGATGGGCAAACTGGGCGGGCGGGAGCTGAACTTCTCCTCCGACATCGATCTCGTCCTGCTCTACGGGCAGGGAGGCGAGACCGACGGCTCCCGTCGGGTCGACAACTCCGAGTACTTCAACCGGCTCGGACGGGAGATGATCCGGCTGCTCGATGCGCGTACCGAAGATGGATTCGTGTTTCGCGTGGATTCGCGTCTGCGGCCCTTCGGCGACAGCGGGGCGCTGGTCGTGAGCCTGGCGGCTCTCGAGGAGTATTTGCAGCATCACGGGCGCGATTGGGAGCGATATGCCTGGATCAAGGCCCGCGCCGTCGTCGGTACGGCGGCCTATGCGGTTGCCAACGAGGATTTCATCCGGCCGTTCGTCTATCGACGCTATCTCGACTTCGGCGTGTTCGAGTCGCTGCGCGAAATGAAGGCATTGATCGCCCGGGAGGTGGCGCGCAAGGATCTCGAGCAGCACTTGAAGCTGGGCGAAGGCGGCATTCGCGAACTCGAATTCATCGTGCAGTCGATGCAGCTCGTGCGCGGCGGCAGCGATCGCCGCCTGCAGAATGCCGCGCTGCTCGACGTCCTGCCGTTGTTGGCGGGTGCCAAGCTGTTGTCGAAGTCCGCGGTCACCGACCTGCAAGACGCTTATCTGGTCCTGCGCAAGGCCGAGAACGCGGTGCAGATGATCCGCGACGAGCAGACCCATTCCGTGCCCGACGATCCCGTCGACCGGACGCGGATGGCCCTGAACATGGGGTTTGCCGATTGGGCTGCGGCCGCGGCGCAGATCGATGCAGCCCGCGGGCGGGTCGCGCGGCAGTTCGAGGCACTGGTGTTCGGCGGCCCGGACGCCCTGCGCCGCGACGGCGACGGCGCCTTGGTCTGGCTGGCATCGAGCGACGTCAAAGTCGACGAGGAACTGGCTTCGTTGGGTTTTCCCGCCGCCGACCTCGCCGCCGTCGCTGCGCTGCTGGAGGCGTATCGTCAGGCGGCGGCGTACCGGCGCCTGGACGAGGGTGCCCGCCGTCGGGTTCACGTGATTCTGGGCAGGGTGCTCAAGGCGGCGGCACTGCGTCCCACGCCGGCCCTCGTGATGCAACGGGTGCTGCGCGTGGTGGAGGCGATCGGTGCCCGATCCTCGTATCTCGCGCTCCTGAAGGAGCAGCCGCCGGCGCTGGAACGACTCATCGATGTGTGCGCCATCAGCGGCTTCCTGGCGGGCCAGATCGCCGATTTTCCGCTGCTGCTGGATGAATTGATCGATCCCAACGCGTTCGATGAGCTGCCGTCGCGGGCTGGGTTCGTCCGGGAACTGGAGGCTCGCACCGAGCGCCTGCACTCCGATGATCCCGAGCGCCAGGTGGAGGCGCTGCGCCAGTTCCAGAAGGTGGCCGTATTCTGCGTCGCATTCGCCGATTTGACGGGACGCCTGCCGCTCATGAAGGTGAGCGACCGGCTCACCGACATCGCCGAATTGATCGTCGCCCGCTGCATGACCCTCGCCTGGGAGCAGATGACGAACGCCTATGGGACCCCCTTCTGCGGCGACCGCGACGCCGAGCCGCGGCCGGTGAAGGTGGCCGTGGCGGCCTATGGCAAGCTGGGCGGACTCGAATTGGGGTATGGCTCGGATCTCGATCTGGTGTTCCTGCACGATTCGAGCGGGGAGTTCCAGCAAACACGGGGTGAACGGCCGCTCGACAATGCCGTGTTCTTCCTGCGCCTGGGGCAGCGCATCGTGCATCTGCTCACCATGCATTCGGCCGCGGGCCGTCTGTACGAGGTCGACATGCGCCTGCGGCCGAACGGCAAGGGCGGCTTTCTGATGACCGGCATCGATGCGTTCGAACATTATCAGCGGCAGGAGGCGTGGACCTGGGAGCATCAAGCGCTGTTGCGCGCCCGCGCCATCGCCGGCGATGACGCGCTCTGTCGGCGCTTCGAGGCCGTCCGGCGGAGGGTCCTGTGCGGCGCCGTGCGCCGCGACACGCTGCACGCCGACGTGGCCGGCATGCGCCTGCGCATGCGCAGCGAACTGTCGCGCGCCGGCGCGGGACAGTTCGACATCAAGCAGGATGCGGGCGGAATCGCCGACATCGAGTTCCTGGTGCAGTACTGGGTGCTCGCCTCGGCCGGCGGGCATCCGGAACTCCTCACCTACAGCGACAACATTCGCCAACTCGAGGGCCTGGCGGCGGTCGGTGTGCTCGACCCCGCCACCGCGGCATGGTTGAAGCAGACGTACATCACCTATCGGACCGAACTGCATCACCTGTCGCTCGAGGGCGGCGAGCGGGTGGTCGAGGCGCAGCCCCATGAGGCGACGCGGGCGCGGGTGCATGACATCTGGCGCAACGCCTTCGAGATCCCGGCGCCCGCCGGGTCGCCGCCGGGAGCCGCGCTGCTCGCTCCGTGGGAGGGGCCGTTCGGCGGCACACCGCCGTTCGACCGCGTGCGCGTGGCCGATCTGAAGCCCGCGCTCGAGGCGGCGATCGCCGAAGAATTGCGCGAGATCGACGCGATCGCGGCGGATCCCGCCGCGCCGACGTTCGAGAACACGCTGGTCGAGCTCGAGCGCGCGGGCCGTACATTCGAGCGCGTGAACACGCTGTACGAGGTCTGGTCCTCGAGCATGAACGCCGGCGACTTTCAGGCGTTGGAGCGCGAGATGGGCCCCCGGATTGCGGCCTTCCGCCATGAGATCACGCAAAATTCGCGCCTGTTCGCCCGCATCGAGGCGGTTTACGGGCACAGCCTGGCGGAGCCGGAGCGGTACTCGCCGGTGCGGCGGCGCTTGTGCTGGCACCGGTACACGAGTTTCGTGCGTGCCGGGGCCCGACTGAACGCGCCCGCCAAGCGCCGGGTCGGCGCCATCAACGAACGGCTCGCCGGCCTGTTCGCCCGGTTCAGCCAGAATCTGCTGGCCGACGAGGCGAACCACGCGCTGATTATGACCGATCCCGCCGACCTCGCGGGACTTCCCGGTTCGCAGCGCGCCGCCGCGGCCGACGCCGCCGCTGCCCTCGGGCATCCGGGCCAATGGGCGATCCTGAACACGCGTTCGGCGATGGATCCGTTCCTGACCCACGCTGAGCGCCGCGATCTGCGGGAGGCGGTGTGGCACGCCTACTACAACAGGGGCAACAACGGCGACGCGTACGACAACAACGGGATCGTCACGGAAATCCTGGCGCTGCGCTCCGAGCGCGCCGTCCTGCTGGGCTATCCGACGCATGCTCACTGGCGCCTGTCGGACAGCATGGCCGGCAACCCGGAGGAGGCAATGGCGCTGCTGCTGCGCGTCTGGCCGGCGGCGGTGCGACGCGTGCACGAGGAGGTCGCCGACATGCAGGCGGTCGCGGATGCCGAGACGCCGGGCACCCGGATCGAGGCGTGGGACTACCGCTACTACGCAGAAAAAGTGCGTCGGGCCAGATTCGATCTCGACATGAACGACGTCAAGCCGTACTTACAGCTCGATAAGCTGCGCGAGGGCATGTTCTGGGTGGCGGATCGCTTGTATGGCTTCAGCTTCACGCCGGTCGACGGACTGCCCGTGCACAGCCCGGACGTGCGGGTCTGGGAGGTGAAATCCCCGACGGGCCGTCACGTTGGACTCTGGTATTTCGATCCCTACGCCCGCGCCGGCAAGAGTTCGGGGGCGTGGATGAGCGAGTATCGGGATCAGGCGACCCTGGATCGTGGGGTCACGCCCATCGTGTCCAACAACACGAACTTCCTGCGCAGCGGCGACGGCACTCCGGTCCTCCTCAGCTGGGACGACGCGGTGACGCTGTTCCACGAGTTCGGGCATGCGCTGCACACCCTGAATTCGGCCGTGGAGTTTCCGTCGCTGTCCGGAACCCGCGTGGTGCGCGATTTCGTCGAATTTCCCTCGCAATTGCACGAGAATTGGCTGGCGACGCCCGAACTCTTGTCGCGCTTCGCATTGCACGTTCACACCGGGGCGCCCATGCCGGCCGCGCTGGCCGCGAAGATCACGGCCGCCAGGACGTTCAACCAAGGATTCGCTACCGTCGAATATTTGGCCGCGGCGCTCATCGACCTCAAACTTCACCTGGCGATCGAGCCGGTGCGGGACCCTGAAGCGTTTGAACGCATGACATTGGAGGCGCTCGGCATGCCGCCCCAGGTGGTCATGCGCCACCGCACGCCCCAATTTGCGCATGTCTTCGCGGGCGATGCGTATTCGGCGGGCTATTACAGCTACCTTTGGGCCGAAGTCCTGGACCACGATGCGTTCGAGGCGTTCGTCCAGTCGGGCGATCCGTTCGACAAAGCGGTTGCAAAGCGCCTGCACGATGAGATCATGTGCGTCGGCAACAGCGTCGATCCGGGCACGGCCTATCGCAATTTTCGCGGCAGGGATCCGACGATCGACGCCCTGTTGCGCGCTCGCGGTTTCGCTCAAGTGGAGTCATGACATGCCCGCCATGGTGCAAGACGATTCGAAGCACGATTTGATCCAGCCCAACGCCCTGCACCAGTACTCGGTGACGCCGGCCGATCTGCCGCTGTCCTGTCCGATGCCCGGCATGGTCCTGTGGAACTCGCACCCGCGCGTGTATCTGGCGATAGAGGCGGCCGGTTGGGCCAAATGTTCCTATTGCGGCGCTGAATTCACGCTGAAGCGCACGCCTCACGAGGTCATCCGGCCGGGTCAGTAGCGGCGGCGCCGTTCAATAGCGGCGGTACGATTTTTCTTCGATGATGGTCGATCCGAGCTTCAGGTTGATGCGCCGCTTGATGGCGGCGCGCTCGTCGTTCTCGACATAGACGGCCCGCGCCAGCCGGATGAACTCGGCGTCGAACGCCTGGGCGCGCTCCTTGTCGCGGATGTCGTCTTCGATCGTCCACAGGCGTTGGTTGACGGACATCAGCGCCTGCACCTCGGCCCCGATGTCCACGGCGGCGTAGGGCGACGCCGACCAGGTATCCTGCAGGGCGTCGAGTTCGAGCCGCACGTTGCGCAGCTTGCCGGCATCGGCCATGCGGCTCGACTTGATCCGCAATATGGTGATCTTGTCCAGCAATTCGCCTGGGGACACGGGTACCTTGATGTCGCTCATCCGGGTATTTTAGCGAAGATTCATCGCGGTGAGGTGCGGATCACGGCGGCAGAGGCACGGATCAGTGCGTCGAGCGAGTCCGTAACCTCGCCCACTTCGATCAGATCCATGACCCCGGGGCGCTCGATCTTTTCGGTCCACGGCACTTCCGAGGCGGGTTTGCCGAACACCAGGCGCGCGGCCGCGTCGTATTTGTCGATGCACCATTGCCGGCTGTAATAGGGTCCGGCGCGTGCGGTGCGGGTGGCGGCATACAGTCCGATCACCGGGAGTCCGACCATGGTCGCCATGTGAGCCGGTCCGGAATCGGGCGACAGGAGCACGGTGGCCTTCGCCAGCAGGCCGAGGAGCTGTGGCAGGGTGTCCTTGCCGATCTGGTTGACCACGTCCGTTTCCGCGGCCGCCGCGATCATTGAGCCCATGCGTTCCTCCGCGGCGCTCCGGCCGCCGGCCAGCACCACCCGCATGCCGTGGATCCTGGCGGCATGGTCGGCCACCGCTGCGTATCGTTCCGCGGACCAATTGCGCGCGCGGTGACTGGAGCAGGGGCTGATGACGAGGGTCGGACGCGCATCCGGAACGATGCGCGCGCCGTATTCGACGGCGTCGGCGGGCAGTGCGATGTCCCAGGCGGGCGCGCCCGGTTCGATGCCGCAGGCACGCACGAATCCAAGGAAGGAGTCCAGCACGTGTTCGGAGGCGGCCGGCGCGATCCGCGCATTGGTGAACAGCCACTGCATCTCGCGCGCGCGCGCGCGGTCGAATCCCAGCTTGACCGGCGAGCGTATCAGGGTCGAGACGGCGCTGGCGCGCAGCGACAACTGGAGGTCCAGGACCCGGTCGAAGCGGCGTCCGGCCAGGAGTTTACGGAGGCGCAGCAGTTCCCGGGTCATCGTGCTTTTATCGAAGGTGATAAACTCGATGCGCGGAAGAATCGCGGACATGAGCTTGGCTTCGAGTTTGCCGATGATCCAGGTGAACCGCGTGTCCGGCCACGCCGATTCGAGCGCGCGCAGCGCCGCCGCCGCGTGGCAGGTATCACCGATGGCCGAGAGGCGCAGCAGGCAGACGCTCTGCGGCGGAGGATCGAATCGGTGTGGCATCGGCATATCGCTGATTTAGGGACGCGCTCACGAGAATGACGATGGACGGCGGTCAACGCATTGCCACTGCCAGCGGCGCCATGCTGGCTGATCCTGAGTTTCTTGGCAATCCGGGCCCCGGCGGCGATCCGGGCCGCGCCGGCAGTCCGGCGTGCGAGCAGCTGTTCGAGCCGGCATTTTGGGCGGCACGCGGTGAACTCGAGGACGTGACCGGCGGCCGGGGTTCGGCCTGGTTCATCGCCGCCACTCCGCATCCCTGGGCGCTGCGGCATTATCGCCGCGGAGGGTTGGTCGCACGGCTCTCCGCGGATCTATATGTGTGGGCCGGCGAGGAACGCGTACGCGCATTCGCCGAGTGGCGGCTGCTCCTCGGGCTGGCGGACCGCGGATTGCCGGTGCCGCGCCCCGTGGCCGCGCGCTATCAGCGCTCGGGCCCGTGGTATCGATGCGATCTCATCACCCGCCGCATCGAGAACGCGCGCCCCTTGAGCGCCGCGCTGGCGGGCGCGCCGCTGGGCGAAGCCGCGTGGGCCGGCGTCGGCGCGACGGTGGCGCGGCTGCACGCGGCGGGGGTGGACCACGCCGACCTCAATGCGCACAACATCCTGCTTGACGGGGCCGGAGTGGTCAGCGTGATCGACTTCGATCGCGGCAGGCTGAGGCCTCCGGGCGCCTGGCCCGGGAGGAACCTGTCCCGGTTGCATCGCTCCCTCGTCAAGATCGGCCGCACGATGCCGGCGGACCGCTTCACGGTCGGCGCGTGGCGCTCGCTCCTGGCCGGCTACGACGCGGTTCGGTCCTAGAGCATGCGCCGGCTCTACAGCGTGGTGATCTACCTGCTGCGCCCGGCCGCGCTGGCGGTGGTGTTGTGGCGGGGCCTGCGCAATCGGCGCTATTGGGTGGGCCTCGGAGAGCGCTTCGGGTGGGGAGCGGTGCCCGGCTCACGTCCGGTCATCTGGCTGCATGCGGTCTCGCTGGGCGAGGTGACTGCGGCCGCACCCGTCGTCCGCGGACTGCTCGCCCGCCATCCGCAGTTTCCGCTCGTTCTGACGACGGCGACACCGACCGGCCGCGAGCGCGCGCAGTCGCTCTTCGGTGCGGCGGTCACCGTGCGCTACCTGCCCTACGACACGCCGGGGTCCATGCGGCGGTTCGTCGCCCGGGTGCGCCCGCGGATCGCGATCATCATGGAAACCGAGCTGTGGCCGAATCTGTTCGACGCCTGCCGGCGGTGCGGCGTCCCGGTCGTGCTCGCGAATGCGCGCCTGTCGAGCCGATCGGTGCGCCGCTACCGCCGCCTCGGTGCGCTGTTCGGCGCCGTGTTGTCGGGCGGGACGCGCGTCGCGGCGCAGAGCGCGGAGGACGCGGAGCGCTTCATCGCCATCGGCGCGCAGCGGGAGCGGACCAGCGTGATGGGCAACGTGAAGTTCGACAGGACCGTCGATGCGGATCTGATCGCACGCGGCGCTGAACTGCGTGCGGCCTTCTGGGCTGCGCGGCCGGTCTGGATCGCGGGCAGCACGCATGCGGGCGAGGAGGAGATCGTGCTGACGGCGCACGCCGCGCTGCAGTCCGGCGTGGAGAACGCACTGCTGTTGTTGGTGCCGCGCCATCCCGAGCGATTCGCGGCCGTGGCCGATCTGCTGACGCGCCGCGGGGTCCGCTTCGAGCGGCGCAGCGGCGGCACGCCCGTGAGTGCGCGGACCCAGGTCCTGTTGGTGGATACAGTGGGGGAGCTTGCCGCCCTCTATGCGTCGGTCGACCTCGCCTTCGTGGGCGGCAGCCTCGTCCCCGTCGGCGGGCACAACCTATTGGAGCCCGCCGCCCTCGGTATTGCGGTGATCACGGGTCCCCATCAGGACAACGCCAGGGACGTCGCCGGATTGTTGGTGCGCGCCGGCGCGGCGTTGCAGGTGGCCGATGCGCGTGAACTCGGCGAAGCCCTCGACGGATTGTTCGCGGATCCGGGGCGCAGGCGGCGGATGGGGGCGGCCGGCAGGGCCGTCGTGGAGGCAAATCGCGGCAGCGTCGAGCGGCTCCTCGATCTCATCGGGCCGCTGGTGGTGGCGAACCGGCCGCCGGGTCACGGTCCTCGAGCAGGGAATTGAGCCGGGTGAGGCTTTGTTCCGACAGGATGCCCGCCGCCTGCTGGAGTTTCAGCATGTTCATCATGTAATCGTAGCGGCTGCGGGAATAGTCCGTCTGGGCCTGGATCCACAGCCGGCGCGACTCCACCACATCCACCGCCGTACGCGTACCGGCTTCGTAGCCCGCCTGGGTCGCGCTCAGGGCGGTGGTGTTCGACTCGAGCGCCCGGCGCAGCGCCTTCACCCGCGAGATCTCCGAGAGCACGCCGAGATAGGCGTCGCGGGCATCATGCTCGGTCTGGCGGGCCACGCGGTCCACGCGCTCCTTCGCCGCCCGGTGCAGGTACGTGGCCTGGCGCACCTGCGAGGACACCATCCCGCCGGAATACAGGGGAAACGTCAACTGGATGCCGATGCTGCGCTGATTCTGGTCGATCAGCGAACTGGCGTACGGCGAGCCGTCGATGTTGATGCTGTTGGCGTCGGTGTAGGCCTTGTAGTCGTTCGCGACCAGATCGAGCGACGGAAAGTGACCGCCGCGGGCCGTGCTCACGTTCTCGCGGGCGATGTCCGCGGCCAGCCGGCTCGACACGAGGGACAGGTTCTGCTGGAGCGCCATTTCCACCCACCGTTCCTCGTTGACCGGATTGGGATCGGTCATTTCGAAAGGCTCCACCGGCCGCGCCAAATGGTCGTACAGGTCGCCCGTGATCTCGCGCAGCAGCTCCTGGGCGGATGCCACCGTGCGTTTCGCCGCGATGACGGCCGCGGCGCTGCTGTCATGCGAGGCGCGCGCCTCCTGCACGTCGGTGATGGCGATCAGGCCCACTTCGTAGCGCTTCTCGGCCTGTTCGAGCTGGCGGTTCACCGAGGCGAGCGCCGCCTCCTGGGCGTCCAGCACGTCCTCGGACGCGAGCACGTCGAAATAGCGCTGGGCGACGCGCGCCATCAAATCCTGCTGCGACGCCTGGTAGTCGGCCTCAGCCTGCGCCACTTGGGCGTCTGCGCGCTGCAGGGCCACCCAGTTCTCCCAGCGGAACAGGTTCTGTCGCAGATCGACGCCGTACTTGTGGCTGTGCGTGACCGTCCGGCCGGCGAAAGTCTGGGTTTCCACGATCGGCGCGCCGCCCGTGAAGGGCGCGGCGACGGTGAAGGTCTGGTTGGAGGGGCCGGAGTCGCGCTCCTTGCCGGCGAGCGCCGTGCCGTTGAGCTGCGGCAGCAGCGCGGCCAGCGCCTGCGGCTTCGATTCGAGGGCGGCGAGCCGGTTGGCCTCCGCCTCGCGCAGCTGAGGATCGTTCTGCAGGGCTCGCTGATACGCCGCCAGCAGATCGGCGGCCGCCGCACCGTGCATGCCGATCAGACACATCATCAATGCCAGTGAGCGCATCATTCGTTGTCCATGCCGGGTGTTATATCCTGCTACAACACCGGCACCAGGCATCAATATTGAGGAATCGTCGGATCCACATCCCGCGACCATGCCAAGATACCGCCGGCGAGGTTCGCCACCGACGAAAATTCACGCGCCGCCAGAAATCGCGCCACCTGCAGGCTGCGACCTCCCGAGCGGCAGATCACCACCGTCTGCTTCTGCGGGTCGAGTTCGCCCAGCCGGTCCGCGATCTGTCCCATGGGGATGTGCACCAGAGCCGCGGGAACGGGCGCCAGCTGCGTCTCCCACTCCTCGCGTACGTCCAGCAACACCATCTCGGTGCCGGAGGCGCGGCGCGCGAGGAACTCCTTCGGGCCGATTTCCGGAATCGTCACAGCACGAAGACCGGCGCGGCGGGCGCATTCATCAGCGGTTCGATGACGGTCTCGAACAGGCTTTCGCGAATCCACTCGGCGGCGTCCACGCGCCGCACCAGCACGGCGTCCATCACCGGTGCCGACCCGACGACCGCAAACAACCGGCCGCCGATCCGCAGCGCGCGCTCGAAGCGCGTATCGTAAACCGGCAGCGAGGCGGTGACGGCAATGACGTCGTACTCACCCAAGGGCGCGCCGTCGAACGCATCGCGCGTCTGCAGCCGTGCGCGGGCCTGCGGGACCGCGTGAAGATTCGCCGTGGCGGCCGCGGTGAATTCGGCGTGGATGTCGATCGAATCGGCGGAGCTCGCGAGCAGGCCGAGGCACGCGGCCAGGTAGCCGGTGCCGGTGCCCACTTCGAGCGCGGTGTCGCCGGGGTTCGGGCCCAGCGCCTGCAGGATGCGTCCCTGCAGCACCGGCGCTAGCATGTAGTGGCCGAGCCCGATCGGTATCGGCGCATCGGCAAACGCCAGCTCCCGATAGGACTGTGGCACGAAGGCTTCCCGGGGCACCGCCGACAGCACGTCCAGGACTCGCGGATCCAACACTTCCCATGTCCGAATTTGCTGGTCGACCATCTGCCGCCGGGCTGACAACGTATCCATAGCTTTCCACACCCTATTTAAGACGGCTGATTATGGTCAATTTCCACAAGCGACGCGAGTCCCTTGCGCTATTCTGCGTAACACGATGATTCGCGATGCATTCAAACCGCGGGGAACTTAAATTACAAGCATCGTCAGAAGCATTCGCCACCGAGGTCCGCATTGATCCCATCGTCCGTCGTCGTCTGGTTTCTGACCTCGGCCGTGCTCGCCGTGGGAGTCGGCGTGCTCGCGTTCTGGAAGAACCGGCAGGAGCGCGCGGTCGGCGATTTTTCCGAGCAGCTGCGGCGCCTCACCTTCGATGCGGGGGCCGGCGGACGGATCGGATTGCAGCGAAATTTCAAATCCCTCGAGCAATTGCGGGCGGCGGTCAACAAGCTGCTCGAGAACTTCGAGCAGCGCGGCGCCAACCTGCACGGCCGCGAACAAATGTTTCAGCGGCTCGTCGAGACGGTGCACGACGCGCTGCTGATCCACGGCAAGGTCATCCTGTATGCCAATGCCCGTTTCCTGGCGCTGCTGGACCTGCCCGCCGCCGAAGTGCTCGGCAAGCCGCTGCGCGATTTCGTGGGTCCTGAATATGTCGAATTGGTGGAAAACAATCTGCGCAGGCGGCTCTCGGGGGAACCCGCCGCCGAGCGCTACGAAGTGGAGCTCGTCGGTGCGAAGGGCGCGGTCACGCGGGTCGAACTGTCGAGCACCGTGATCGACAGGGCCGGCGAACCGGCGTTGCTGCTCACCGCGTTGGAGATGATGCCCGAGGCGGCGGCTGGGGCGGCCGCGCGTCCGCGGGCGATGGTGACGCTGGATGCGATGGGCGAGAGCGTAATCACCGTGAAATCCGACGGCCGGATCGACTACATCAACCACTCCGCGGAAGTGCTGCTGGGACAGCGCATGGACCAGGTGCTCGGCAAATCCTTTCCCGATGTCGCCTCGCTGGTGGATGAAACCGACCGCCGATCCCTGGGCGATCCGGTGCGCATGGCGTTGACGGCCGGCGGCCGCGTCACGATGGGTCGGCGCGCGGTGTTGGTGCCGGCCAACGGCGGCGCCGAACGCTCCGTCGAACTCGGCGTCAGCCCGCTGAAGTCGGACGGCGGGGAGACCCTGGGACTGGTGCTGGTCCTGCACGACACCAGTGAACTGCGCGGGCTCACGCGGCAGATGACCTACCAGGCGAGCCACGATGCGCTCACGGGACTGGTGAACCGGCGCGAGTTCGAGCGCCGGCTGCAGGAAGCGATGGATTCCGCGCAGACCGGGGATGCCGCGCACGCGCTGTGCTATCTCGATCTCGATCGTTTCAAGGTGGTGAACGACACCTGCGGACACACCGCCGGCGACAACATGCTGCGCGAGGTGGCATCCATCATCAAGGAGGCGGTGCGCGACTCGGACACGGTGGGCCGCATCGGCGGCGATGAGTTCGCCCTGCTGCTGGTGGGTTGCCCGCTCGAGAAGGCGCGGCAGATCGCGGACGACGTGGTGCGGTCCGTCAACGACCACCGTTTCATCTGGAAGGACAAGATCTTCAACATCGGCGTCAGCGTCGGTCTCGTGGAAATCGGCCGCAGCGGCGGGGCGATCGAGGACCTGATGAACTCGGCCGATTCGGCCTGCTACGTCGCCAAGAAGCAGGGCGGGGTCCACGTTCACGTCTATTCCGCGCGTGAAGAGGCGACCGCGCGCCACAGCGGCGAGATCCACTGGCTGCAGAAGCTGCAGGGCGCCCTGCGCGACAACAAGTTCGAGCTCTATTTCCAGCCCATCGTGCACGCGCAGTCCGGCGGCGTGCGCGGGCCGGCCATCGAAGTATTCGTGAGGATGGAGGGCGAGAACGGCGAGCCGGGCGTGTCCCCCGCCGAATTCATCCGCGCCGCCGAGCGCTACCGCCTGATGCCCCTGGTCGATCGATGGGTGGTCCAGGCCGTGTTGTCCGCCCTGGGCCGTGGCGGGCTGAGGCTGCCGGAGGGCCGCAGCGTCGCGATCAACATCGCCGGTCAGACTCTGGGAGACGCGGAATTCCTCGAGTTCGTCGTCGACTGCTTCGATCACACCGGCGCATCGCCGAGCGACATCTGTTTCGAAGTCACGGAGAGTTCGGTGGTCGCGAACCTGGATCATGCGCGCCGCTTCATCGCCGTGCTGCACGGCATGGGCTGTGAGTTCGCACTCGACGATTTCGGCAGCGGCCTGAGCTCCTTGTCGACGTTGAAGACCCTGCCGATGGATTACCTCAAGATCGACGGCTCGTTCATCAGCAATCTTGCCGAGGATACCGTCAATCAGGCGATGGTCGCCGCCATGATCGAATTGTCCCGCAGCCTCAATTTTCGCATCGTGGCCGAACAGGTCGAGGATCAACCGTCCCTCGATGCCGTGACGCAGATGGGCGTCGACTTCGTCCAGGGCTTCATCATCGCCCGCCCCCAGCCCTTGTCGGTCACGCCCGTACCGCTCTGAACGTCCTTCGGGCGGCCGTAATCTGTCAGAATCGGGCGGGTCCAGTTGAATTCGGTTCAGTGTATGGCGGCTCACGACGACTTCGTTTATCGGTTCGGCGAATTCGAGCTGGATCCGCGGGAACGCCGCCTCGTCTCGCAGGGCGGATCCATCGCCCTGACTCCGAAGGTGTTCGACACGCTGAAACTGCTGGTCGAACGCGCGGGCGCCGTCGTCGGCAAAGACGAGTTGATGAGGACGATCTGGCCCCGGGGCTATGTCGACGACTCGAATTTGGGCAAGCATATCTGGACGATTCGCCGGGCGCTGGGCGAGAGCGCCGGCCGAAAGTATGTCGAGACGGTGTCCAAGGTCGGCTACCGCTTCGTCATGCCGGTCGTCGCGGGCGGCCGGACGACCCCGGGCCCGGGGCCGGGCGCACAAAGTCCGGCGGAACCGCCCTCGGATTGCGCCGCGGGCCCGTCGCAGATCGGGGTGCGGCGGCGGTCGGCCGCCGCCCTCGTGGCCGCGGCGGTGCTCGGGTCGGTGCTCGCGGCGGCACTCTGGGCGCACCGGACCGCCGCGCCGCCTCGGAACCCCGCGGCCGGCAAGAGAATCGCCCTGATCGGCTTTCGCAATCTCTCGCAGGACCTCAAGGCGGATTGGCTCGCGTTCGCGCTGAAGGACATGCTCGGGACCGAATTGGGCGGGACCGCCGACCTGCAGATCGTTCCCGAGGAACTGGTCCGGGATGCGAGCAAGAACATCGCGGTCGCCGCGGCCGGCGGCTATGCGCCGCAGACCCTGGCCCGCCTCGGCGACCGGCTGGATGCGGATTTCGTCGTCACCGGAGGCTATCTCGCGAATCCCGCCGCGGACGACCCGGGCCTGCGCGTCGACCTGGAGATGCAGGACGTGCGCACGGGCGTGGTGCTGGCCTCCTTGTCGAGGCAGGGCCGCATCGATGCCTTGAGCGCGCTGCTCGGCGAATTGAGCGGCGCGCTGCTGGAAAAACTGGGTGCGGCGGCGCCTGCGGCGGGCATGACCGCCTTGATCGCGCACGCCCAGCCGCCAACCGCGGAGGTCGCCCGTCACATGGGCGTTGCGCTCGATGCGCTCCGGCATTTCGATCCGGCGCTGGCGCGGGACGAACTGCTCGAGGCGGTTGCGCTGGCGCCGGCCTACGCCCCCGCCTACGACGGACTGGCGCAGGCCTGGTCGGCGTTGGGTTATCGGCAGAAGGCGCTGGCGGCGGCGGAACAGGCCGCCCGTCATGCCGGGGATCTGCCCCCCGAGTTGCGCCTGCAGATCCAGGCGGCCGTGCAATCGGCGCGCTACGAGCGGCAGAAGGCGGCGGCGACCTTTGGGACATTGGTGGCGCTCAAACCCCTGTCGGTCGAGTATCGGCTGCAGTACCTGCAGTCGCTCATCGCCGCCGCCAGCATGCCGGCCGCGCAGGCTGCGCTCGCCGAGTTGAGGCGGCTGCCGGCGGCCGCGGGCGATCCCCGGATCGCGCTGGCGGCGGCGGACCTCGCCGATGCGCAGGGAAACCCGGCGGTCGGACTCGCCGAATCGCAGCGGGCATTGCGGGATGCCGCACGCCGCGACTCGAGCGGCCTGATCGCCGATGCCCGCCTTCACGTCGCGTTCAACGAGTGGCATTTGAGCCGCCTGGAGCAGGCCGATGCCGGCATGTCCCTGGCCATCCAGGAGTACCACGCGCTCAACAACCCGTTGGGCGAGGCACGGGCCCGGTCGACGCTGGCCGCGATTTTGGTCGACCTGCGGCGGGCGGGGCCCGCCCGCGAGGAGGATCAGCTCGCGATGAGCCTGTTCCAGCGCATTGGCGATCTCGGGGGCGTCGCCGGGATCTATCAGCACCAGGGAGAGGTGCTCTGGGCGGCCGGAGACCGCGATGCGGCCGAGACGGCCATCCGACACGCCCTGGCGATGGCGCGCGAACTGGGCGACGTCAAACTCCAGGCGTGGACGCTGCGTGCGTTGGCCACGATCACCTTCGACGAGTCCGCCACTGACGAGGCGCTCGCCGACTATCGGGAAGCGACGGCATTGGATGAGGAACTCGGCGGGCCCGCGGCGGGCGCCTATGGACTGGGGGTGTACGCCGATGCGGCGCGTGTGCGGGGCGACCTCGCCGATGCAGAGCGGACCTGTGCGCGTGCCCGGGTCCTCGCCGACCAGAGCAACGATCCGCAAATCTCCATTTCGGTCACCTTGACCTGCGCGCTGGTGGGCATCGATCGGGGGGATGCGGCCGGAGCGGCTGAGGCATTGGAGCAGGTCATCCGACGCACCCAGGGGTCGCGGGGTTACGACCTTTATGCGGCGAACGCACGCCTCAGCCTGGCGCAGCTCGACATGGATGCGGGGCGCTGGTCGTCCGCGCGCGACCGCCTGCGTCAGGCGAGCGCCGAGTTCGGCGCGATCGGTTCGCAGACCGGCGAGGCCAACGCGCAGGCATCGTGGGCGCTCTGCGCGCAGGCTTTCGGCGATGCCGCCGAGCGCGATTCGCACGCGGCGCGCGCCCGGTCTCTGCGTGCCTCCATCAACTCCAAACAGGAGGTGTTTGGGCTCGAAATCGCCCTGGCGCGGTTGAGCGGCGGTCCGGGCCGGCGTGACCGGGCGATCGCGGCCCTGCGGGATCTGGCCGCGGACGCCGAACGCCGCCGGTGGCTCTCATGGTCGTTGGAAGCGCGCTGGGCGGCTTGGCGCATGCTGACGCTGGAGGGCGAGCTTCCCGCGGCCGCGCTGCTGCGCAGGGACATCGAGAGCACCGCCCGCGCCCATGGCTTCGAAAGGATTCTCGCGCTTCTCCATCCCGCGGGCCCAAAAACCCCCTGAATCTGGCTGGAACGGCCATGTCCATCCAATTGCCAGAAAAATCCCAGACGAATGGTGGCGACAGTCGGGTCGCCACGACGGCACAGTGCGGCTCGCCGTCGATACCTCAGGGATGTTCCGTCATATGTCACATGGCCGATTCAGAGGCGTGCGGGGGCTGCTGGCCGGCGCCTGGCTGATTTACGGGCTGGTGCCGGTGGCCCACGCGCAAACCAGCCTGGCCGACCGGTTGAAGGCGGTGCAGAGCGGGGAGGCCGACAGCCCGGTGAAGCTGCCGGTCTGGGAGCCCGTCGGACCGTCCACCTCGGCGGAGGCGATCCCCATGGCGCCGGGCTTGATCATCGTGACCGCCGTCAACCAAGCCCCGTGGGGGGACTACGAGTCCATCAAGAGCGTGCTGCAGGTCGATGCCGGCGCCGTCCTCCTGCATTATTCGGCCAATCTGCCGAAGCCGAAAATGACGGGGCCGCTCGCGCTGCCCACCGACATCAAACTCGGCCAGGCGGACCCCTCGAGGGAATTTCCCGACAAGGTGTCCTGCATGCGCAGCATCGATGCGGCGGATCTCGCCAACGCACACAACTACAGCGAAAATTTCTGCCAACACCCGGCGGAGCACTTTCCCGGTACCACATCGATCAGCGCATCGACCGAGCTGCTCACCCTGCTGCGCGCCGGCGCCACGGTTCCCTTCCATTTTGCGTACGCGGACAAATGGGCCGTCTTTGCCCAGCAGGGCGCCCTGTTCGGGGGGGGCAAACCGGTGGGCCCGCAGCTCACCCTGTTCGCGGGGCAGTGGATGTATTCCTGCGACCTGCGGCGGGAGGGAGGCGCGGACGTCGCATTTCCCGTGCTGCTGAACGACCGTCCGGCGAAGCTGCCGGCCCTGCACGCGTCCTGCGCGATGCAAGGCGGCGGGAAAGTGGATTTCTACTGGCTGGACCAACCCTCCAATCCGGTGACGCTGGCCTTCCAGATCGACGGTGCGTTGCTGCAGACCATCAGCATCTCCTCTCCCCGGCCGCAGGCCGCGCCGGCGTCGTCCCCTGGCACGCCGTTGGAACGGGCGCTGTCGGAGAAGAAGCCGGTGCCGGTGTATGGCATCTATTTCGATTTCAACAGCGCGAGCATCAAGCCGGAATCGGAACCTGTGCTGCGCGAGATCGCCGGCATCCTGCGGAAGAATCCGGACTGGCGGTTGTCCCTCGGCGGCCACACGGACAGTATCGGCAACGATCGGGCGAATCTCGTCCTCTCGCAGCAGCGCACGGCCGCGGTCAAGCAGGCGTTGGTGGCGCGCTACCAGATTGCACCCGACCGGCTGGTGACGTCCGGCTACGGCGCCGCCGGGGCGATCGCGCCGAACGACACCCTCGAGGGCCGTGCGCGAAACCGGCGCGTCGAGTTGCAGCGTCTTTAGCAATGCTTGCAGTGTGCATGACCAACGAGGAAACGAGATGAAGACCCCATCGACGACGATTTTGCGCGGCTTGCCGATCCTGAGCGGGCTGCTGTTCGCCGCCGCTCCGGCATCCGCCGACGCGAGTTACCAGGAGTCCGTCCAGATCACGGGAGGCTCGCTGGTCGATACGATCCGGTCGGTGCCCTTCATCCCGCACTCGATGAAGAAGATGTTCGATCCCGTCAACTCGCTGACGATGCTGCACGGGAATCAGCTGGCGTCGGTCTCCAAGCTGTCGACGCAGATCATCGATCTGGACCAGGAAACCATCACCCGCATCGACAACGAGAAGAAGACCTACACCGTCGTCACGTTCGCGCAGATGCGTCAGGCGGTCAAGGAGGCGCCGAAGCAGCTCGAGGCCGCGCGCGCCAAGGCCGAACAGGCCCGGCCCGCGCCGCCGCCGGCAGGCGCCGCGCCCGCAGCCAATCTGCAGGTGACGTTCGATGTGTCCCTGACCGATCCGAACGTGTCGAAGGTCGTCAACGGCGTGATGGCCAAGGAGCAGATTCTGACGCTCAAGGCGCATGTCACCGACCTGAGTGCGCCCGCCGGTCAGGGGGGGAACACGATGACCTACAACTACGTGATGGAGGTGTGGAGCGCTCCGGAGCCGCCGGAACTCAAGGAGATCGCCGCCTTCTATCAACGGTATGGCGCGAAGATGATGCAAGGCGTCGATGCGGCGGCGCTGATGAAGGCCATGAAGCCGGCGCTCGACGGGTCGGCATTGGCACCCTTGTTCGCCACCCAGCCCGGCATGGGAGCGGCAATGCAGGAAATGGCGAAGAAAATGGCGGTCGAACAACAGAAAATAACGGGCACGCCCATTCTGGAGGTCACCCGCCTCGGGGGCGATACG
>JBBISV010000028.1:0-23959 GCA_037441085.1 Gammaproteobacteria bacterium | reverse complement strand
TGGCGATTCGATGTTCGCCCGCCAGCGCCACCAGCTGCCGAATGTCGGCCGGGACGAACGAGCGAAACAGGAAATGGGGCGACAGCAGCATCGGATACTCGGGAGCGGGCAGGCCGTCGCGTGTCGGGCGGTCGCGGGCCGTGGGGTCGAACCGGAGTTGCTCTTGCATGCCGGTTATGACGAACCCCGGCGCGCGGAGTTCCACCGTCCTGCGCCCTTCAGACGTGTCGTCTGCCCGACATCCGCTCCTGCAGAGCCAGCAGCAGATCGTGCCGCGACACCACTCCCAACAGGGTGATCCGCCAGGGACCGGCGACGACCGGCAATACCGTCACGTTGTCGCGCAAAAAACGCTCGAGCGCCGCGGTCAGGCTGAGGTCCGGCGTCAAGGGGTTCTGAATGGGCGTCGCGATGCCCTCCACCATCCGGTCGGGAAGCAGTTCGCCGCGTTTGAGTCTCGCGAAAACGTCCCGGGGATCGATGGAGGCCAGCAGTTCGGACTCCGCATTGACGACATACACGGCTCCCGCCGGCCGCTTCGGCAGGGTGTCGAACATCTGCTTCACGGTGGTGCCCTCCCGCACCACGGCCCCGGCCGGCTTGATGAGATCGGCGATGGTACGGATGTGCCACGCCTCCGCCGGGCCGTTCGGCGCCGCGGGCGCGAGCGAGTCGCGATAGATCGACGCACCGCCGCGATACACCTTGGCGACATAGTGCGCGGTCACGCAGGCCAGAATCAGCGGCAGCACCACCTGATGATCGAGCGTCATTTCGAAGATCATCAGCACCGACGTGAGGGGCGCGTGGGTGGTGGCCGCGAGGAAGCCGCCCATGCCGACCACCGCGAACGCTCCGGCACCCGAGGTCATGTGGGGAAACGCCAGGCGCAGCGTCGCGCCCGTCAGGGCGCCGACCGCCGCGCCGATGAACAAGGTCGGCGTGAACACGCCGCCCACGGCACCGGAACCCACGGTCGACGCGGTGCTGACGACCTTGGCCAGCAGCACCGCCAGCAGCAGCCAGCCGACGAGGCGGTCGTGCAGGATGGAGTCGACCACGCTGTATCCGTTGCCCCACACCTGCGGAAAGCCGATGGAGATGAGGCCCACCACCAATCCGCCCAGCGCGAATTTCAGGGACACGCGTCCGGGCAGCGCCTCGAAGCGCCGCTTGCTCCAGTCCAGCAATGCGAGGAAGGGCGGCGCGAGGTGGCCGAGCAGGACGCCGAACACCGCGTACAGGATCAGCTCCCAGTTCTCGCCGAAATGCACGATCGGCACGTCGAACACAGGTCCGTAACCCAGGAACCGATGGATGGTCGCATCGGCGCTGACGGAGGCGACCAGCAGCGGACCGAAACTCTCCATGGCGAACGAACCCATGACGATCTCGGCGACGAACAGCGCCCCCGCGATCGGCGCGTTGTACGCGGAGGCGATGCCCGCGGCGGCGCCACAGGCCACCAGCAGGCGCCGGCGCGGCATCGGCGCCCCGGTGAGCAGTCCCACCTTGGAGCCGATGAGCGCGGCGAGCTGCACCATCGGACCTTCGCGGCCGATCGAGCCGCCCGAGGCGATCGTCAACAGCGAGGAAATGCTGCGCACGAGCGTGGGCTTTGCCGAAATCACGCCGTCGCCGACGGCGACCGCCTCCATGTAGTCGACGGACCGCTTGGCGGAGAACAACTCGGCGCCGTACTGAATCACGAGGCCCGCGGCCAGACCGCCGATCACCGGCACCACCGCACGGCGCGCGCCATGCAGTCCGATCGCCGCCTGCACCAGGCTGCCCGAGTGGCCGGTAATCATCCACTCGAAGGCATGGATCAGTTCCCGGAAGGCCACGCTCGCGAGCGCGCCGCCGATGCCGATCACGGCGGCCCAGAACAGGATCGCGGTCAGCTCCTCGTGGCCGAGCACGACCAGCCTGAGCTTCATGAGCCCGGTTTTCAGCTGTCTCGCGAACGCCCCGGCCTGCCGGCGCGATGCCCCGGCAACGGTTTCGGCCGGCAATGCGCTGTCCTCGGTCACCAGGCGGACAAGTAACGGGTGTTCACGGCGGTCTCCATGAGCGCGATCATAGTCCTTCCGTGGATGATGGGCTCTCGAACGAATTACGCGGTTGCGCAATTAATCGTGTCAATATTGACATGAGTCACCGCCCAAAAGCCACCCCGGTCCGGCGAGGATGCCCGGATGAGAGTTTCC
This sequence comes from Gammaproteobacteria bacterium, assembly GCA_037441085.1. Taxonomy (GTDB): domain Bacteria; phylum Pseudomonadota; class Gammaproteobacteria; order Steroidobacterales; family Steroidobacteraceae; genus Bog-1198. The sequence goes on along the minus strand of JBBISV010000028.1, from coordinate 21,749 downwards.
TAATCGTCCTCTAACTCCGATCTAATCTGCCCGCCATCCAATGGGTCGAGGAAACACCGTGCGAATACTCATCGTCGAAGACGATCGCAAGCTGGCCGAGTTCATCGCCCGCGGATTGAGGGCGGAACGGTTCGCCGTGGACGTCGTGGGCAACGGGCGCGACGGCGCGAATTACGTCGAGTCCTACACCTATGACCTGCTCGTGCTCGACCTGATGCTGCCCCAGATGAGCGGCACCGAGCTGTTGCGCCGGGTTCGCGTGTCCCACCCCGCCCTCCCGGTCCTGGTGGTCACGGCACGGGACACGATCGAGGACAAGGTCGCGCACTTCGAAGCGGGCGCCGACGACTACCTAACCAAGCCCTTCGATTTCGCCGAGCTCCTGGTCCGCATCAAATCGCTGCTGCGCCGTACGCCGGTCGAGCGCAACGACATCCTGCGCATCGCGGATCTGGAATTGAACCGCGCCACGCAGCTGGTCAAGCGCGCCGGGCATCGGATCGACCTGACCGCCAAGGAGTTCGCGCTGTTCGAGTACCTGCTGTGTTCGCCGGGGCGGGTGTTTTCGCGGACGATGATCCTCAACCACGTGTGGGACCAGAGCTTCGAGGGGGTCACCAATATCGTCGACGTCTACGTCCGCTATCTGCGCCGCAAGGTCGACGAACCGTTTCCCGTGAAGATCATTCACACGGTGCGCGGAGTGGGCTACTGTGTGCGCGAGGAGGAGGAGTCGGAGCGGCGCGCCAAAGTCGAATGAACCACCGATCGCTCGTTTTCCGGCTGGGAGCGTGGTACACGCTGCTGTTGGGCGTGACATTCATCCTGGTCGGCGTCGCGACGTTCTACGGACTGAAGCAATATTTGCGGTCCAACCTGCGGGACTCCCTGACGCGCCGGTCGGAACAGGTGGAACTCATCCTCATGCGGGCGCCGGCGGACGTGAGCCCCGCCGCGATCGCGCGGGAAATCGAAACCCGGGTCGCCCCGGAGTTCAACAATCGCTTCGTGCGCGTCTCCCGGCCCGACGGCGGCATCGTCTACCGCTCGGGCCCGCCGTCGGACCGAAGCTTCGATCCGCGCGCCGTCGGCGCGCCCGCGGCGACGGCGGCCACCGCCCGCCGCCGCATCACCACGACGCTGAGCGATCAGCACCTGATGGTGAACGCGACTCCCGTCGACACCCCGTCGGGGGCGTACCGGGTCGAACTCGGCGTATCCGTCGACTCCATCGAGGCGGTGCTGCAGCGTCTCCTGGATTTGCTGGCGCTGCTGCTGCCGACGCTCACCGTGTGCGCCGCCGCCGGCGGCTATTTCCTCGTCAGCTGGGCGCTTCGGCCCGTCGACCGGATCTCGCAGACCGCCGAGCAGATGAGCCTGCAGAACCTGACGGCCCGCCTGCCCGTGATGCCGAGCGGCGACGCGCTGGAACGTCTGTCCACCTCGCTCAATTCCATGTTGGGACGCCTGAGCGACTCGGTGCTCACGTCGCGGCGCTTCCTCGCGGATGCCTCCCACGAGTTGCGCACGCCGCTGACGATCATCAAGGGCGAACTGCAGGAACTCACCCACGGCGGCGCGCTCAGCAAGTCCGAGCTCGAGGAGCGCGTGGGCAGCGTGCTCGAGGAGGTCGATCGGTTGGAGCATCTGGTCTCGGGACTGCTGGTGCTCTCCCGGCTCGACGCCGGCGAGCCGCAGCGCGACTGGGCCGACGTCGATTTGTCGGAACTCGTCCTGAGCGTAGCCGAGCAGATGCGGCTGATCGCGGAGGACCGGGGAATCGACATCGATCTGTCGGCGCTCGATCGGTACGTCATCCGCGGCGATCGATCGAGGCTGAAACAGGTGATCGTCAACCTCATCGACAACGCCATCAGGTTCACCCCGCGCGGCGGCGTAGTGCGGCTGCGCACGGCGGGCGACGACAGCGGCTGTGTCCTCGAGGTCTCGGACACCGGCGTGGGCATTCCGCGATCCGCGATCCCGTTCGTCTTCGACCGCTTCTATCGGGTCGACGAGGCCCGCTCGCGCGAGGACGGTGGCGCGGGTCTCGGCCTGTCGATCGTCAAGTCGATCACCGCGCTACACGGCGCCGAGGTCGAGGTCGAGAGCGAACCCGATCAGGGAAGCTGTTTCCGCATCAAATTTCCCCGGCGCACGGCCCAGGGCGGACCGACCCTTCCCCTCACATCGCCCATTTACCGGCCGCCCCCCCGGAGGACTCCCCCCCCGCCCCCGTAACACCGCCGACCCTCGAGCGCGATCCGGACTTCCTGCGCCCTCAGGCCTTTCTAATGTGCCTTTCGCGATCTTCTAATCTGACTCATCCAGCCTAGCGATGCAGGTCAGGCGTCGACGAACCCGGTCGCGGGGACCGCCCGGCCACCCGAACCCTCATTGGAGACGCCCATGGATACAGATTCCCCCGATTGCCGCCTCGTGGAGCGCGCTCAGTCGGGTGAGCAGGATGCCTTCGACGTCCTGGTGACCCGGTACCGGCGCCACATCATGAAGATATCCCTGCGGTACACGAAGAATTCCGCCGACGCCGAGGATGTGGTTCAGGAGACGTTCATCAAGGCCTACCGCGCCCTGGGCCGCTACCGCGGCGAGGCCGCGTTCTCCTCCTGGCTCTATCGGATCGCCATCAATTCGGCCAAGACGGCCATCGCGCGACGAGCACGGCACGCCGGCCTGTTTCCGATGGATTTCACCGACGACTCGAATCCGTTCCCGGCGGCCCTGGACCTCGCCACCCCGGAGACCCTCGCGCTCACCGAGGAGATCTGCGCGGCGGTCGATGCGGCCATGGATGCCCTGCCCGACGAACAACGCGAAGCGATCCTGCTGCGCGAGTTCCAGGGCTTGAGCTACTCCCAGGTGGCGCTTGCCATGGCGTGTCCGATCGGCACGGTACGCTCGCGCGTCTCGCGCGCGCGGGACGCGGTCGACCACCGCCTGCGCCGCGTGTTCGACGACGGTTTGGGTCGCGGCAGGCCGCGTGCCGCAACCCCGGCGATGGCGGGCGCGCGGGTTTGAACCGCGCCCCGGCCGATCGCCTTCGGGTGCCGGCTACTTCGGCGGAATGGCCCCGCTGATGCCATTCTCCTGCTGGTTCAGCACCCTCTGTTCCGCCTTCGTGACGTGGCCGCCGTCCTGGCTGGCCATGGCCCGCTCTTCCTGACGCACCTGGTGGTCCTGGTGGTGCAGCGCCGCCGCCTGACCCTTCGACAGGGTGCCGTTCTGCACGTCCTGATGAATGCGCCGGTTCTGATTGCCCAGCCGGTGATTGACCTGCTCGCGGCGCGGGTGGCTCTTCTGCCACGCGGTGTCCGCCAACGCCATACCCGCGAGACCCGTCATCGCCATCGACAGCGTCGCCACGGTGACGAGTCGCCTTGCCCCATTGGTCATATTGCACTCCTAAGTTTGGTGATCGCAAGAAGCCCGATTCCAGCCGGATTTCACGGCTCCGTCCGTTAACAACGTCGCATCCCCGCGGCGGCCGACAGGATGACGGACCCTTAATCCGATGACTAAAGTCACTTCCAATGGCGGGGCCGCGGGAGGCATCATGGCGGCAGAATGCAATCCCGCCTCCCTCACGCAGCACTTATGCGGGGACCCCCTCATGACCCCCGGTGACCGCCTCAACCCGCCGCCGATCCGTATCATCATCGCGGAGGACCAGGCGCTCGTCCGGCGCGGCGCCGCGCTGCTGATCTCGATGGAAGCGGACATGGAGGTGGTGGGCCAGGCGCGCAACGGCGTGGAGGCGGTCGAACTCTCCCAACTCCTGCACCCCGACGTGGTGCTGATGGACCTGCACATGCCGCTCAAGGGCGGCGTCGCCGCCACCCGGGAGATCACGCGGGCGCTGCCCGCCACCCAGGTGCTGGTGTTGACGACCCTCGACGACGACGAAACGGTGTTCGAAGCGGTGCGCGCCGGAGCGCAGGCGTATCTGCTGAAGGATGCGGAGGAGGACGAACTGCTGGAAACCATCCGCGCATTGCGGCGTGGCGAATCGCGACTGACGCCGCAAATTGCACGAAAGGTGATGGATCAATTCCGCCGCCTGGCGACGCTGCCGTCCGTGGAATCGCCGGCGGACGTGCCGGCGCGCGAAATCTCCTCGAGCACGGACCCCTTGAGCGACAAGGAGGAGAGCGTGCTGCAGCTCATATCCGAGGGGATGACCAACCGGCAGATCGCGAACTCGCTGTTCCTCGCGGAAGGCACGATCAAGAACTATGTGAGCCGCATCATGGAAAAGCTCCACGCCAACACCCGGACGGAACTGGCGATTCTGTCGAGGAAGAAGACGCGCTCCGACTGAGCCCGCCGGAACCCGTGCACACCTTCCGCAAATAGTGACTTTAGTCATGCCCACTCGTGACTTTTGGCTCCTGACCTTTCCCGCCCGCTTCACTAGATTGAGCGCACTGCAATAGAGGATCTCGAATGTCCGTCGTCGAAATTGCGCTGAAGCGACCGTATACGGTCGTCGCGTCACTGATTCTCATCACGCTCATGGGCGTGGGCGCGGCCCTGCGCATGCCCATCGACATCTTCCCGGAAATCGACATCCCCGTGGTGGCGGTCGTCTGGACCTACAACGGCATGAGCGCCCAGGACATCCAGAACCGCATCCTGACGCTGCACGAGCGTCAGCTCGCCTCCCTGGTGGACGACATTTCGCGCATCGAAGCCATCAGCTACGAGGGCGTCGGGGTCGAGAAGATCTACCTTCACGAAGGCGCGGACGTGACGCGGGCCGTCTCGCAGCTCGCCAGCAGCGCCCTCGTGGTGCTCAAATACATGCCGCCGAACATCACGCCGCCCCTGGTGCTGCGTTACGGGGCGACCGACGTGCCCATCATCCAGTTGAGCCTGTCGAGCAAGTCGCTGTCCGACACCAAGCTGAACGACCTGGGCCAGAACATCATCCGTCCGGCGCTCGCCGTGGTGCACGGCGCCGAGGTGCCCTACCCCTACGGCGGCAAACCGCGCGTCATCATGGCCGACCTCGACCCTCGCGCCCTGGCCGCGCGCGGCCTGTCGCCCACCGACGTCAGCTCGGCGCTGCAGCGCCAAAACGTCATTCTTCCCGCCGGCGACGTCAAGATCGGGGACAAGGACTACACCCTGGCGATGAACAATTCGCCGGACGTGATCGAGACGATCAACGCCTTTCCCATCAAGACCGTCGACGGGCGCACCGTCTTCATGCGGGACGTCGCGCACGTGCACGACGGCTTCCAGGTGCAGACCAACTCGGTGTCGGTGAACGGCACCCCCGGCGCCCTGATGGTGATCCGCAAGACCGGCGGCGTGTCCACCCTGGCCGTGATCGACGGCGTGCGCGCGGCCCTGGGCGACATCGAGAAGGTGCTGCCGAAGGGCGTGGTGGTCAAACCCCTCTTCGATCAGTCGGTGTTCGTCAAGGCCGCCCTCAACAGCGTGCTGCTGAGCGCCTGCATGGCGGCCGGCCTCACCGCGCTCGTGATCATCCTGTTCCTCGGAAACATCCGCCTCTCCCTCATCATCTTGGCGGCGATTCCGCTGTCGATCGTCACCGCGGTGCTGTTCATCAAACTGGTCGGCCAGACATTGAACACCATGACGCTCGGCGGCTTCGCGCTCGCCATCGGCATCCTCGTCGACAACGGCACCGTCGTGATCGAGAACATCGAACGCCACGTGGCGATGCGCGAGCCGCTGCACCAGGCCATCGTGACCGGCGCCAGCGAGGTGGCGATTCCCACGTTCCTGTCGACCCTGTGCATCTGCATCGTGTTCGTGCCGGTGTTCCTGCTCGAGGGGACGGCGAAGTACCTGTTCTCGCCCCTGTCGCTGTCGGTGATCGGCGCGCTCCTCGCCAGCCTGATCCTGTCCTTCACGATGGTACCGGTGTTGTTCAACTATCTGATGGGCCGGTCGGTGGCGGACTTCGCCTCACACGATCCGCACGAGGCCGCGGAGAGTCACCAGCGGTCCACCAACCCCTTCGTGAGGCTGCAGGCCGGGTTCGAGCACGGCTTCGAGCGCTTCCGCGACACCTATCGCAATGCGCTCGCCTGGACCCTGTCCGAGTCGCGGCTCACGGTGGCGGCCTTCGTGGCGCTCATCATCGCGTCGACCCTGCTCTTCCCGCTGCTCGGCCGGGACTTCTTCCCTCAGGTCGACGCCGGTCAGATGCGTCTGCACGTACGGGCGCCGGCGGGCACCCGGATCGAGAAGACCCAGGAATACTTCGCCGAGGTGGAGACGGAAATCCGCAGGATCGTCGGCAGCGATCAGATCGACGTGATGCTCGACAACATCGGGCTGCCCTACAGCGGCATCAACATCGCGCTCAGCGACTCGGCGACCGTGGGCCCGATGGACGGCGAGATCCTGATCTCCCTGACCGAGAAGCACACGCCGACGGCGCGCTTGATCGCGACCCTGCGCACGGCGCTGCCGGCGAAGTTCGCGGAACTGCAGTTCTTCTTCCAGCCCGCGGACATCGTCGACCAGGTGCTCAACTTCGGCCAGCCCGCGCCCATCGACGTGAGGATCTCGGGTCCCGACCAGGATGCGGCCTTCTCGCTCGCCTCGGAAATCGCGCGCGCCATGAAGAAGGTGCCCGGCGTGGTGGACTCCCACGTGTTCCAAGTGCCGAACGCCCCGGCGCTCACGGTCGATCTCGACCGCGCCATGGCGACGGAGGAAGGCGTGACCCAGCAGGAAGCGGCCAACAACGTGCTGGTCGCGACGAATTCCAGCGCGCAGACCGCGCCCAATTTCTGGGTCGATCCGCGCAACAGCGTGAGCTACCCCCTCGTGGTCCAGATTCCCACCTACACCATCGGATCGTCGCAGGATCTGCAGACCATGCCGGTCACCTCCGGCAACGGCGGCGCCGACAATCAACTGCTCATGAACCTGGCCTCGTTCGGCCGCGAGGCGGTGCCCATGGTGGCCTCGCAGCTGAACATCCGTCCGGTGTTCGACGTGCACGCCGACGTGCAGGGCCGCGATCTGTACTCGGCGGCGCAGGACATCGACAAGGTGCTGGCGGAACACCGGGGCGACGCCTCCAAGGCGCTCAAGGTCACGCTGAGCGGCCAGGTCGACACCATGCGCGAGAGCTATACCGGCCTGTTCACCGGCATCGCTCTGGCCATCATCCTGGTGTATCTGTTCCTGGTCATGAACTTCCAGAGCTGGATCGATCCGGTCATCGTGTTGATGGCCGTGCCGTTCGCGCTGGGCGGGGTGCTGTGGATGCTGTTCCTGTCGCAGACGCCGATGAGCGTTCCCGCGCTCATGGGCACCTTGATGTGCATCGGCCTCACCACCGCGAACAGCATCCTGGTCGTCAGCTTCGCCAATCAGCGCATGGACGCCGGCGACGACTCGCTCCTCGCGGCCGCCACCGCGGGTTACACCCGGCTGCGGCCGGTGTTGATGACCGCGAGCGCCATGATCCTCGGCATGGTGCCCATGGCGCTCGGCATCGGCGAGGGCGGCGAACAGAACGCCCCCCTCGGCAGGGCCGTCATCGGCGGCCTGTTGTTCGCCACCTTCGCCACGTTGATCTTCGTCCCCACCATGTACAGCCTGCTGCGCCGCCGACCGGGCGCCGTCACCGAACCGACCCTCATAGGTAGAGCCAATGCAACCGCATGATTCCGCACGCCCATCGTCGCCATCGAACTCCGAGGAGCGCGCCTTGCACGCCAATGTGCCGGATGAAACGTCGTTGAAGGAACATGACGCGGTATCCACCGATTTCGATCCGGACACCGGACGCCGTCTGAAGAAGGGAGCCGTCATAGGGGCCGTGATCCTGGTGATCGGATTCTTCGCGGTGGGCATCGTGCGTTTCATGCACGAGCGGACGGTCGCCCGGGAAGGCGAAGCGGCCTACTCGACGCCGCCGCCCGTCGACTTCGTGGTCGCGCGGGCCGCCACGGTCGGCCAGGAACTCGTGCTTCCCGGCCAGACGGCCGCCTGGTACGAGACGACGATCTATGCGCGGGTCAACGGCTACGTGGCGAAGTGGCTGGTCGACATCGGTGACCACGTCAAGAAGGGCCAGGTGCTCGCCACCATCGAAACGCCGGAACTCGACGCGGAACTCGCGGCCGCCAAGGCCCAGCTGAAGGCGTCGGAGGCGCAGGTCGATGCACGCCGGGCCGAGGCCGCGTTCAGCAAGACGACCAACGAACGCTGGCGCGATTCGCCCAAGGGGGTCGTCTCGGAACAGGAGCGGGAATCGAAGAAAGCCGACTTTGAAAGCGCCGAAGCCCGGCTGTTTTCGGCCAAGGCGCAGGTGGCCCTGGACGTGTCGCGGGTGAACCAGTACGTCGCCCTGACGCAGTTCAAACAGGTGGTGGCGCCCTTCGACGGAACGATCACGGAACGCAAAATCGACGTCGGGAACCTGGTCACCGCCGGCAGTTCGTCGACCACCACGCCGATGTACCGCATGGCGCAGACCGACCCGCTGCGCATCTTCGTCGACGTGCCGCAAAGCGCCGCGGGCGAACTGATGAACGCCGGCGTGCCGGCCGAGATCCGCGCCTCCGGTGCGGTCGGCGGCGTGTTCTCCGGAAAGATCGCCCGCTCCGCGGAATCCATCAATGAGCAGGCGCGAACCATGCGGGTCGAGGTGGACATGCCCAACGTCGACCACCGACTGGTGCCCGGCATGTACGTGAACGTGGGCTTCAGCCTGCCGCCGCGGGGCGCGGTCGAAGTGCCGGCAGCCGCCCTCATCTTCCGCCCGACCGGCATCCAAGTGGCGCAGCTCGATGCGAACAGCAAGATCCAGTTCGCGGACGTGACCATCGCCCGCGACAACGGCGCCCAGGTGGAGCTCGGCTCCGGCGTGAAGCCGGGCGATCGGCTGGTGTTGAACATCAGCAGCCAGCTCGGCGCGGGCCAGGCGGTGACGGTCAACGACGCCGCCGTCGCGGGCGCCACCGCCGCCAAGCCGCTCGCGGCCAAGCGCTGAGGACGGACCGATGAAGGCATTGACGACCCTGGGTCTGGCGATCGCGGTGAGCTTGGCGGGATGCGCCGCCGGCCCGAATTATCGGCCTCCCTCGACCGATGCACCCCCGCGGTTCGCCGGGAATTCACTGGTGACGTCGCCCGCCGCGCCGGCGCCCCCGGCCGCGCCGGTCGATCTCGCGGTGTGGTGGAAATCCCTGCACGATGCGGAGCTCGACTCGCTCGTCGATCGTGCGATCAAGTCGAATCCCGACCTGGAAGTGGCGCTCACCCGGCTGCAGCAGGCCCGCACCTATGAAGTGGTGGTGATAGGCCACGCGCTGCCGGAGGTCGATGCGACCGCGGCGGCGGGACGCGGCACGGGCTCCGACCTCACGAAGGGGCGCGCGGAACAGGGGCTCACCTCGGCCGACAACCGCTCCGGCCTGCAGCACATCAACATGATCGGCGGGTTCGACGCGGTGTGGGAACTGGACGTGTTCGGCAAGTATCGCCGCGAATTCGAGGCCGCGCAGTACGACCGGCAGGCAGCCGCCGATGCGCGCAACGCCGTCCTCACCACGGTGGTCGCCGACGTGGTGCGCGCCTACGTGGACATGCGCGGCTTCCAGACCCAGGTCAGCATCCTCAGCAAGGCGGGCGACGTGCTGCAGGAGTCGCTGCGCATCGTGAACATCCGCTATCAGCGCGGCATCACCAATGAGCTGGACGTGGCGCTGGCGACCCGGGAACTCGACACCTTCCGGGCGCAGCTCGCCCCCCTGCAAGCCCAGGTGAATGCCGCGCAGTATGCGCTGGCCGCGCTCATCGGCGACTATCCCGAGAATCTCGTGAAGGAGCTGTCGACCCCCGATCTGATCCCCAGCATGCCGGAGGCGGCGGCCCCGGGCGTGCCGCTCGACATGTTGAAGCGCCGGCCGGACGTCCAGCAGGCCGAACGGCAGCTCGCCGCCGCCACCGCCAACATCGGGGTGGCCACCGCCAACCTGTATCCGCAGGTCGCGCTCGTCGGCTCGATCGGCGAACAAGCCCAAGGCTGGGGCACGCTGCCCCACGTCAACAAGCACATCTGGTCCTTCGGTCCCGGCGCCGTCTGGCCGCTGCTCGATTTCGGCGCGCTCGACGCGATGGTCGACATCGCCCATCTGGAGGCCCATGCGCAGCTCGTGACGTATCGCGGTACCCTGTTCCGCGCCGTTCAAGAGGTCGATGCCGCGCTCGACGCCTACACGGCGCAACAGGACCGCTTGAAGAACCTCGGGGATGCGATGCTTGCCGGGCAGCGGGCCGTCGATCTGGCCAACGCCCGCTACGATCGTGGGTTGACCGACTTCCTCAACGTGGTCGACGCCGAGCGGCAGTTCTACGACCTGCAGGTACAGTATGCGTCCGCGCAGGTCGCCGAGGGCGAGCAGTTCGTGCAGCTGTACAAGAGCCTCGGCGGCGGCTGGGAGAACTACCAGGCCGTTCCGGCGATCCGCCTGCCGCAGCCGGCCATCGTCGCGGCATTTCGGCGCGCGCTGACCCCCTCGACCCCCTGAGGGGACGGCGCCCGAGGCCGGGCGCCTATCCGCCCGCGATCAAGCCGAACTGCCGGGCGATCAGCATCAGCTGCAGCGCGCTGCCGGCGCCGAGCTTCTGCTTGATCGAGGACTGATGATTGGCCGCCGTCTTGGGGCTCAATCCCAGGCGCCGCGCGATCTCCTCGATCCCGTAACCCTGGGCGAGCAGCCGCAGCACCTCCAACTCCCGGCCGGACAGTGCCTGCGACAGCTGCCGGGCCGTGGAGGACTGCGCCGCCATCGCCCCCTGCACGTCCGGGCTGACGTAGCGGGCGCCGTCGGCGACCGCGCGCACCGCGCTCACCAGCAAATCCGGCGCGCTCGCCTTGCTCAAGTAGCCCTGGGCGCCGGCATTCAACGCATGGGTGGCATAGATGCCGTCCTCGTACATGCTGAACATCAGCACCCGCGCGCCGGGTCGGCGCGCGATCAGCCGGCGCAGGATTTCGATGCCGCTGACGCCGGGCAGCGCAATGTCGAGCACGACCACGTCCGGCTGCCACCGGGCGTCGGCCTGCAGCGCCTCGACGCTGGTCGAGGCTTCGCCGACCACGGTCAGACTGGCGTCACGCTCGATGAGACGGCGATAGCCTTCGCGCACCACGGCGTGATCGTCCACCAACAGGACCGAAATCCGGCGCACCGCGGCCTCCATCAGGGAGCCCGATCCGGATCCGGATCCGGATCCGGATCCGGCGCCACCGGCAGCGCGGCGGCGATGCGAAATCCCTCCCCCGGACGGCTGGCGAACGTCAGCGACCCGCCGAGGGCCGCGACCCGTTCGCGCATGCCGATGAGACCGAGACCGGCGCGCGGCCCGGTCTCGGCGTGGCCATCGCCCGCGCCGACCCCCCTGCCGTCATCCACGATGACGACGTCGATGAGCTCCTGCACCGCCGTCGGCCGCCGTCGGCCTATGCGGATCCCGACGCGGTCCGCCCGCGCGTGCCGAGCGACATTGGTCAATGCCTCCTGGACCAGGCGAAACAGCGTGAGCGAGCGGAGCTCGTCGAGGTCCGCAAGCGTCGCATCGATGACGAGATCGATGACGGTGCCCGGCAGGCGCGCGCGCCAATCGTTCACGCAATGCTCGATGGCCGCGGCCACCCCCAGCTCGTCGAGTCCCGCCGGGCGCAACTGCCGGATCAGGCCCGTCACCACGCCGTAGAGGCGGTCGACGTTGTCGATCATCGCCCGTGCCGCGGCGCCGATGACCGGATCGCCGGGCTGCGGCGCATCGCGAATCGAGACCGCGTCGAGCTTGATGACGTTCAGATACTGGCAGAGATCATCGTGCAGGTCCCGCGCCAACGCCTTGCGCTCCATTTCCCGCAGGTCCACGGATTGCTGCGCGAGCCGCTGATTTTCCGCGAGCGACGCCGCCAGTGCCGCCTCCGTCGCCCGGCGCAGCACGAGCTGCCGGCGCGCCTCGAAGTAGCGGCGCGAGGAGAACCAGATGAGGCAGCTCGCGACCACCAACAGCACCGCGGGCAGTTCGTCGAGCTGCAGCCGCTCGTGCTGGCGCGTCCATCCCAGCAGCGCTTCGCTGAGATCCAGCTTGACGCAAAGGACGGCCGCCGCCAGCGAGATCACGGCGATCACCGCCGCGTCGCGGCGGGCCGCGAATTTTCCGGTCGTCACGTCCCCTCCTGCGGGTCAAATCGGGAAGATTTCCTATTCTCAAGCCGCGGCGCGTGTGAAACCATCGCGCCTGCATCATGCTACGGCGGCATTCTACAAGTTCATGAGTCAACATCCGCGGACCACCGGCCCTCGTCGGGCACTCGCGGCGTCGTTCGCCGCCCTGTGCTGGGCCGGACCGGGCTTCTCCGCCGAGACGACGGACCTGCCGGCCGGGCCGGCCACGCTACAGGAGATCCTGGTGATCGGCACCACGCCGGTGCCCGGCATGACGATGGACATCGACAAGGTGCCCGGCAACGTGCAAAGCGTTTTTGCGGGCGATCTGGGCCAGGACGGCGCCGCCCGCCTCAGCGGCGCCTTGGACAGCCACCTGGGCAGCGTCAGCATCAGCGACTCGCTGGCGGACCCTTTCCAGCCCGACGTGACGTACCGCGGCTTCGAGGCGTCGCCGGTCCTCGGCACGCCGCAGGGCCTGGCGGTGTATCAGAACGGCGTCAGGATCAACGAGGCCTTCGGCGACAGCGTCAACTGGGATTTCATCCCGGACGTCGCCATCAACCGCGTCGACATCGTGAGCGCCAGTCCTCTGTACGGACTCAATGCCCTGGGCGGGGCCATGGCCGTCACCATGAAGAACGGCTTCACCCACGACGGCGCCGGGGCGGAACTGTCCGGCGGCTCGTTCAATCAACGCAACGCGTCGGCCGAGTTCGGAGGGCATCACGGTCAGTTCGGCCTCTATGCCGCCGCGCGGGCATTCGACGAAGAGGGCTGGCGGCTGTTCTCGCACGATGCCGTGCGCCAGTACTACCTCGATGCGAGCCTGCACGGCGAGGCGACGACGCTCGAGCTGAGCTATTCGCGCGCCAACAACCGGCTGTTCGGTCCCGGCGCCGCGCCCGTCCAGTCGCTCGCCGTCGATCCCGCCGCCGTATTCACCGGACCGCAGGCCAACCTCAACGATCTCGACTTCATCACGCTCGACGCCTCGCGGACGCTCGCGCCCGACACCGCGCTGCAGGCCGTCGGCTACTTCCGCAATTACCGCCAATACGTATCGAACGGCAACGCCGGCAACGACACGGCCTGCACCACGCCCGCCGATGCCGGGTTTCTGTGCCAGAGCGACGCCACCACCCCGCTCACGAATGCGGCGGGCGCGCGTCTGCCCGACATTTCCAATGGCGGCACCCGCATCATCGGCCAGAACGATTTCGAATTCATTCACTCGCAAACCTGGGGCGGCTCCCTGCAGTTCACCAGCAGCGCGCCGTGGCGGGGGCACGACAATCAATTCGCGGCGGGCGCCACCGTCGATGCGTCGCACACCAATTTCCAGTCCGGAGTCCAGGTCGGCGTGATCGACGCCTCCCTGCTCGTGGAGCCCTCGCCGCTGGTCGTCGCGACCGCGGAGGGCGGCGCGTTCCCCGCGACGCCGGTGGTGCTGAACGCCGATGCGAAATATTACGGGTTTTACGCGACCGACACGTTCAATCCGACGACGCGCCTGGCCCTCACCCTCAGCGGCCGCTACAACGTCGCGAAGATCGACCTGTCGGATCAACGCGGTGCCGATCTGAACGGCGACAGCCGGTTCACGCACTTCAACCCTGCGATCGGCGCCACCTATAGCCTCTCGGCCGGGGTCACCGGATTCGCCGGCTATTCGATCAACAATCGGGCGCCGACCCCGAGCGAGATCGAATGCTCCAATCCGCTGCAGCCCTGCCTGTTGCCCTCGAGTCTGGCGAGCGATCCACCGACGCTGAAGCAGGTCGTCGCGCGGACCCTCGAGGCGGGATTTCGCAGCCGCGCGGACCGCGCCGGCGGCGCCGGGTCCGCCGGCGGCCCCGGGCGGGTGTCCTGGAACGCGAGCGTGTTTCGCACCGATTCGGCGGACGACATCTACGGGGTTGCCACCTCGCTAAGCACGGGTTTTTTCCAGAACATCGGCTCGACGCGACGCCAGGGGGTTGAGACCGGAGTGACATATCAGGGCCGGCAGTGGTCGGCCTATGCGCAATTCAGCTACGTCGAGGCGACTTTCGGCGCGCCGCTCATATTGAATTCCAGCTCGAACCCTTTCCGCGACGCGAACGGCGACATCCATGTCGTGGCGGGCGACCGCCTGCCCGGAGTGCCCGCGCAGCGCATCAAGCTGGGCGCGGACTGCGCGCTGTCGACGACCTGGTCGATCGGGGCGTCCGTCGCGTACGTGGGCCCGCAGGTCTACCACGGCGACGAATCCAACCAGAACCCGGCCCTGCCAGGCCACACGGTTGCCAGCCTGCGATCCTCGTACCGGCCGCACCGACAGGTGGAGATCTTCGCCACCGTGCAAAACCTGTTCGATGCGCGCTATGCGACCTACGGACTCTACGGCGATCCGACCGGTGTCGGTGCGCCCGGAATTCCCGCCAACGCCGGCACCAACGATCCCCGGGTGGACAACCGGTTTCAAAATCCCGCCGGCCCGCGGTCGATATTCGGGGGAGTCCGGCTGACGTTTTGACTTTCACCCTCCTACACCGCCTATCAGCGGATTCTGACGCCCGACCGGGAACGCGGCAGCTTGCCCTCGTTCCCCGATCGACTACCCTGAGCAATAGAGTCCCTGTTCAACGTCCTGCCCAACGCCCGCCGCTGCGCCCCTCGTCGGGTTCGCATGTGAGAGAACGATGGTGATCCCGCTCGAACCCACCGATGCCGCCCCACCCCAGCACCCGGGGTCCGCCGCGCTGATCGACCACATCCAAAGCGTGATGGAGCATCAAAAGGCGCACCTGGCGCGGGAACTGCATGATGAATTGGGCGGCCTGCTGGTGGGCGCGGTGATGGACGTCGCGTGGGCGGAGCAGCACCTCTCCGTGCCGCCCGCCGAATTGCGCCAGAAACTCGTGCGCGCGCGCCAGACACTGGCGGTCGCGATCGATCTGAAGCGCAAGCTCATCGAGGATCTGCGCCCGACCCTGCTCGACAACGTCGGTCTGTTCGCCGCCCTGCGATGGCACGTGCAGGCAACCTGCAAGCGCTACGGATTGACATGTACGGTTCGAGTGCCCGAGGAGGAGCGCCGATTTGCGCCCAATCTGCCGATCGCGCTGTTCCGCATCGTCCAGGAGGCGCTGGTTTTGATCGTCGGAACGAAGCCCGCGGCCGGCGTGGAATTCAGCGTCGCCCTCGCCGACCGCTCGCTGGCGATCGAGATCCGCGGCGACGCCCCGGACCAGACGGACACCGCCGCGACGGAGGACGATACCCACTTTCTGGCGGCCATCGATCACCGCATCGCGTCCCTGGGCGGTGAGTTTCGCCATGTCCAGGATCCGGTGGACGGCACCACCATCACCGCGACCTTCCCGCTCGACAGCCTGCCGCCGCCGGGCTGACCGGCGATTCCCCGCGCTCGATACTTTGCATTACAAAGTAAACCGACTTAGAGTGTCGGGACGGGAGGGAGCCGCCGCGTCATGCCCATAACCTTGTTGAACGCGGAGTCTTCCGCGTGGATCCGCTATCCGGCGGCCTGCCTCATATTCCTGCTCGCGCTGCTGCTGCGCGTCGCCCTGCTGCCGCCCGCGACCGAACCGGCCTATGTGACGTTTTATCCGGCCATGATGGTGTGCCTGTTGCTCTGCGGAGCGGGGCCCGGCGCCCTGATGCTACTGGCGAGCGCGGTGTCCGGATATCTGTTCTTCACCCCCTTGCGCGGACCCGCCGGCATCGATCTCGAGCGCGGCCTGAGCACCGCGGTGTATTTGAGTGCGGGCCTCGCCCTGCTCCTCGTCATTCGCCGCCTGCATTCGTACTCCGCGCGGGTGGAGACCTACTCCCGGGAACTGCGCGGGGCCCACGAGGCCGTGTCCGCCAGCCAACGCCAGCTGCTGGCGGTCACCGACAACGTGCCCCTCTCCATCGTCTATTTCGACGCCCAGGAATATGTCCAATTTTCGAACCGCGAATTCAGGAACGTCATCGCGCGGGGCCGGCCCACCGACGGCCTGACGGTCAGGGATTATCTGGGGGAGACCCTGTATGCGGACTCCCAGGCGGCGCGCCGCCAAGCGTTCGCCGGCGAGCGCATCAAGTTCCTCGTGTCGTGGGCCGTCGACGGCCGCAACCGCCGCCGCGAGGTGACCTACATTCCGGATCGGGACGCGGCCGGGACCGTCGTCGGTCTCTACGGTCTGAGCTACGACGTGACCGACCACGAACAGCTGACTGCGGAACTGCTCCAGGCCCGGATGGATTTGGAGGCGATCCTCAACAGCGTGCCGGCGCGCATCACCTCGTGGCATACCGACTATACGAATCGCTTCGCCAACCGCTCCGCCGAGACGCAGTTCGGCGTCGCCGCCGGTCACGCCCCGGGCCGTCATGCGCGCGAGCTTCTGGGAGACGAGCGCTTCAGAATCGCGAGCCCCTACATAGCCGCGGCGCTGGCCGGGGCCCGCCAGTCGCATGAACAACACGACCGGCAAGCGGACGGCTCGCTGCGCTTCAGCCAGGTGGACTACTGGCCGGAATGGCGCGACGGCCGCGTCGTCGGCCTGTATGCCCTCGCCATCGACATCACGGACCTGCGAGACTCGCGCGAGCGGATTCGCGAACTGGTGCAGCGGGTCGAGACGGTGCGGGAGGAGGAGCGCGAGGCGATCGCCCGGGCGCTGCACGAGGGCATCCTCCAGGACCTGATCACGGCCGCGTTCAGCCTGAGACTCTCGAACGTGGAGTCGCAGGGCGCCCTTGGAAGGACGCCGGCCTACGGGCGCTTCACGCAGTCGATCGAACACTGCATCCGGCTGATCCGCTCGATGGTGCACGACCTGCGGCCGACGACGCTGGCGATGCTGCCGCTGTCCGCCACGCTGCGCGAACATGCGAGAAGCATCGGCGCGCGTTCGGGACTCGATATTTCCGTCGACGATGGCCTACCGCTGCCCATGTGCGACGAGACCACGCGGGTGGTGATGTTCCGGGTGGCGCAGGAGGCCCTCGCGAATGTGGTGCGGCACGCCCGGGCGACGCGGGTCGACATCGTGCTGCGCGCCGATGCAGAGCACCTGACGATGGACATCAGCGACGACGGCATCGGGATCCGACCCGAGGAACTCACCAAGTCCGGCGCCTTCGGTCTGCTCGAAGTGAACGAGAGGATCGCCGCGCTCGGGGGCGTGCTGCGCGTCGAGTCCCGCGAAACCGCGGAGATGAGGCCGGGCACCCGCTTCGTCGTGCGGATCCCCTGCGCACTCCCGGGCGCCTGACAGCCGGCGCCCCCGCCTCATGCCGGCGTGCGCGCGCTCCAATCCGCCCGGTCGATGCGGTAGATCACGTTCGCCGTGCTCGGTTCGCCGTAGTAGCCCACGGGCTCCTCCCCCGCGTACACGGCGCCCAGCTTCTCCATGGCCTTGCGCGAGCGGTGATTATTGACACCGACGTGGAACAGCACGCGGCCCACGAAGCGGAACGCGTGATCGAGCATCAGCGTCTTCAGGGACAGGTTGTAGCGACGGCCCCAGGCGCTGCGGGCGAGGAAGGTGTAGCCGATGGCCACCGTCCCGGGCGTCTTGCCGAGATCGTAGTAGCGCGAACTGCCGATGAGATCGCCGCCGGCGCGATCGTGAACGCGCAGCGCACCGCCCGACTCCATCGCCCCCTTGAAGAAGTTGGCGAACACGTCGCGCTGGTGGCGCTCACGATTCGGGTGCTGTTCCCAGATCAGCGGATCGCAGGCCACGGCGTAGAGCGACTCGAAATCGCCCGCATGCAGCGGTTCGATGCGGACCAGATCGTCTTGCAGCCGGGGTTGGAGGTCGAAATCCACGGCGCCGATTGTAGCGCACCGCCGGCCGGCGGGTCAGGTCCGCAGGTAGGGAAACCCGCTGGTGGGGCGCGGTTCGGCGATGTGGAACCCCTGGGCGAACCCGATCCCGAGCCGGCCGAGCTCGCGCAGCACTTCCACCGACTCCACCCGCTCCGCGATGGTGTGGATGCCCATCGCCCTGCCCACCTGGCTGATGGCCTCGACCATGCTGCGATCCACCGGATCGCGTGTCACGTTCTCGATGAACTGGCCGTCGATCTTCAGGAAATCCACCGGCAGCGTCTTCAGGTACATGAACGAGGACAGCCCGCTGCCGAAGTCGTCGAGCGCGAAATAGCAGCCGAGCGCCTTCAGCTCGCGCATGAAATACACCACGTTGCCGAGGTTGGCGATGGCGGCGGTCTCCGTGATCTCGAAGCACATGGCGCCGGGCGCGAGTTCGCGCGCGCCGAGTTCCGCGATCAGGTACTCGAGGAAGCGTTCGTCGTTGAGCGAGGTGCCGGAGAGATTCACCGCGATCGTGTACGGCCGCAGTCCCGATCCGCCGCGATGCACGAGCTGGTCGAGCGCCTGGCGCACCACCCAGCGATCGATGGAGGGCATCACGTTGTAGCGTTCCGCCGCCGGTATGAACTCGACCGGCATGATGATCGCGCCCGATTCGTCGCGCAGACGCAGCATGAGCTCGAAGTGTTCCCGGTCGTAGGGATTCGCACCGATCGGCACGATCGGCTGATAAAAGAGTTCGAAGCGGCTCTCCTCGCAGGCCCGCGTGAGCTTCGACACCCATTGCATCTCGCGGTGCCGCTCCGGCACGTGGTCCGGCTTGTAGACCTGCACGCGGTTGCGTCCCTGATCCTTGGCATCGTAACAGGCGACGTCCGCGGCGCTCATGACGTTGGCGACGGTGGTGGTTTCGCGGGTGATCTCCGCAACCCCGATGCTGACGCCGACCGCGTAGGCGCCCTCCTGCCACACGAAGCGGTAGTCGCGGATCGCCTGCCGCAGGTTCTCCGCCACCCGCAGCGCCTGGTCGAGGGAGCAGGACTGCAGCAGGATGCCGAACTCATCGCCGCCCAGGCGCCCGAGCGTGTCGCCGCCGCGCAGGCGCGACTGCAGCACTCCGGTGATCTGCTTGAGCAGCTGATCGCCGGCCGGGTGGCCGCAGGTGTCGTTGACCAGCTTGAACTGATCGAGGTCGAGGTACAGCAGCGCCTGACGGCCGTCCGCATCCTGCCGCGCGGCCTCCACCGCCGTGGTGAGCCGGTTCTCGAATTCCCGGCGATTGATGAGCCCGGTGAGCGCATCGTGGCTCGCCTGGAAGTGCAGCGCCCGGTGCAGCCGCCGCTCCTTGCTGATGTCGTGGAACACCATGACGGCGCCGATCAGGTTGCCGCTGCGATCGCGGATCGGTGCGGCCGAGTCCTGGATGGCGATCTCCTGGCCGCGGCGGTTCACCAGCACCGTGTGTTCGGCGAGGCCGAGCATATGGCCCTCGCGCAGACAGCGGATCACCGGACTCTCGGCCGGCTCGCGCGTCGCCTCGTCCACCACGGTCAACACGTCGCCGATCAGCTTGGATTTCGCCTCATGGTTCTCCCATCCCGTCAGGCTCTCGGCGACGGGATTCATGTAGTCGATGCGGCCCGCGGAATCGGTGGTGATGACGGCGTCGCCGATCGACTGCAGCGTCACCTGGGCGCGCTCCTCGGCCTGGAACACCGCCATTTCGGCCTTCTTGCGTTCGGTGACGTCGGCGATGGTGCCCTCGAAACCGCTGACGCGCCCCTGCTTGTCGCGCAGCACCCGGCCGTTGTCGACGACCACCAGCATCGAGCCGTCCTTGCGGCGCAGCACGTACTCGACGTTGCGCACCTCGCCCTCGCCCTCCATGCGCCGGATGTAGGCATCGCGGTCGGCCGGGCACCAGTACAGCGAGGCGGCGGGAACCTGGCGGATCTCCTCGGCGGAGTCGTAGCCCAGCATCTGCACGAACGCCGGGTTCACGACGAGCAGCCGGCCGTCGCGCGAGGTGCGGTACACACCCTCCATGACGCTCTCGAAGAGGCTGCGAAACTTCGCCTCGCTGTCGCGCAGCGCATCCTCCGCGCTGCGGCGCTCGATCGCGATGCTCGCGATCTGCGCCATGCGCGACAGCAGCTCGTGATCGGCCGGCGACGGCGCGCCCGGCTGGCGCCTGAAGGCCGCCAGGGTGCCGACGATGACGCCGTCGGAGGCGACGATGGGCGTGGACCAGGAGGCGCGCAGCGCGCCGTCGCGTGCCGCCTCACGCCGGCATTCCCACAGGGGGTCCGCTTCGATGTCGGACACGGTGATCTGGCGGGCGAGATGCACGGCCGCCGAGCACGAGCCGAAGCGCAGCCCGACCGGCGCCCGATCCATGGCGAGCAGGAACGCGCGCGGCAGCCGCGGAGCGGCGCCGATGCTCAATACCTGGTGCTCCGGGTCCAGCTGGTTGATGGCGCAGTAGCTCCCCTGAACGACGCGCTCGATGACCTCGGCGATGGCGTCGAGCGCCTCGGACAGCGGCGCGTTGGCCGCGATCTTCTCGAACACCCGGCGCTCGCCCGCGGCGATCGCGTCGGCGCGCTTGCGCTCCGTGCTGTCGCGCACGCACACGATGTAGCCCACGCGGCGATTCAGGCTCGCCTTGCTGACCGCGATCTCGACGGCGACCCGCGTCCCCTCCTCGGTCAATCCCCACATCTGGTGCGCGGCCAGGTCCAGGTGCGTATCGTCGGCCGAGGCGGCGCTGCGCTCGAGGAATTCCACGAGATCCTTGGCGGAGGTCTTCGCACCGCCGGCCGGCGCACCCGCGGAGCGGGCCGCGACCTCGCGCGCGGGGGGCGGCCGGCCGATGTCCGGCAGGAGAAAATCCAGGGTGCGGCCGAAGATCTCCTCCGGGGAGTAACCGAACAACCGCTCGCCGGTGGGGTTGAAGGTCTCGATGTGGCCGGTCTCGTCCACCGTGATGATGGCGTCCTTGACGTTGTCGAGGATGGCCTGCAGGTGCGAGGCGGTCTCCTCGCGAATCTCGCGGGTGAGCGCCTGCGCCTCATCCGACATGATCTGCATGGACCGGACGATGCCGCGGCGCTCCGCCTCGATGCGGTCGTAGTAGCCGCTGACGACGGACAACAGCGCGGGCAGATCCAACTGGCCATGGCGGCCGCGCGCCTCCTGCAACTGGCGGTCGAGCAGCCGGTTGAACCCCTCCCCGTCCGATGACGGCGATGGCTCGCTGCGCAGCGCGGTCGCTAAATCGCGTGACACTCCGTTGATCTCCCGCACCCGATGGTCGGCGCAAGCCGCGCCTCAATCCTGGATGTTAGGGGGATCCCGTAATGGAGGCGTGACCGGCGTCTCGGTTCAGCCAATAATGGGTTAAATGTCAGCGACATGGCGTCAGGAGGCCTGGTCCATCGCCTCGCGTCCGCCGCGCTTGCGCTGGTTCTCCAGCAGGTAGCGCTTGCGCAGGCGGATGTTGTTCGGGGTCACTTCGATCAACTCGTCGTCGTCGATGAACTCCATGGCCTGCTCGAGCGAGAAGCGGATCGGGGGCGTCAGCACGACGTTCTCGTCCTTGCCGGCGGCACGCATGTTGGTGAGCTTCTTGCCCTTGAGGGGGTTGACCACGAGGTCGTTGTCGCGGTTGTTGAGGCCGATGATCATGCCCTCGTAGACCTCCTCGC
>JBBISV010000027.1:0-24257 GCA_037441085.1 Gammaproteobacteria bacterium | reverse complement strand
AAATGCAGGCTGAGCCGGCGCCAAAGGCAGTCGGCGCCGTCGGCGAGATCGAACACCCGCCGCACCGCGCGCCTCTGCTGATCCTCGAGGTCGGCCCCCTGCGTCTCGGAGCGCTGCCCCAGGCGGTCGAGCGACATCACGTCGGCCCACGAGTAGAACATCACGCAGTCCGCCGGCGCGCCGTCGCGGCCGGCGCGGCCGATTTCCTGGTAATACCCCTCGATCGAACGCGGCATGTCGCGATGGATCACGAACCGGACGTTGGACTTGTCGATGCCCATGCCGAAGGCGATCGTCGCGCAGACGACCTCCACGTCGTCGCGCCGGAACCGCTCCTGGGTCGCCGCCCGCTGTTCCGGCGAGAGTCCGGCGTGATAGGCAGACGCGCGGACGCCGCGCGAGGACAGGAACTCCGCGGTCGATTCGGCGGCCTTGCGCGACAGGCAATACACGATCCCAGGCTCCCCGGGCCGCGCGAGCACGAGGCGCAGTATCATCTCGCGCACCCCCTCGCTCTGGCCCTTTTTCACGGCGTGTAGCCGCAGATTGGGGCGGAAGAACGAACCGCGGACCAGCAGCGGATCGCGCAGCGCCAGTTGTTCGACGATGTCCCGGGTCACGCCGGGCGTCGCCGTCGCGGTCAACGCGAGGACCGGCAGCCCGGCGAAGCGCGACTTCAACCCCGCGAGGTTCCGGTACGACGGACGGAAGTCATGACCCCATTCGCTGATGCAATGGGCCTCGTCGACGGCGATCATTTTCAGGTCGAGCGCGTCGAGCAGCCGGCCGACCGAGGAATCCAGCCCTTCGGGCGCCGCGTACAGCAGTTCGAATTCACCCGCCCGCACCTGCGCCACCCGCCGCGACCGCTCGGCGGCCTCTAGGGAGGAGTTCAGGTAGGTCGCGCGCATGCCCACCTCGACCATCGCATCGACCTGATCCTGCATCAGCGAGATCAGCGGCGAGACCACCAGCGTGACGCCGCCCAACAGCCGCGCGGGGATCTGATAGGTCACGGACTTCCCGGCGCCGGTCGGCATGATGCCGAGGCAGTCGCGCCCGGATCGCACCGCTTCGATGATATCGAGCTGGCCGGGGCGGAAATCCGGGTAGCCGAACACGTCGCGCAGGATCGAGTGCGCGCGCCCGTCGTCGCGCTGCGTGGCGCGCGCCGCCGCCTGTTTGAGCAGCCGCACGGTCTCGTGCGTAAAGAGCCGCGGCGCGTCGCGGTAGCGGGAACGCAGACCCTCGAGCCGGTCGTGGAGCGTTTCGAGCGGCAGCGCCGCGAGTGAGCGGGCTTCGGCCAGCAATTCGTCCGTCGGGTCGGGTTTCGTTTCGGGCATCGCCTCGATGATTCCAGCGCGGACCACCCCGCGCAAGCCCGCGGCGCGAATTGGCGCCGACCGCTACCGGTGGCCGGTGTTTTCGTGTACCGCGTCGCATTTTCGCCGGCCGCCGCCGTCGTCACGGTCAAATTCGGCCGCGCGCGGCCGATAAGCCGGCGGTTCGCGGTCTATCCGGCGCTGCGCCGGGTCCCGGGGACGCCACCGGAGGAAAGCGCCCGCGCCCCAAATGGACCAATCACCGCAGTTGCTCGCCGAACGCATGCGGCACGTCGCCCGCTCGCTGCCCGCCGCGATCGGCGGCGGCTTCGGCGTGGCCGCCCTCACCGTCGGCTCGCTTTGGTCGCACACGCCGCACCGCTGGCTGTGCGCGTGGTCGGCCGCGATGCTCATCTGCTCGGGCGCGCGGCTGCGCCTGTATGCGACCGGCCGCGATGCCTCCGCCGAAACGCCCGGGTCCCTGACGCGCTGGTTCTTCTCGATGCGGCTGATGACCCTGCTCACGGGGTTGTGCTGGGGGTCGATCACCCTGTTCTCGCAGACGCAAAGCGACGCGCGGCTCGCGTTCCTCGCCTTCGTGATCGCCGGCATCACCGCGGCCGCGGCAACCGCGCTCGCCGCCGACAGGCGCTCGGCGCTGCTGTTTCATTGGGCGGCGATCACGCCTCTGGTGCTGCGCCTCGCGCTGGCGGGCGGCGCCTATCATCTGCCGATGGCGATGATGGGACTGATGTATGCGCTCTACCTCACGGTCACCGCCGGGCGCGTCCAGCGGCAGTTCGACGAGACGACGGCGCTGCGCATCGAGGCGCTGCGCCAGGAGCGCGAACTGCGCACGAACGAGCGGCGCTACCGCGACCTGGCGCACAGCGACCCGCTCACCGCGCTGCCGAATCGGCTGGCTTTGCACGCCCGGCTGCCGGAGATGCTGTCGCACGCCGCGCACTCCGGACGCTCCCTGGCGCTGTTGTACATCGACCTCGACAACTTCAAGGACATCAACGACACGCACGGTCATCGCTTCGGCGACCAGGTGCTGATCGAGACGGCGCAACGGCTGCGCCGTTGCATCGCCGCCGACGACTTGATCGTGCGCATGGGCGGGGACGAGTTCCTGGTCGTCAGCGTCGCGTCCCGCAGCCGCGACGAAGTCGAGGCGCTCGCCCGCGGCATCGCCGCGGAGCTCGCGCCGCCGATGCCGCTCGACGGCCAGAACAGCCAGCTGCACGCGAGCATAGGCATCGCGCTGTATCCCGAGGATGGCGCGGAGGCGGAGCTGTTGATGCGCGGCGCCGACCTCGCGCTGTACGACGCCAAGGGCCGGGGACGCAACGGCTATCAGTTCTTCCGCGCCGAAATGTCGCGACGCGTCGAAGGGCGTGTCTTCATCGCGCAGGCGCTGCGCGCCGCGATCGATTCGAGCCAGATCCACATGGAATATCAGCCCCTGGTCGACCTGGCGTCGGGACGCGTCATTTCGCTCGAGGCGCTGATGCGCTGGCGTCATCCCGAACGCGGGCTCATCGCGCCCGACGAATTCATCCCGGTCGCCGAACAGAGCGGTTACATCGACGCGCTCGGCGAACAGGCCATCCGCCTGGTGTGCCGCCAGCTGCGCGCCTGGCGCGACGACTTCGTGCCCTTGGTGCCGGTCGCGATCAACGTGTCCCCGCGCCAGCTCGAGCGCCGCGGCTTCGTCGAACGGCTGACGCGGATCGCCGCCGACAACGACGTCGACCCGGCGCTGCTCTGCGTCGAGATCACCGAGTCGGCGCTGATGGCGCAGGGCGATGCGTCCAAGGAGGCGGTGATCGCCTTGCGGCGTCTCGGCGTCAAGGTGGCGATCGACGACTTCGGCACCGGCTACTGCCACCTCGCGTATTTGAAGCGCCTGCCGATAGACTGCCTCAAAATCGACCGCTCGTTCGTGCGCGACCTCGAAAGCGATGCGCGCGACAACACGCTGCTCGCCGCGATCATGGCGATCGGCCGCAGCTTCTCGATCAGCGTGGTCGCCGAGGGCGTGGAGACCGCGCGCCAGGTGGAACTGTTGCGCGCCCTCGGCTGCGAATGCGGCCAGGGTTATCATTTCCACCGACCGGCCGGCGAGAAACGCACGCGCGAACTGCTCGAGCTCGAGGCGGGCCGGCCGCTCGCAACGGAAACCTTCCGGTTGCGCGCGTTGAAATGGCGCGGCGCGGCTCTTTCCTGAAACGGCCGGCCGCTAGCGACGCCCCGGCGCCAGCGGCAGGTAGCCGTCCTGGGCGCGCACCATGGCCTGGCCGTCGGGGCCGCGCACATACCGCAGCCACGCGCGCACGACGGGATCCGCGCCGCCGGAGCCCGCGTTCACATAGGCGAACACCGATCGGGCGAGCGGGTAACGCCCGTCGATGAGGCTCGAACGGGTCGCGCGGTAATAGGGTCCGGCGGCGTGAACCGCGAGCGCGAGCGGCTTCACCGCCGCGCCGCCGACAGGCAGGTGGGTCAGCGCCAACCCGTAGGGATCGCGGGCGAGCGCCCGCAGAATCTGCGCACGGCTGCC
Source organism: Gammaproteobacteria bacterium (assembly GCA_037441085.1). Taxonomy (GTDB): domain Bacteria; phylum Pseudomonadota; class Gammaproteobacteria; order Steroidobacterales; family Steroidobacteraceae; genus Bog-1198. The sequence continues at coordinate 20,369 of JBBISV010000027.1, read as the reverse complement.
GAGCGTGCCGCCGTCGGCGCGTCGCGACGCGTCGAATTCCGTCAGACGATTCCAGTCGAGCAGCGCGCTGCCGCCGACCAGAGCCTCCCGGAGAAAGCGGCCGGTGCCGCCCGTCGTGTCGGGAAGGTACAGGTCGATCGGCCGGTTCGCCCAGGCGCCGGGCAGACCGAGTTCGCCCCAGGTTCGGATGGGCGGGCCGCCGCGCGCCGGCCGGCGCGCGAGCAATCCGGCGAGTTGCGCATAGTCGATGCGCGTCAGCGGGTTGCGCCGATTCACGAACGCCACCAGCGCGGGGCTCTCGCCGCGCCGGTCGAGACTGCCGCCCAGAATTCTGACCGCGGTGGGCGGCCGACGGTATATCCACTCGAACGCCTTGATTTCGCCGGCGGTCGCCTCGCGCCCGAGCAGCGCGACGTCGGCCTTGCCGGTGTACAGTCCGGCCATTCCGGTATCGCTGCCGCTCAGGTGCAATTCGACCCGCACGCGCGGGTGATCCGCTTGGAACTTCCGCGCCCAACGTCGCGCGACGCCGGTCATCGCCGGATCGCCCCAGATCCGGATCCGCCGGCCGCCCACCCGGCGCAAGGTCGCCAGCTGCGCACGAACCGACTGCGTCCCGAGCGGCAGATAACCGCTGTCGTCGACCAGCGCCTGCTGTCCTTCCCGGCTCAGCAAGAATTTGAGGAATTCGAGCACCGCCGGCCGCGCGGCGGCGCCCGGCGGCACGTCGATGTACGCCGGGATCACCCGCGTGAGTGGATAACTTCGCGTGATCAAGGTCGCCGGGGTCGGGCAGACGAAGGGCCCGGAGGCCGATGCGGCGAGTGCGACGAGCTTCACCTGCGGATCGGCGAAGCGCTGGTTCGACACGGCGATGCCGTCCGGATCGCGATCCAGCGCCTCGAGAATCAGGCGCCCGCGGTCCTCGACCGCGCCGCCGGGACCGACGCGGGTGTCGAATTCGCGGGTGGCCGGATTCCAGCGGTGACTGTCCGCGAGCACGCGGTGACTGAAGAACAACCCGAAGTCATCATCGGTCCGCCACGCCAGGGGATGAATGGGCCGATCCGCCCAATCCGCGCCGAGACCGAGTCCGCCCCAGGTGCGGATGTTGCGCGGTCCGCGGCGATGCTCCGCGCCGAACACGGCGTCGAGCTGGGCGATCGTCAGCCGTCCGATGGGGTTGGCACGGTTGACGAAAATCATGTGCGCATAGTCGAAATAATCGGCGTCGAGACCGCCGGTCGCAATGTCGATGCGAACCGGCGGGTAGTGCCGCTCGCGCCGGAACGCCTCGGCCGCCGCCGGGCTGATCTCCTCACCCAGAATGGCGATGTCTCCCGCTCCGGTGTAAAGGGCGCCGATCGCGGATGCCGTGCCGTACATGCGGTTCACGACGGTGACCCCGGGCTGGTGACGGCGGAACGACGCGATCCAATCGCGCATCAGCTTTCCCAGAAAATCGTGCTTGGGACTGCCGTGACCCCAAATGCGGATGGTGCCGCGCACCTGCGCCTCCGGCTGGTAGGCCGGCAACGCCGCCACCGCGGCGCGCGCCGCCTCGAGGCGCAGCGACGCGGGCATCGCGCCCGCGGCACAATCCGCGCGCGCGCTGATCGCGATGAACGAAGCACAAACGATCGGTGCGGCCGACCACAAGGAATACAAACTTCGCCGACGCCGCATGACTTCGCCTCCGGTGGTGCGTTATTCTCGGCAAGCGCCCCGATGTCGTCGATAATCCGGTCGGGCTAGGCCGGAACGGCGCATTCAGGATGAGTTCAGGTTGATCTGGTCAGATGCGCCGCGGGTTCGCACAGTATGACGCATGGGGTTCCGGGGGGACTGGCAGGCTTGAAATCGACTGCTGCCGTTGACGCGGCGCCGGCCTCGCTGCCGGCGGCCAAGATCGTGGTGATAGACGATCATCCGCTGGTGTGCGCTGCATTGACCCATACACTGCGCAGCGCGATGCCGGAAGGCGCGGTGGTCACCACCGTGTCCACGCTGGATACGCTGGAAGGCGCGCTGGAGGAACGCCCCGATCTCGATCTCGCGCTGCTCGACCTGAACATGCCCGGGGCGCGCGGCTTCTCCTCGCTGATCCTGTTGCGCGGCCAGCGTCCCGAATTGCCGGTCATCGTGGTTTCCGCGAACGACCACCCGCGGACCATCATGCGCGCCCGCCAGTTCGGCGCAGCCGGATTCCTGTCCAAGTCCGGACCGCTGCCGGTGTTGTTGTCCGCGATCGGCACGGTGCTCGCCGGCGGCACCTGGTTTCCGCGCGAAGCGGCGCCCTGCAGCGCGGACGATGCGCGCCTGGCGACGCAGCTTGCGAAACTGACGCCCCAACAGATGCGGGTGCTCATCTGCATGTCCAACGGCCTGCTCAACAAGCAGATCGCCCACCAGCTGCACCTCGCCGAGAACACCGTGAAGGTGCACGTCGCCGCGGTGCTGCACAAGCTCGGATGCCAGACCCGCACGCATGCCGCGATACTCGTCAGCGCGCTGGATTCAGCGGAAGCGGCCAACAGCCAGACGCAGGCTTACGGCACGATCTAGGCACGCCTTGCGCGGAGCGCCGCCGCCCGGCATTTTCGAGTCTCCCGATACAGGTTGCTTTCAGGTTTGCCGTTCAATGTTGCCGTGACCAAACCACGTCAACCGAGAATCCGAATCATGAAATGCCGCCGATCTGCCCTCCTCAGCGTCTTTCTCGTCGCCGCCTCCGCAGGTATCACCGCCGGTGCCGCCGGCACGCACTCCTCGCTGCCCTTGAAGCTGCTCGGACGCACCGAGGTGCCGGGCTACACGGGCGACTTCGACCATCTGGCCGTCGATCGCGAGAACAAGCGCCTGTACATGGCTGCCGAGGACCACGGCACGCTCGAAGTGTTCGACCTGAAGACGGGCGCGCACTTGCGCACTCTGACGACCTTCGAGACGCCGCACGGGATATTCCTCGTTCCCGGCACCGACCGCATGATCGTCACCGACAGCGGCAAGAGCGGCAGCCGGATCCTCGATCGCAAGACGCTCAAGGTGGTGGGCACGATCAAGCTCGCGCCGGGCGCCGACTCCTCGAGCTACGATCCGTCGACGGGACGGTTCTACATCGTCACCGGCGGCGGCGACGTCGGCATGAAGGTGAGCTATCTCAACGAGATCGATCCGAAATCGGGGCGCGTGCTGCGCCAGCTGCGCATTGACTCCGATCACACCGAGGCGATTCAGGCCGAGCAGCACGGCGATCGCCTGTTCGTAAACATCGCCGACAAGAATCTCGTCGCCGTCGTCGACAAGAAGACGTTCAAGATCGTGGCGCGCTGGCCGATCGTCGGCGCGAAGACCAATCTTTCGATGGCGCTCGATGAGCCGCATCACCGGCTGTTCGTCGTCACGCGCAATCCGACCGAGATGTTCGTGCTGAACACCGACAACGGCGCGACGGTCGCGACCGTCGACGTGCCGGCGATCGTCGACGGCGTGTTCTTCGACGCCGCCCGCGGGCGCATCTACGTCCCCGGCGCGGTCGGCGAGGTTGGCGTGTATCAGGAGGTCGACCCGGACCATTATCGTGAACTGGCGCGGGTGCCGAGCGCGATCGGCGCAAAATCCGGCCTGTTCGTGCCGTCGATGAACCGCCTGTATGTCGCGGCGTCGCCCGGCAAGCGGGTGGGCGGAGCGGTGCTCTGGTACGCGGTCGAGCCGCGGTAGGCGCCCGCATGCGCATGCGTATCGACCTGTTGCCGCGTCGGCGCGCCCTCGCGGCCGGTCTCGCCCTCGCGGGCGGCCTGTTGCTCGCCGCGGTCGCCGCCGCGGATCCCGGCCGCGTGGACTCCTCCCTGCCCGACTCCTCCCTGCCCGACTACGTGCCGCACGCGAAGGTTGCCGGCACCGCCGCGGGGCTCACGGGCATGGACACCGTGGAACACATGATGCGCGCGTGGAACGCCGCGTTCCGGAAATACGAGCCTGAAGCGCACATCACGATCGAGATGAAGGACGGGCTCGGCCCGGAAGATCGCATCGCGCTCGGACCCAGGACCGCGGAGGTGTTCGACCCGGCCAATCTGCGCTACGAGAACGCATACGGCTACGAGCCCTTCCGCGTCAAGATTTGCGCCGCCGCCTTCGTTCTGAAGAGCCACGTGTCGGCGATCGGCGTGTATGTCAACAACGCCAATCCGCTCACGACGATCTCGCTCGCCAAGCTGGATGCGGTCTTTTCCGCCGAGCGCCGCCGCGGCTATCCGGCCGACATCGCGACCTGGGGCGAGCTCGGCCTCACCGGCGCGTGGGCCGAGGCGCCGATTCACCTTTACGGCTTTTACTGGCGCGACGACGTCACGGATTACTTCCGCAAGCTGGTGATGCTCGACGCGCCTTTCAAGGCGGACTACCAGGTTCCGGGCGGCGCCATGACCCGCAACACGCCGACCGTCGCCAAGGCGGTGATGGACGCGATGGCGCGGGATCCGGACGGAATCGCCTTCGGCAACGGCTCCTATATGAGCCCGGCGGTCCGGGCGCTCGGGCTTTCCGAGGGGGGCGTGCAAAGCCAGTTCACGATGACCGACGTCGCCTCCGGCCGCTATCCGCTCGAGCGATACCTGTATATCTACGTGAATCGGGAGCCGGGCCGCCCGCTCGACCCGCTGCTGCGGGAATTCCTGCGCTTCGTGCTGAGCCGGCAGGGCCAGGCGCTCGTCGCCCTGGATCATTATCTGCCGCTGCCGCCAATGGTGGCGGCGGCGGAACGGCGCAAGCTCGACTAGCCGGACCCGTCGTCGCGCGGCGGCCGCCCCGGCCTCGGGGCGGCCGCGCCATTCAACGCAGCTTGTCCATTTGTTCCTGCGCGACCGTCGCGGTCAGAGGCAGATATTTGCCGTCGCGCTCGACCGCCTCCTGGCCCTGGCGGCTGACGATGAAGCGAAGGAATTCCCGCACCTTTGGGTCGACTGAACCATCGGCACGCCGGTTCACGTACATGAATATCTGGCTGAAGAGCGGATAGCTGCGGTCGCGCACCGTCTCCATCGTGTAGGGCACGTAGGGCGCCCCCGGATGCGCGGCGATCGCGAGCACCTTCAGTCCGGGCGGCAGCTTGTGGGTCGGTGCCGCGATCCACGCGATCCCGTAGCGATCCTTGGCCAGGTCGCTCTTCAGGCTGCGGCCGAGCTTGCCGTCCTTGGTCACGTAATTGGCATAGATGCGCAGCCGCTCATTCCACTTGTCGCTGCCCTTCAGGATCAGGTCCGACATCTCGGTCGCCTGGTGGTACCGCAGGTTCAGTCCGTAGACGTTGATCGGCTGGTCCGCCCAGGCGCCCCGCAGGCCGAGCTGCCCCCAGGTGCGTATGTTCGGCGCCGGCCCGCGCGCGAACTCCGGGTGCCAGCTCGTTCCCACCCACCCGCCGAGCCGTTCGGCGCCGAATATGCCGTCGAGCTGCTGCATGGTCAGCTGCGTGAGCGGATTGTCCTTGCTGACCACGATGCCGTAGGCCGGCTGCCAGCCGGTGACGTCGTAGGAGCCGGTTGCCGCGGCGATCTCCAGCGGATCGCCGTTCCGGTAGCGTTCGTACAGCAGCTGTTCGGCGAAGGTGATCTTCCGGCCCACGCCGATGTCGGCAACCCCGAACACCAGCGCCGGCACCGCGGCGACCGTGGTCTGCATGTGGAAAGCGAAATGAACGCCCGGCTGGTATTTCCGGAACGCCGTCGCCCAATACTGGCCGAGATTGCCATCCTGGATGTAGTTGCTGCCCCACAGCCGCAGCGTGCCGTTCACCTGGGTCGTCGGATGATAGGACGGCAGACCGCTGAGGTCCCAGCGTTTGGTATAAAAGACTTTCTTCGCCTTGACGACGATGAACTTGGCGCGCGCGTGCTGCAGGTCGAGACCGAGCGCAGGCCGGTTCGCCTGGGCCGACACCGGCACCGTCCAGACGAGGGCGGAAAACGACAACAGGATGACGGCGATCGCGGCGGCGCGCCCCGCGGAATTCGAAACGGGCTTCATGACGACAAACCTCCGGAGTTCAATCGAGCTTCTGTAACTGGTCTGCGGCGAACGGCGCGAGCATCGGCAGGTAGCCGCCGCCGTGCGCGCTCACCGCCTGCTGGCCGTCGCGGCTCAGCACATAGCGCAGGAATTCTCGCAGTTTCGGATCGACCGGCGCACCCGGCGGGCGGTTGAAAAACATCGTGATCATGCGGGCGAGCGGGTACCGATGCCGCAGCACATTGTCCGCGGTCGGTGCGACGTAGACGCCACCCGGACGCCGCGCGAGGGCGATGGGTTTGACATCGGGATTGTGGTACAGCAGCCCCGCATAACCGATCGCGTCCGGATCCCCGGCCATGGCGTCGAGCATCCGCTGGCCGCCGTCGCTCGCGCCACCCTTCGATCCCTTGGCGTCGGCGAACTCGCGCAGCGACGGGCGCCACAGGCGCCCGCCGAGGAACACCCGGTCCTCGAAGAATCGCGCGAATCCGCGGGAGATCGGCAATCCATACAGATGCACCGGCCGGTCACGCCAGCTGCCGCTGAGTCCGAGATCGCCCCAGGTCCGGACGCGGTGCCCGCCGCGGCGGCGCTCGACGCCGAACGTCTCATCCAGCTGGGCGAGCGTGAGGCCGGTGATCGGATTGGACTTGTGCACGAAAACCACGAGCGCGTAGTCGCGGTTGCGGACATCGAAGCTGCCGGTGACCACGTCCACGCCGGTCGGGGGATAGCCGAACACCTCCCGGAATGCCGCCACTTCGGGGGGCCAGATCTCGCGGCCCATCAGCGCCAGGTCGCCGCGTCCCGTGTACAGCGCGCCGATGGCCGCCGCGGTTCCGACCAGGTGATTCTCGAAGCGTACGCCCGGCTGAACCCGGCGGAATCCACGCTCCCAGGCACGCACCAGTTCGCCGATGAAGTCCCGCGACCGGTCGTAAGCCCCGTGTCCCCAGATGCGGATGGTGCCGTGGACGACGTCGTGCGGCTGATAGGGCGCCGGCAGCTCGGCGCTCGGCGGCGGCTCCGCGCTCGGCGACAGCTCCGCGCTCGGCGACGCGGCCTGCGCCGCAAACGCGCCGGCCACCGCGAGCGCGAGGAACATGCCGGCGAGGCCCGGCCTCATTCGAGCAGCCGCAGTTGTTCGCGGGCATCGGCAGTGCGCAGCGGCAGGTAGGCTCCGTCGGCGCCGATGACGCGCTGGCCCTCGGGACTCAGCACGTAGCGCAGGAAGGCGTCCACTGCGGCGGGAATCGCAGTTCCCGGCCGCCGGTCCAGCACGACGCGGATTGCGCGCGCGAGCGGATAGCTGCGAGCCACCGCGGTGCGCGCATCGAGCGCCTCGCAGACCCCGTCTACGTCCGCCGCCAGACGCAGCGCCTTGATCCCGGCATCGCGAGGGACGGGCGGTGCGTACGCGATGCCGCCCGGATCGACGGCGACCGCCCGGCGCACCGCGCGCCATCCGCCCGGCACCACCTGATAGACCGCGTTCCACTTGCGGCTGCCGGCAAGAACCCGCGCGCGAATGAACAGGGCCGCGACGTCATCCACCGGCGGGCCATAGACATGAATGGGTCGGGAGCCCCACGCGCCGGTGAGTCCGAACCCACCCCAGGATCGGATGTTCGCGCCGCCGCGGCGATGATCCGCGGCGAACACGTCATCGGCCTCGCGCAGCGTGATGCAGGCGAGCGGATTGCGCCGGTTGACGATGAACGCCAGATTCACGCCGGGACGGCTCGGGCCGTGAAGCGCGCCGAGTCCCGCGTTGGCGATCTCGATTTCGAACGGCGCGTAGTGATGCTCCCATTCGAACGCCATGGTCTCCAGCGGCACCCGGATTTCACGCGCCATGAAGGCGACGTCGGCGACGTCCATGTTGACCGAAGCCAGCGTCGACTCCGGTCCGTACAGCGTGGTGGCGAAGCGCGCGGTGGGATGGGAATGGCGGTAACCGGCCTCGAGCGCGGCGATCAGCGGCCCATCGGCGGGGCTCGCCCAGATCCGGATCGTGCCTGGCGCGGGAGCAGCTGCCGCCGGCGTGGCGGTTGCGGGGACGGCGGCTCGTGCCGCCGCCACGCCCAGAACGGTCACGCCCAGGACGCCCACGCCCAGGACGGCCCGCGCTGCGGGCGACCTTCGCCGCAATCCTGTCGTCCTTGATACCACAGTCCGCATTGTCGTCGCCGCGCTGACGCATTGCGATAACACCTTCGAGCTAGGAACGCAGCAAATTCGATTGACAGCGCCGGGGAAAAGTCCGAATCTTTTCGCAAAGGGGCGAACGGATATACGCGCCTAAAAAAGGAAAAATCTCCGGTCCGAAGTAGGGGGACACAGGAGGATGAAGGGGTGCATCGCAGCGTGATTGATCACGTGCGCCTGATGCGCGAGTCCACGGACCGCGTGCAGAGCGCACTGCATAGCGCCGATCCGACCGAGCAACTGGTCGCGAGCCGGCTGCTGGAGACGCCCGCGACCTTCAGCATGTGGGAGAGCGAACACTCCGGTCTGATGCGTGAGGTCGCGAACCCGGGATTTCGCCGCACCCAGGCTGCGCTGCTGAAAAAGGCCGCGTTCCGCCTCATCCACCGCAAGGCCTTGTTCGAATATCTGCGCGATGCCCGCCCGCGCGGCGCCCTGCGCCGCCGGATCGTCGCCGCGTTCCACCCGACCCAGGACTACACGCACGCGGTGATTTGCGAACATGGGCTGTATTTGCGCAAGGCCTGCAGCTTCCTCTGCGCAAGTCACGTCGGCTGCACGTTGGTGCGCGATCCCGGCTTTCTCGGGCCCTTACAGCTCTATCAGGCCCTTTATACGGACTATTTCCGCCTGTTTTGCGAAACGCAGATCCAAGCGGAGGACAGCGGCGCATCGGCGCCACCGCAATCGCCGGGACCGCAATCGGCGTTGTTGCCGCTGCTCAAATATGAGCTCGAACAGTGCCGGATGGCGATCATGCATTCCGATACTGCACTGCAGCGGTACTGGGCCGACACCCAGGCCCGGGAATGCACCGGCGACACCGTGCGTCTGCCCGCCCTGCACCTCGACCCGCAGCTTGCCCTGGCCTGACGGGCGCCCGTCGCCGTCCCTCGTGCGGTTTCGCCCCGATCGGGCGACAATGGGGCGACACACACCAAGGCTCGCAGGGGGATTCGTTGACGCACGCGGCAATCGTCGGCTGGGGCAAATGCCTTCCGCCGTCCATCTTGACCAACCAGGACCTGGCGACCTTCCTGCCGACCGACGACGAGTGGATCACCACGCGCACCGGCATGAAGGAGCGGCGGATCTCCCATGTCCCGGGCATCGAACTGGCGATCGTCGCCGCCGAACGGGCCATCGCCTGCGCCGGCCTGCGCGGCGAGGACATCGATTTGGTGATCTACGGCAGCTGCAGCAACGACGAGATGGTGCCGAACAGCGCCTCCGGCGTGCAACGACGCATCGGGGCGGTGCGCGCGGCGGCATTCGACGTCAACACCGCCTGCACCAGCTTCATGTACGGGCTGTCGATCGGCACGTCGATGATCAAAAGCGGCATCGTCAAGAACGCGCTCGTGATCGGGGTCGAGCTGATCTCACAATACATGGATTGGAACAACCGCAACGTGGCCGTCCTGTTCGGCGACGGCGCGGCGGCGGTCGTGTTGACGGAGGCGGCGCAGGAAACCGGCGTCATCTGCGAGAAACTGCAGTGTTACGCCGATTCGCGGCAGATTCTGCGGGTCCGCGGGATGGGCACCATGTACGCCAATCTCGGCGTCCAATTCGGGCTCACGCGCTGGGATTTCGACGGCCAGGAAATCTTTCGCAAGGCCGTGCATGGCATGAGCGAGGCGAGCCTCGATGTGATGCGGCGTGCCGGGGTCGGCATCGACGAGGTGGCGCTGGTCGTGCCGCACCAGGCGAATCTGCGCATCATCGACGCCGTTGCGAAACGCACCGGCGCGACGCCGGACAAGCTGTTTCTCACGGTCCAGAAATACGGGAACATGAGTTCCGCGACGGCGCCGGTCGCACTGGTCGAGGCGGTCGAGACCGGCCGCGTGCGCCCGGGAGAACTCGTGCTGATGCCGGCGTTCGGCGGTGGACTGACCGTTTCCTCGCATTTGATTCGATGGGGCGACCGCGTCACGCCGCTGCGGGTGAGCGACGTCGACCTGCCGGCGAGCGACCGGACCGCACTCGAGATGGTCAACGCGATCCGCGCGCAAAAGAGCGCCGGCGAAGCCTTGGCGGCGCGTTTCGAGACGCTGAAGTATGCCGAGGACGCGTGTTCCGGCGACGGCGGATGACTCCCGGCCGGTCGCGTCCGGGAGGTCCGTAGTTGGTACCTAGGGGAATACGGGACTATCCGTATAACGCGGAGGCGGCGGGCGGCTATCCTCGGGGGCTGGGGTCCCAGACCGGGCCCGACGAGGATCGGAATCGATGCGCACTTCGATGACATCAGCCTACCGCGATGGCGGAAGCGAGGAACTGACTCAGATCAATTCCCGGGCGCCCGCCGACGACACGCCGCCGATGCGTGAAATCAAGCAAGGGGATTGCACGATGTGCGGATTGCACCGCATATGCTTCCCGGCGCGCGCGGTGAAGGGTGCCGGCCGCGCGACCGAATCCCGGATCCGCCGGATGCGCATCGCGCGCGGCCACATCCTGTACCGCGGCGGCGAGCGTATCGAGTCCTTGTACATGGTGCGCAGCGGCTGCATCACGGAAATCGACGGTATCGATTCCGGATGGGAGTCGATCGCCAATTTCTGTCTCCCCGGCGAACTGCTGACGGTGCAGAGCACGGGCTCGTCCGGTAGCCGGACGACCTGCCGGGCGGTCGAAACCTCGTTCGTCTGCGCGGTCCCCTGGCGCATCGTCGAAAACGCCTGCGCCACACTGCCTGCGGTGGCCGGTGAATTGATCGACCTGATCGCAAGCGCGGGCGCCGCGACACGCGAACTGCTGACGATGGTGCGCGACAAGGGCGCGCTCGAGCGGGTCGCCGGATTCACGCTCAACATCGGCGCGCGCATGCAGTCCCGCGGAGTGCCGGGGCGGGACTTCCGCATCGGCATGAGCCGCGAGGAGATCGCCCGCTATCTGGGCCTGCGCAGCGAGACCGTCAGCCGGTGCTTTTCCGAGCTCGCGCGCCGCGGCTTGATCGAGGTCAGCGCCAAACGGGTGAAGATTCTCGCGCACGCCGGGTTGCTCGACTTGTTCCGCGGCGAGGCCGCCGCGGTCTCGGAGTGACCGCACCGCCCGCGATCCCGGCGGACACCGGCTTGTCATCGCGTTGCCGCACGTTCAATATCGGATGCGGCGGATCAATTCGCGATACACCGAACACCGAGGAGTCGAGTCATGGGCAAGGGCATGGATCGAAAGAAGGAAGACAAGAAGAAGCCGGCCAAAACGATGGAGGAAAAGCGCGCGGCCAAGCGCGAAAAGAAACAATCCAAGGGCTGAGGGCGGCGGCGCGGATGCGCCCAGCCGAGGCCGCCGGCTAGCGGCCTCCGTCCAACAGGCGCAAGGCCACGGCGCCCGCCTCGTCGCGGATAATTGCGAGCCGTTGCGCGAGGACGCTCGGGGCAACCGGCGGCCGCGCCCACTCCGGACGCACGCATGTCGCGCACAGGTCCTGTGCGATGTCGACCGGATCCAGGTCGGCGATATGCGGCGCCTCGATCAAGCGGACGCTCAGCATGTCGGCGAACTGCACCGTCGCGACCAGGGTGCCGAGCGGCGTCGCGGCCAGGGCGGCGGGAGCCCGGTACTCGTGATGGAGTTTGACGACGTCGCACAGGGTCTGCGGGATCGACCAGCGATTGCAGACCGCAACCCCCAGTTGCACGTGATCGTAGTGAAGCAGTGCGTGTTCCGCGTCCAGCAGTTCCTGCGGCGAGTGCCAGTGCGTGTCGTCGACCCGCATCAAGTCGTCGGTCGCCGACTCGAACATCACGAACCGCCCGATGTCGTGCAGCAACCCGGCCAGATAGGCCTGATCGGGGGCGATCGCCGGGTGCACCATCAGGCTCGCGATCGTGCGCGCCGCGACCGCCGTCTGCAGCGCGTGCAGCCATAAATTGCGTTGCGCGGCGGTCGTCGGTACGAAAACGCGGGAGACGGCGAGCGCCGTCACGAGCCCCGCGCACTCGCGCGCACCCAGTCGGGTCACGGCCTGACGGATGGTGACGATCGGTTTGGAGGGTGCGCTGGCCGGCGCATTGGCGAGCCGGACCAAGCGCATCGCGAAGGTCGGATCTTCCTCGGCGAGCCCGAGCAGTTCCTCGAAATAGCGGTCCCCGCCCGAGTCGAGCCGCAGCACCCGCAACACCACGGTCGGCAACAACGGCAGCTGTTCAGCGCGCGCCGCGAGGTCGCGAACCTTGACCGGCACGCGAAGGCTCTCGTTCATACCCACTCGCACTGCACCATAGCGGTTCCACCTTGTGCCAACGCTCGACCCCGGCGAACGTCATCCCTGAGCAACCCGTGTAGCTTGGCCCTTCGCCGGAAACAATGCCAGCGTGAAAGTCCCACCGTGGCTATCATGCGCTGATGCCCATCCACGAGCGGGATCCTTGGCGCACCCAGTACTTCGACCGGATCGCCTGCCCGGCCGACGTCCACGTGCCGACGGACGACCTGGACGCCTACCGCTGGAATCCGCGGCACCGGTGGATTTACAACAAGCTGCTGATCGCCGAATCGCAGGGCCTGGACTGCGCTCCCCACGGCATCGAACCGGCGCAATACCCGGTGTTCAGCAAGCCCACCTTCAACCTCAAGGGCATGGGTGTCGGCAGCCGCCCGCTGCGCGATCGCGCCGAGTACCGGGCCTGCGAGCAGCCCGGGTTCATGTGGATGCCATTGCTCACCGGCGAGCACGTCAGCACCGATGTCGCCGTGGTCGAGGGACGGGTGCGCTGGTGCCGGCATACGCTCGGACTCGCGGCCGACGGCGGCACGTTCGATTTTTGGACCATCGAGGCGCGGGCGCGCCCCGCGCTCGACACCTATTGCACGGACTGGGTCGAGTCGTCGCTGCCGGACTACACCGGCATGCTCAACCTAGAGACCATAGGCGGCAGGATCATCGAGGCGCATCTACGCTTCGCCGATCAGTGGCCGGATCTCTACGGCCGCGGCTGGATCGACGCGGTGGTCGGGCTGTACGCGCGCGGCCGCTGGGAATATGCGGATGCCGACCGGCGCGATGGCTACAGCGTCGTGCTGTTCGGGCCGCACGCCCGGCGATACCGGCATCCGCCCGCGGCGCTCTTGGCGGAGATCCGGGCCGACGCACCGGTGAGCAGCGTGCAAGTCACCTTCGACGCCGACAAGGCGGCCGCGGATCACGCCATGCCGCCAGGCGGATTCCGGCTGGCTATCATCAACACCTCCGACCTCGCGGCCGGAAGGCATTGGCGCGACCGCCTGGCCGCCGCGTTCGATCTCGATTCCCAGGAGATGACCGTCCCGCTGCCGGAGCGTGGATTTCTCCGGCAGCGGGACGGCTGAGGCCGACTAGAGCAGGCGCCTGCCCTGCGCGACCGCCGCCTGCAGCTTGGTCTCGCCGGCGAGCGCCTGGCGTTCGAGACGGTCGAACGTGGCCACTTCGGCGGCATTCGGCGCCACATAGGACAGACCCACGTCCGATTGCAGGTACGCCAGGAAGCTGCGCAGCCGCATCTCGTGCATCACGTCGCCCTCGCTCGAGTGCACTTCGAGCTGCACGACGGCCGTGATCGCTTGGTCCAGCGCCGCGCGCGCCGCCCCGGCCTGTTCCGCGGTAATCCGATGCGCCGCGATCGCCTGGCCCAACTGGTGGCGGACCGCGATCGCTTGGTTGATGTTGCGGTCGAGCCGGTCCACGGCGGCATGGATGCGCAGCTGCAGCGCCAGTGACTGCTGCATTGCCGCGTCCGTGGTATGCAGCCGCGGATCGAGGGCGACCGCAAAAGTCTGCCGGACCGTGTGGCCGTTGTATTCCAGCACCGCGGTATAGCGGCCGGGATTGATGCGCGGGCCGCTGTTGTCGGCGACCAGGGCGTCGGTCTCCTCGGGCGGCTCGAAGCCGGTGACGTCCGTCGCATCGGCGTAACGCAGATCCCACTGGAACCGGTTCATTCCCGGCGCGATGGCCGTGAGCTTCGCCAGCCCCTCCATTTTTTCCTCGAGCGGCGTGCGGTTATCCCGGACTTCGGGCGACACCTTCGGCTCCTTCTTTTTCAGATGCAGCGCGAAGCGGCGCACCAGCCGGCCCTGGGGGTCGAGGAAGGACAGGCTTGCCGGCTGCTTGCCGTCGTAATTCGCCGGGACGCGGAAAAAGACCGTTGCCCCGAACGGTGGATTGGTGCCGAACGAACCGTGATACTTGGCGTGATCGTCCTGGCCGTACGCGAAGCTGAGCCAGGCGGTTTCCGGCGCGTACAAGCGGGGTGCGTCGACGGCAGGCGTCGGATCATGCGCGAGCTGCTCGAGGAGCGCGAGATTGTCGAGCACCCAGAAGGCGCGCCCGTGCGTCGCGGCCACGAGGTCGCCCTGGCGGATGTTGAACGCCAGATCGCGCACCTGCACGTGCGGCAGGTTCAATCCGAGCGGCCGCCACTGAGCGCCACCGTCGAAACTGGCGAACACCGTGTTCTTGGTGCCGAGGAACAAGAGTCCGGCCTCGCGCGGATCCTGGCGCACCACGAACGCATACTGATCCGCGGGCAGCCCCGCGGTCAGCGGCGCCCAGTGGCGGCCGAAATCCGTCGTCTCGAACACGTAGGGATGGAAGTCATCCGACATGTACCGCGACGCGGTGAGATAAGCCGTGCCGGCGGCGACATGCGAGGGTTCGATCGACGTGATTTCCGCCCATTCGCCGAGCGACGCGGGTGCGACCGACTGCCAGTGCCCGCCGGCATCGGTCGTGACGTGCACCAGCCCGTCCTGGGATCCCGCCCAAATCACGCGCGCGTCGACCGGCGAAACCGCCAGCGCCGAAATGTCGGGATAGATCTCCGCGCCCGTCTGGTCGAGATCGACCGGTCCGCCGCTCGGCTTCTCGGTCCGTGGATCGTTGCGCGTGAGGTCCGGGCTGATGCGCGTCCAGGTCCGTCCGCCGTCGGCGCTCTTCATCACGTATTGCGACGCCAGCATCAACTCCTTGGGATCATTCGGGGAGAAGAAGATCGGGTGCGTCCAACCGAGACGGTATTTCATCTCCGCCGCCGACACCCCGTCGAGGTATTGCGGGTCGGGGCTGACCGAACGCCGCTCGCCGGTCTTCATGTCGTAGCGCTGCATCACCGTGTAGTAATCGCTGCCGTAGGTCACGTCCGGATCGCCGGGCTGGGGCGCCACGAAAGTGCTCTCGCCGAGCGCCACCGAATGCCAGGCTCCGGGCGATATCGATCCTCCGGGTGCCGCACTCGGACCCTCGAAGGAGCCCTCGTCCTGTTGGGCGCCGTAGACATGGAACGGAAACTGATCATCGAGCGCGACGTGGTAGAACTGGCCGGTCGACTGGTTGTGCTCGTCGCTCCAGGTCGTGCCGCCGTCGGTCGACACCGTCGCGCCGCCGTCATTGCCCTCGAGCAGAACCTTGGGGTCGTGAGGATTGATCCAGATGATGTGGTTGTCGCCGTGCCGCGTGTGCAGCTTGGCGAAGCTCCTGCCGCCGTCGTGCGAGACCCACAGCGCGTCCACCTCCGGCACGTACACCGTCTGCGCGTCGGTCGGATCGACGTAGATGCTCATGTAGTAGAAGCCGCGCTGGCGCAGGCTCCAGTTCGAATTCACGCGGGTCCAGGTGGCCCCGCCGTCGGCGGAGCGGAACACGCCGCCATCCTTCGCCTGGACCATGCTGTAGACGACGTTCGGCGCGCTGGCGGCGACGCCGACGCCGATGCGCCCGAGCACGCCGCGCGGGAGACCCGGATGCCCGGTGATGTTGCTCCAGGTCGCGCCGCCGTCGGTGCTCTTGTAAAGGCCGCTGCCCGGGCCGCCGTCGTCCAGGGCCCAAGGCGTGCGCTGCGCCTGCCACATCGCCGCATACAGGACTTTCGAGTCGGCCGGATCCATCACGAGGTCGATGGCGCCGGTCTTGTCGTCGACGTAGAGGATCTTCGTCCAGGTCTGGCCGCCGTCGACGGATTTGAACACGCCGCGCTCGGCGTTCGGCTTGAACACGTGGCCCATCGAGGATGCGTAGACGACCGCGGGGTTCGTCGGGTCGACGACCAGGGCACTGATCGTGTGCGTGTCGCGCAAACCGGCGTATGACCAGTGCTTGCCGGCGTCGGTGGACTTGAACACGCCGTCGCCTGTGATGAAATCGCCGCGAATGTCGCTCTCCCCGGTGCCGGCGTAGATGACGTTCGGATCGGAGGGCGCAACCGCGAGCGCGCCGATGCTGTCGCTGGCCGACGGCAGCTTGCCGTCGGTGAGATTGTTCCAGGTGACGCCGTAGTCGACGCTCTTCCAGACGCCGCCGTCGACTCCGCCCATGTAGAAGAGATCCCGCTGCCCGGGAACCCCGGCCACCGCGACGACGCGGCCGCCGATGGTGGGTCCGATGCTGCGCCAGGTGAGTTTGCCGTCGAGAAACTGCGGCGCCGAACCGGCCGCGGCGGCCGCGGCCGTTGCGGCGAACATCACCGCGGCAAGCGCCAGGGACGCGCCCCACGCACCGACACGGAAGGGATCTATCGCTCGTTGCATCGTACGCACTCCGGATGAATCACCGTCGCGGGGACGGTGCGAAGCGTGTGAGCTTATCGAAGTCCCGCCCGAGCGGATAGGCCCCGCGCTCCACCCGGCCCCGCGCACGCCGATTGACGCGTCCGGCCGCGAGGGGCTATACCGGCGCACGAAAGACCGACCACGATCGAAGGGAGAGACCAATTGCGCAACAGAGTGATCATCGAGCCGTTTCGGATCAAGGCCGTCGAGCCGATCCGGCTGACCACCCGCGAGGAGCGCCTGCGTTTGATCGCGGCGGCCGATTACAACCTGTTCGCGCTGAAATCCGACGATGTGCTGATCGATCTGCTCACCGACAGCGGCACGAGCGCGATGAGCGCAGCCCAGCAGGCGGCGCTGCTGTCCGGCGACGAGAGTTACGCGGGCAGCCCCTCTTTTTTCCGCTTCGAGGCGGCCGTACGCGAGTTGATGCCGTTCAAGCACATCCTTCCCACCCACCAAGGGCGCGCCGCCGAGGCCATCTTGTTCTCGCTGCTCGGCGGGGCCGGACGCAAGGTGCCGTCGAACAATCATTTCGACACGACCCGCGGAAACATCGAGGCCACGGGGGCCGAGGCACACGATCTGGTGATCGCCGAGGGCATGGACCCGGAGAACCTGCACCCGTTCAAGGGGAACATGGACCTCGCGAAGCTCGACGCGTTCCTCACGCGGCACGGCGCGGCGGTGCCGTGCGTGATGCTGACCGTCACCAATAATGCGGGTGGAGGGCAGCCGGTCAGCCTCGCCAACATCCGCGCGGTCGCGGCGATGGCCCGCCGACACGGCCGCCCGTTCATCATCGACGGCTGCCGCTTCGCCGAAAACGCCTACTTCATCAAGATGCGCGAAGCGGGTCAGGGCGACCGGCCCGTCACGGCGATCGTCCGCGACATGTTCGCCGACGCGGACGGCATGACCATGTCGGCGAAAAAGGATGCGTTCGCGAACATCGGCGGCTGGCTCGCGCTCAACGACGACGCGCTCGCCCAGGACGCGCGCAGCCGGCTGATACTGACCGAGGGATTTCCCACCTACGGCGGGCTCGCCGGGCGCGATCTCGATGCGATCGCGCAGGGCCTGCGCGAGATCGTGGATGAAAACTACCTGCGCTATCGGCTGCGAACGAGCGCGTATATCGGCGAGCGCCTGACCGCGCTCGGCGTGCCGATCGTCAAGCCCACCGGCGGCCACGCCGTGTTCGTCGACGCGCGGCGGATGCTGCCCCACATTGCGCCGCTGGAATATCCCGGCCAGGCGCTGGCGGTCGCACTCTATGTCGAGGGCGGCATCCGCTCGTGCGAAATCGGCACGGTGATGTTCGGCATGAAGGCGGACGGCACCGAGGCGGCGGCGCCGATGGACCTGGTGCGGCTGGCCATCCCGCGGCGCGTGTACACCCAGAGCCACGCCGACTATTTGATCGAGGTGTTCGAAGACCTGATCGCCGGCAAGTCGCGCCTCGGCGGCTACCGGATTTCGTGGCAACCGCCGGCCATGCGCCATTTCACCGCGAAATTCCGTCCGCTCCAGGCTTGAACGGCCGGTCGCGGCGCGCTACAAGCCGCCCCAGAGCGCCGCGAGCGCGCCGATCGCGAAGGGCAGCAGAAAAATGATTGCGAACAGCCAGAACAGCACGCGGCCGACCCGCCAGGGCGGTCTGGCCGATCGCACCGCCGTGTAGCTCAAGCCGGTTCCCGGCACGCCGACGGTTTCACGCACCCGGCCATGCCCCACCGTGACGCGGGCGCCGCGCGCGCCCAGCGACGTCGATGCACCCGATCGCGAGAGATTCACGCGAATGCCCGGAGCGATACGGATCGTGCGGCGGAAGCGAAAACCCATGCGCCATACTCCGAGCGCGTCGCCCGCGAGTCAAGGTTCCCGTCCCGCAACGGTCAACTGATGTAGTAACCGACCACGCGCCACGAGCCCGCGCTGTCCTGGATCAGAGTCAGCGTCTCCGTGGCCGGACTGTTGTGGACGAATCGGCTCGCGTAGTGCAGGACGACATAATGACCCGGAGGCGAGTCCGGCAGATACGAAGTCGCGTAGGCGGACTGCAGGCGGCGCGCCAACAACGCACCACAGATGCCGCGCGCGTGCGCGACCGAGGAAGCCCAGGCCGTCTCGGTCGTGGCCCTGCGCAGATAGTCGCCGGCCAGCAGCCAGCCCCGGCGGTAATGTCCCGCGTCAACGAGGGCAAGCCAATGGGTGGCGACGGTCTCCGCCGCGCGTTCCGCCGCGAGGTCCGCCGCGTGGTCCGATCGGGCGGGTGGCGCGGCGGCCCATGCACCGGCGATCCCGAATGAGCAGAGCGCGATCAAAGCGGCGCGCGCCGCCGGCCGGCCGGGTGCAGGGTACCGATTGAGTGGCCGCATCTCGAATCTCCGAGCAGTACTCTTTTACCCTATCACAGCCAACCGTCGGCGCGGCTCCACCGACGGAGCGGCTTTCGCAGGAACCCCGGCCCATGATACAACGGCCGTTGTCGAATCCCGCCCCGAGAGTTACGCTGCGGACATCATGGATCTGCGCGGGACCGGCACGGGCATGCGACGCCACGTCTTGATCATCTCGCTGACCGCGCTATTTGCCGCGGCCGCACCCGCGGCCGCGCGTGCTCGGATCTTCGCCGTGGGTTCCTCTACCGTTTACCCCTTCAGCGACATCGTGGCGGAACATTTCGCCAAATCCGGATCGTTCGAGATGCCGGACGTTCGCTCCAGCAGCACCGGACGCGGACTCGACCAGTTCTGCACCGGATCAGGGATCGGCACTCCCGACATCGCTGATGCCTCGCGCCGCATCCTGCCCGCCGAGCGGGCGCTCTGCGCCGCCAATGGGGTAAAGCGAATCACGGAAGTTCGCATCGGCTACGACAGTCTCGTGCTCGTCAGTTCCAGCAAGACATCGAGCTTCAACGTGACATTGGCGCAACTGTGGCGCGCCATCGCGAAATTCGTGCCCCGACGCGGAAGCTTTGTCCCAAACCCCTACCGGAGCTGGCATGACATCGATCCAGGTTTGCCGGACCGGCCGATCAAGATCTTCGGGCCTGCGCCCACCCACGGCACTCGCGACGAACTGGTGACGCTCGTCATGGAACCGAGCTGCGCAGCAACCGCAGCCGGAGCGCGGCTGCCTCCGCCGCAGCGCGCGACGATGTGCGGAACCATTCGCAACGACGGACACTGGGTCGACATGGACAATCTCGAGCTCTCGCTCGGAGAGCTCGCGCGCGATCCTCGCGCCATGGCCCTGCTGACCTATCAGTACTTGGAGGAGTTTCCGAATCGGATCCGCGCCGCCACGGTCAACGGCGTAGCCCCGACCCGCTCGACGATTCCATCGGGAATTTATCCGATCTCGCGACCGCTTTTCCTGTACGTCAAGGACGCGCATTTGCGCTCGATCAGCGGTCTCGCCGACTTCGCCGGGGAATTCCTGAGTTTATGCGCGGCGGGAGCCGACGGCTATTTGATCGATGAGGGGCTGGTGCCGCTGCCGAAAGCGGAACTGCATCGCCAGCGCGCCATCGTCGCCCGTCTCCAACGGTGAATTGGCGGTTCAGTTCGGCAACAAGCCGTGCACGACGGCGATCAAGTCGCGCCGCC
>JBBISV010000026.1:0-24501 GCA_037441085.1 Gammaproteobacteria bacterium | reverse complement strand
CGCGCGGCGATCCGCGCCAGGCGGTCGCACCCCGCCCAGCACATCACGGCCGAGAACGTATGCACGGCCTCGTGGCCGCGAAACTCCCAGGGGCCCGCATCGGCCAGGCCGAAGGATGCCGCGGCGCGCTCGCCCAGCTTCTCAAGGCGCATGAACAGCGACTTGTCGCCGGGGGCCGGCAGGCGCTCGTCGAAGAACAGCTGCGTCGCCGCCAGGATGACCGCTCCGTAGACGTCGTGCTGGGTCTGCGCATACGCAAGATTGCCGATGCGCACCGGGCCCATGCCGCGATAACCGTCCAGGGAGTCGATCGTGCGCTCGGGAATTTTCGCATCGCCGCTGATTCCGTACAGCGGCTGCAACACGCCGGTCTGCGAGCGGGCGACGACGCGGTCGAGGTAGCGCAGGTACCCCACCATGGTATTCGTCGCGCCGAGCCGGTTGAGCGCGTGGATCACGAAAAAGCTGTCGCGCAGCCAGCAGTAACGGTAGTCCCAATTGCGCCCGCTGGCGGCGACCTCGGGAATCGAGGTCGTGATCGCGGCGAGAACCGCGCCCGTGTCCTCATAGGTGCACAGCTTCAACGTGATCGCGGAGCGGATCACCGCCTCCTGCCAGTGGAACGGGATCGCGAGTCCGCGGACCCACTCCTGCCAGTAGGCGCGGGTGGCCGCGAGCCATGTCCGCGCAACGGATACGGGTTCGCCGCCGACGGACTCGTCGGGCATCAGGATCAGCGCGATCGGCTCGTCGAGCACGAACGCGCCGCCGTCGAGAAGAGCGGAGATCGACGCGTTCGTGGTCACCCGGTACTGCAGGTCGGGCGTGACGAACCGGATGTGGTGGCTTCCCGGAATGCGCTGCGGCGTGTCGGCCCCGAAATTCGCGAGGGGCGAGAGCCGCAGACTCACGACCGGACGGCCGCCCAGGGGTTCGATCAGGCGCACGATGCTCATCGGCCGGAACACCCGGCCCATCTGGCGGAAACGCGGACAGAAATCCGTGATGCGCAGCGAATTGCCGTCGCCATCGGCGAGCGTCGTCTGCAGGATCGCCGTGTTGCGCTCATAGGCCACGCCGGAATCGACCATGCCGCGCAGTTCCAGCGAGCAGACGCCGGTCCGCGAACGACCGCCCTCGCGCTTGAGCAGCGCGCAAAACACCGGATCCGCATCCGGCCGCGGCAGACAGGCCCAGACGATGCTCCCCACCGGATCGACCAAGGCGGCGACCTGGCAGTTGCCGATCAGCGCGAGATCCAGACCGGGACCCACCTTGCCGCTCACGCCGGCGGCCACGCGGCCGCCAATGGCGCCAGCCAGGCGCGCACTGCGGCCGGATTTTCGAGCCGGTATTGCGCGCTGACGCGGTCGCCGACCGCGACGGAAATCCCGCCGCGCGCTTCCACCGCACGAAATCCGTCGCGGTCGGTGATGTCGTCGCCGACATATACCGGCAACCGCCCGGCGAACGGCGCCTCGCTCATGAATGCGTCGATGGCGCCGGCCTTGGTTGCGAGGCCTGGTTTGATCTCCACCACGTTGTCGCCCTCCTGGATGTGGAATCGACCGTCCGATTCGGCCACGATGCGCTTCAACAACCGGCGTGCCGACCGCTCCAAATGCGGAGCCACGCGATAGTGCAGCGCCAGCGCGGATCCCTTGTCTTCGAGCAGCGCGCCTCGATTGGAGTCGACGTACTCGCGCAGCTCGAGCCGCGCGCCGTCGAGCGAGTCATCCCGCGCCGCGCGCGATTCACCGAAAGCGCCGCGGCGCTCGCCGCCGTGCAGCCCGGCGGCGGCGTAGCGCTTCGGCGCGAACAGCGCATCGAGGGTGTCGATGCTGCGGCCGCTGACGAGCGCCAGTGATCCACCGAGCCTGCGCTCCACGGCCATCAGCAGCTGCCGCAGCTCGCCGCTCGCGCGGGTGTCGGCCGGTGAATCGCCGAACTCGATCAAGGTGCCATCGACGTCCAGGAACAACGCCCAGTCCGGGGACGGCGCGGGAGCGTTTGCGCCGTTCATCGCCGTTCGCGGCCCGTGTGAAAACGTGTCGGCATCTTGGGTCCGGATATTTGCTAATCTTCAATCGTAATGCGTTCCCCGCGTAAGCGCACGCCGTGGCGGAGAACCCCATGGAGGCACCATGTTCCGATCGGCCCTTGCCCGACTCATCCTGTCGGTCGCGCTCGCATCCTGTTTCGTCGCCTATGTCGGCTTGCCGTATATAGACAAGCTGTTGACCGAATGGTTTCTTGGCGACATCGAGATGCGCGCGCAGCTGCTGATGACCTCGATGCGGCAGCCGGTTTCCGACCTCGTCGCGCACGACGATCGGGCGAGGCTGCAGCATTACCTGGAACAGATCACGGCCGACAAGCGGCTGCTTGCCGTGGCGGTCTGCCGGCCGGGCGGCGGCACCATCGTTCGGACGGAGTTGATGCCCCGCGCGGTCTCCTGTGAACTCGGGCCGATGACGAAACAGGCGGCCGAACGCACCGTCGAGCTGCCGTCCGGCAGCGTGGAGATCTCGCGCTTCGATTTCGACTCCGCGCCGGCCCCGTATCGCGTGCTGCTCGTTCACGACCTTAGCTTCGTCGACCGGCGGCAGCGAACCGCGCGCGATTTTCTGTTCCTGTTCGTCGGCATTTCGGTTGTCCTGCTCGCGATCTTCGTCGTGCTCGGCGCCTGGCTGCAGCTCAGGCGCTGGGTCAAGGTGTTGATAGGCGACATCCGCGGCGGCCGGTTCGGCGACGATGCGCATTCCTCGCGCGCCGCCCTGCCGATCCTGTCGCAGGTGCGCGAGGCGCTGGCCGAAATCGAGGAGACCCAACGGCTGGAGATCGACTTCCGCGAGAACTGGACGCCGCGGGCGCTGCGTCAGGTGGTGGTCAATCACCTGCATTCCGCGCAGGTGATGACCGTGTCGAATCGCGAGCCCTATCTGCACAACCGGGATGCCGCAGGCGGCATCGTCGTCCAGTTTCCCGCGAGCGGCATGGTCACGGCGATCGAGCCGATCATGCGCGCCTGTTCCGGAGTGTGGATCGCGCACGGCAGCGGCTCCGCCGATCGCGAGGCGGTCGACCGGTATGATCACGTGCCCGTGCCGCCTGAGCATCCCGAATACACCCTGCGCAGGGTTTGGCTCACGCGCGACGAAGAGGAAGGGTACTACTATGGATTTTCGAACGAGGGACTCTGGCCGCTCTGTCACCTAGCGTACGTGAGGCCGGAGTTTCGCGCCGCCGATTGGCGCGCCTACGAGGCGGTCAACGCCAAGTTCGCGGCGGCCTGCGTCGCGGAGGCGACGACCGAAAGCCCGGTGATCCTGCTGCAGGACTTTCACGTCGGGCTGCTGCCGAAATTGATCCGGGAGAAGATGCCGAGGGCGACGATCGTCCTGTTCTGGCACATACCCTGGCCGAACGCCGAGACCTTCGGCGTGTGCCCGTGGAAGCGCGAGCTGCTGCTTCACATGTTGTCCGCGGACATACTCGGGTTCCACACGCGCTACCACTGCCACAATTTTTTGGAGACGGTCGACCGTTTCGTCGAGTGCCGCATCGATCGCGAACACATGACCGTGACGCTGCAAGGCCACGTCTGCAAGGTCGCGCCGTACCCGATCTCCATCGAATGGCCGCCGCGATGGCTGAAATCGCTTCCCGACGTCGCCGGCTGCCGCAAGGAGGTGCGCGAGCGCTACGGCATCGGCGCGAACGTGTTCGTCGCGGTGGGCGTGGAGCGCTGGGATTTCACAAAGGGCATCATCGAGCGGCTGCACGCGCTCGAGATCCTGCTGGATCGGAACCCGCGCCAGCGCGGCCGTGTTTGTCTGCTCCAGGTTGCGGCGCCCTCGCGCAGCCGCCTGCCCGCGTACCAGGCGCTGCAGCGCCAGACCCACGAGGAGGTCGACCGCATCAACGCGAAGTTCGGCGAGCCCGGATGGAACCCGATCGTGCTCATCGGCGAACACCAGGAACCGCAGCGGGTCTTCGAATTGTACCGGGCGGCCGACGCCTGCCTGGTGAACAGCCTGCACGACGGCATGAATCTGGTCGCAAAGGAATTCGTCGCCTCGCGCGACGACGAGGATGGCGTGTTGATCCTGAGCACGTTCGCCGGGGCGTCGCGGGAGCTCACCGAGGCGATACTCGTCAATCCCTTCGACGTCACGGAGACGGCGGATGCGATCGAGGCGGCCATGCGCATGGACCGGGACGCGCGCCGCCATCGCATGAGTCTCATGCGCCGGACGGTCAAGGAGAACAACGTCTACCGATGGGCGGGGCGCATGCTGATGGACGCGGCGAAGATACGCCAGCGGCAAAGCCTCGTGGTACCGGTGCGCGGCCCGGGGGAATCTCGCGGCTAGCGGCTTGACGGTGCAAAGCCGGTTCGGCGAGACTCCGGCCGATGAACATACGTGCATGGATCCGCGGATCCCTTCGATTTTCGGGAAGGTCGCCGCGGCGGGGCGCGCGCGGCCTCGGGGCGCTCGTCGTCGTCGTCATGGTGGCGGCCGCGGGGCGCGCGCACGCCCAAACCGACGAGATTCAGGTCTACGATGCGACGATCGCGGCCCCGGGCGTCGTCAACCTGACCTTGCACGACAACTTCACGTTTTCCGGCAGCGGTTCGCCGGCGTTTGCGGGCGGCATTGCGCCCGATCACGCGCTCAACGGCGTGCCGGAATGGGCCTACGGCGTGACGACCTGGTTCGAAGCGGGCCTGTACCTGCCGCTCTACAGCGTCGAGAGCGACGGCGCGCTGGTCGTCAACGGCGCGAAGCTGCGCGCCCTGTTCGTTTCCCCGAATGCGGCCACCAGGCGGTTTTTCTACGGCATCAATTTCGAATTCAGCTACAACCGGCCACAGTGGGACCCACGGCGGGTGACCTCCGAGATCCGACCGATCGTCGGTTGGCGCAGCGGACCGGTGTCGTTCGTCGTCAATCCGATCCTGGACAATTCCTTCACCGGCGCGCGGAATCTCGACTTCGCCCCCTCGGCGCGCCTGGCCTATGCGGCGTCTCCGCGATGGACGTTCGCGGCGGAGGAATACGCGGACTTCGGCCCCCTGCATCATTTCTACCCGGCACGGCAACAGAGCCACCAACTGTTCGCGGTGATCGACTACACCGGCGCGCCGATCTCGATCGAGTTCGGAATCGGCGCCGGCCTGACGAGCGCGAGCGACCATGCGGTCGCCAAGCTGATACTCTCGAAAGACATCGATTGACGGCGGCGATCGGAACCGATCCGCGGCCCCTCAGGCGCGGTGCCGGCGCCCGAACCTCCACAGCGCCGCCGACAGCGCCCAGGCGCCGAGAAACAGCGCGACGATCAGGTAGCCGAGCACGCCGAAATCGAGGCGCAGCACGAAATCGCAGAACGGACCGTGCCGATCGAGCAGCCGAATCCCGAGCTGCAGCAGCTCGATCGTGCCGATCGCGACGGCGACGATGACCGACAGGCCCGTGGTGGCAAGGTTGTAGAAAATCTTGCGCAGCGGATTCACGAACGCCCACTGATAAGCGCGCGTCATCAACACGCCGTCGGTCGTGTCCATCGCGGCCATGCCGGCGGCGAACAACACCGGAAGCGACAGGACGGCGGCCACCGGCAGGTCGCCCGCCGAGGCCCCGGCGGTCATCGCGAGCAGGCCGACCTCGGAGGCCGTGTCGAAGCCGAGTCCGAACAGCAGGCCAAGCGGGTAGAGCTGCCAGCTGTGCCTCATCAGCGGCTGCAGGCGGGCCCCAAACAGGCGGTTCAGCAATCCGCGCCGGCGCAGCAGCGCCTCCAGGTGCGCGTGGTCGTGGACCCCGGTTTGCGCCTGCTTCCAGACACGCAGAATGTCCAGCAGCACCATCAGGTTGACCACGCCGATGATCAGCAGGAACGCGCCCGAAACGCCGGCGCCGATCAATGCGCCGGCGCTGCGCAGCGGCGGAATCAGGCGCGCCGTCGAATGCGCCGCGAGCGCGACCGCGAGCGAGAGGACGACGACGACGGTCGAATGCCCGAGAGAAAAGAAAAACCCGACGCCGAGCGGGCGCCCGCCCCGCTGCAGCATGAACCGCACGCTGTCATCGACCGCCGCGATGTGATCGGCATCGAACGCGTGACGCAGGCCGAACAGGTAGGCGACGAATCCGAGTCCGACGAGTGCCGGATGACCGGGCGTGTAATGCAGATACAGGCCCCATCCGAGCAGATGCAGCAGCGCGATGAAGCCGTAGAAGCCCGCGAGCCGCAACTTGTCGGCCGCCGAGAGAGCCATGCGCGGACGGCCATGGACGTTCATGTCTGCCGGGTGATCGAGCACGCCAAACCGCCCATGCGATCGCCGCGTCACGGCGGTGATACTCATGGTACCGCAGGCGGACGACCAACCGATGCGCGCGCTGGTATTATGCGCCCATGCCGACGCCCACCGGTTACTGGTTTCCCGCGAAGCGATATGGTTGGGGCTGGGGCCTGCCGGGCACCTGGCAGGGCTGGGTCGTGATGGCGGTTTGGCTGGCCGCGGTTCTGGTGGGAGTGGACCGGCTCAAGCGGCACCATCCGTTCGAATTCATCGCGGTGCTGGCGATCTCGACCGCCGTTTTCGTGTGGGTGTGCTACGTGAAGGGCGAGCCGCCCAAGTGGCGCTGGGGCGACCGCGACAGCCGGTAATGTCCGGAACCGACCCCGGCGGAGTGGCGCGCCCGACTGGATTCGAACCAGTGACCTTCGGCTTCGGAGGCCGACACTCTATCCAGCTGAGCTACGGGCGCTCGATACCGGGGCGGGGATAGTACCCGCGCAGCCGGAGTCCCGTCCACTTTCGGCGCCGCCCGTCCGGCGGCGCCCCGCCCAAATGCGGTCACAACAGCTTTTTGCCCTGCGCAATCGCCGCCATCAGCCGGCCCTCGCCGGCATGCGCATGGCGTTCGAGCATCTGGAACACCGCGTACTGCGCTGCTGTCGGCCGCGTGTAGGCGAGTTCGATGTCGGCGGCGAGATAGGCCAGATGGCTGCGCAGCTTGGTTTCGTGCAGCAGGCTGCCCTCGCTCGACTGGATCCGCAGCTGGACGAAGTGGTCGATCGTGCCGTCCAACGACGCCAGCGCCGCCCCCGCCTCGGGAGCGCCGAGTCGGTGCCCGGCGATCGCCGCGCCGAGGCGGTCGCGCACGGCAATCGCCTGGTTGAGCGTCCGGTCGAGCTTGTCGAGCGTGCCGTGGATGCGCAGTTCCAGGGCCAGGCGCTGCGTCAGCGCATCCGCCGCCGGGTGCAGGCGCGGGTCGAGCGCGACGTCGAAACTCCCCTCGGTCTTCGCGCCGCCGTATTCGAAGACGGCGGTATAGCGGCCCGGTGTCACCAAGGGGCCGGAGACCTCGTCCGGCAGGCCGCCGGCGGCGATCGGCGGCTGGAAGCCCGTCACTTCGGTCGCGTCCGGATACCGCAGGTCCCACTGCAGGCGATTCATGCCGGGGGTGATCGCGGTGAGTTTTTTCTCGGCGGCGAGCTTTCTCTCCGTGGGCGTGCGATTGTCGCGCGCCGCGGGGTCGAGTTTCGGCGACGCGGTCTTCAGGTGCAGCGTGAATCGGCGGATCAGATGGCCGTCGGCATCGAGGAACGCGAGGCTCGCCGGGGTCCTGCCGTCGTAGCCAGCCGGGACATTGAAGTACACGGTCGCGCCGAACGGCGGATTGGTGCCCACGGACGTCATGTATTTTGCATTCTGGTTGCGTCCGTAAGCATGGCTGAGCCACGCGGTCTGCGGCGCGTACACCCGGGCGGCGTCCGCGCCCGGCGCGGCCTGTCGCGACCACTGTTCGAGCAGCGTCAAGTCATCGAGCACCCAGAACCCACGGCCATGGGTCGCGACCACGACATCACCCTGGCGGGTGTCGATCGCGATGTCGCGTACCTGCACGCGGGGCAAATTCAGCGCAAGCGACTGCCAATGCGCGCCGCCGTCCAGGCTCGCGTAAATCGCGCTCTTGGCCCCGGCGAACAACAGCTGCGGGTCGGACGGATCCTGTCTTACCGCAAACACGTATTGATCATCCGGCAATCCCGTCGTGATCGCGGACCAGTGGCGGCCGAAGTCCGTGGTCGCGAACACGTAGGGATGAAAGTCGTCCCACATGTAGCGCGACGCGCTGAGATAGGCCGTGCCCGGATCGACGTGCGAGGCCTCGATCGAACTGATCTCGGCCCATTCGGGCAGGCCGGGCGGAGTGACCGCGCGCCAATGCGCGCCTCCGTCGGTGCTCACGTGGACCAGGCCGTCCGCGGATCCCGCCCAGATCACCCGCGCATCGAGCGGGGACAGGGCGAGCGCCGAGATGTCGGGGAAGATCTCGGCGCCCGATTGGTCAAGGTCGACCGGGCCGCCGCTCGGCTTTTCGGTGCTCGGATCGTTTCGGGTCAGATCGGGGCTGAGACGCCGCCAGGTTTCGCCGCCGTCATCACTCTTCAGCACGTACTGCGCGCCCGCGAACAGGCTCTTGTGATCCGGCGAGAACAGGATCGGATGCGTCCAACCAAATCGATACTTCAGTTCGCCCGACGAGGCGCCCTCCTGGTAGTCGGGCCAGGGACTGACGCCGCGGTACTCGCCGGTCGCCATGTCGTATCGCAGCAGGATGCTGTAGTAACCGCTGCCGAACGTGACGTCGGCGTCGCCGGGTTGCGGCGCGACGAAGGTGCTCTCACCGTAGGCGACCCGATGCCAGCTGCCGGGCGGTATCAAGCCGTCGGCGCTCGCGCTCGGTCCTTCGAACGAGCCCTCGTCCTGTTGCGCGCCGTACAGGTGGAATGGAAACCGATCGTCGAGCGCCACGTGGTAAAACTGGCCGGTCGGCTGATTGTGCTCGCCGCTCCAGGTCTCGCCGCCGTCGATCGAGACCGTGGCGCCGCCGTCGTTGCCTTCCAGCAGGATCTTCGGATCGCGCGGGTTGATCCACACGATGTGATTGTCGCCATGCGGCGTGTGCAGCTTCGAAAATGATTTCGCGCCGTCGTGGGACACCCACAGGGCGTCGACCTCGGGCACGTAAACGGTGTCGGGATCGGTCGGGTCGGCGTAGATGCTCATGTAATAGAACGCGCGCTGGCGCAGGCTCCAGCCGGCGTTGATACGCTTCCACGTGGCGCCACCGTCGTCGGAGCGGAGCACGCCGCCACCCTTCGCCTGCACGATGCTGTAGAGCACGTCCGGCTTGCTCGCGGCGACGCTGACGCCGATCCGGCCCAGCACACCCCGCGGGTAGCCGGTGTTGCGCGAGATCTCGGTCCAATGGGCGCCGCCGTCCGTGGTCTTGTACAGCCCGCTCCCCGGGCCGCCGTCGTCGAGCGCCCAAGGCGTTCGCCGGGCCTGCCATAGCGCGGCATACAGGGTCCGGGGGTCCCGCGGGTCCATCACCAGGTCGATCGCGCCCGTCTGATCGTCGACGTAGAGGATCTTGTTCCAAGTCCTCCCGCCGTCGGTGGACTTGAACACGCCGCGTTCGGCGTTGGGCTTGAACACATGACCCATCGAGGAGGCGTAGACGACGTCGGGATTGCCCGGATCGACGGCGATGGCGCTGATCGTGTGGGTGTCGGCAAGGCCGGCGGCGCGCCAGGTCTTGCCACCGTCATCGGAGCGGAACACGCCGTCGCCGGTGATCACATCGCCGCGGATGTCGCTCTCGCCGGTGCCGACGTAGAGGATCTTCGAATCCGATGGCGCCACCGCGATGGCGCCGATGCTGTCGCTCGTTCCCGGCAGCCGTTGATCGGTGATGTTGGTCCACTTGACGCCGTCGTCGGTGCTCCTCCACACACCGCCGTCGACGGCGCCCATGTAGAAGAGGTGCGGATCACCGGGCACGCCGGCCACCGCGACCACGCGGCCGCCGATCCACGGACCGACGTTGCGCCACGCGAGTTTCCCCGCGAGCGTCTGCAGCGAAGGCGGGCCCGCGTTCGCGGCCGCGCACAGCGCGAGCCCGGCGACCAGGGCGCAGAATGTGACGAAGGGGCTGCCGTGTCTCGATTGGGCGGGAACATTCATCGCGCGGACTCCTGCTGGGTTTCGGACACCGGACGGATTCGCCCGATCATAAAAGATGGCCGGCGCCAATGCCACGCTTCGAGGACCGCTGGGAACGCGCGGCTAGGCCGGCGCGAGGACTTCGATCCAGGTCGGGTTCCTGCCGACCGCGTACTCACGCCCCGGCGCAAGCCCGCCGCCCCGCGCGTCGATCGCATGACAGGCAAGGGTGTTCGACAGCTGACCGGCGGCGAGCAGCCAGGCACCTCCGGGATCGATCGCGAAGCTGCGCGGCTGCCGGACGGTCGCGTAAGACGCGATGCGGGTCAGGAGGCCGCTGGCGCGATCGACGGCGAACGCGCTGATCACGCTGGAAGTTCTTTCGGACACGTAGAGGAACCGGCCGTCCGGGCGGAAATGGATGTCCGCGCTCCAGGGCTTGCCGGTGAACCCGTCCGGCAGGGCGCTGATCGTCTGCAGCGTCTGCCCGAGCGTACCCGTTGCCGCGGCAAAATTGCGCACATCGACCGCGCCGTCGAGTTCGTTGACGACGTACGCACGATCGGCTGCGGGGGCGAACGCAATGAATCGGGGACCGGCTTGCGCCCGAGCGCGCACCGTCGGTGGATCGTTCGGCGACAACCGGCCGCTTTGGGCGTCGAAACGCCGCTGGTAAATCAGGTCGGCACCGAGACTGGTGTGCAGCACGAACCGGTTCGACCGATCGGCGATGATGCAATGGGCCTTCGCCCCGGTCTGAATGACCTGCAGCGCCTGCCCGACCGCGCCGTCCGCGCCGATCGCGTGGACCGCGACCTGGTCACCGGCGTAGGAGGCGCTGAACAGGAACCGGCCGCTGCGGTCGGTCGACAAATACGCGCTCGGCGCGGCGAGCGGTGAAGTGCCGATGCGTTCCAGACTCCCGGTCGAGGCATCGATTGCGAAGGTCGCGACCATCGCCTGGTCGGGACCGCACGGATAGGCGGCATACAGCCTGCGATGATCGGGGCTCGGCGCGAGCACCATCGAGCGGCCGGGTTGAACCGGCCGCTGGACCGCGAGCGACGCGAGCGCGCGCAGTTCGCCGTCGGATGCCAGGCCGAACACCGACAGGTCCTGGGAGTCGGAATTGGCGACGTACGCGAAACTCCTGAAGTCGCCGGCTCGGATCACGGCAGCCCGGCCGCGCATGTTCGTGCCGCGGGCCGCGTCACCGCCGGCGCTCCGCTTGCAGGCCGGCGGACCAGGCCGCGAGTTTGCGTTCGAACGAGAGCGACGCGTGGGCGGCGCTCGTTGACGGCAGGCGCCGCAGTTCGAAGCGCGTCGAGACGACCCCCAAGACCGGTTTGACGAGGCGCCGGAACAACGATTCCGCGGCCGCGCCGTTGAAACACAGCGTCTCGATCCCGGGATGCGCGGCGAAGAACGCCGGGAAGTCGTTCGCGACGATGCTGCGCGGATCGATTGCCGAATCGAGGCTCCCCGGACGCTTGGCGGCCGCACAGACGTCCCAGACCGCGACGCGCGCCGCGGTGAGCCGCTGGACCCGCCGAGGATAGGGCAGCTCCGGCCCGGCGCCGTACAGCGCCCCCATGATGGGCCAGAAGGCGTTGCGATGTTGGGCGTAGTACTCGCGCCGCGCGAGCGAGACCTGACCCGGCAGGCTGCCGATGATCAGCACGCGCGCCGTGACGTCGGCGATCGGCGCGAAACCGACGCTGGTCCCGCTCATCCGCCATGGCGGCGGCCGATCGCCGGGATCACGGCGCCGACGCGCCCGGCATATTCGTCGTAGGCCGCGCCGAAGCGACCGTGCATCACCCGGTCCTCCACTTGGACCCGGCGCGCGATCGCGAACACCGCCAGCGCGAACGCGAGCACGCCGCGCAGGCCGCCGGTTGCGATCGCCGAGCCCGCGAAGGCCACGGACAAGCCGGTGTAAATCGGGTGCCGGACCAGCCGGTACGGGCCGCTCGTGACCAGTTCATGGTCCACTTTGAGCGTGATCGTTCCGCTCCAATTGCGACCGAGGTGGCGGCGCGCCCAGATCGCGAACGCGAGGCCGGCAACCGTCAGCGCGGCACCCGACCACAGCGCCCACTGCGGCCGGTCCGGCATCCGCGTGGGCGACAACAGGAGGAACGCGGCGATCAGCGGCGCAACGTGCAGAATTCGCGACGCCGCCGACTCCCGCCATTGTGTCGCCTTGGCGCCGCGGGCCGCGGCCCACCAATAAACAGCCCAGCACAGCCAGGCCGCGGGAATGAGCTCGCGGAAAGTCAAAGCGCGGCGACCATGACCCGGTCGGTTTGCCGGTCGGATCCGACATCGAAATACGTCGAGCCGACGTCGATGAAACCCTGCTTCGCATAGAACGCGATCGCCCGCGGATTGTTCTCCCAGACGCCGAGCCACAAGTGACGGCCGCCGAATTCCCGCGCGGCGTCGCGGACGGCGCGCATCAGGCTCTGCGCGAGGCCGGTGCCGTGTGCCGGCCGGTCGACATAGAAGCGCCGCAGTTCGATCGGTTGGGCGGCGACGATGCCGGCCGGAGGAGTCGCGGGCCGCACCTGGGCGTAGGCCCGAAGCGAGGCGCCGCCGTCGGCGATCAACGTGACCATCGACGGGTCGCGCAGTTCGAGGAGCTGCCGGCCATACCCGTAGGAGGCGGCAACATGCGCCTCCATGTCCTCCGGGCGATTGAAGGGCGCGAACGCGTCGACGAAGCTGCGCGCCGCGAATTCGGCGAGCGCCGCCGCGTCGGTCGCCACGGAGCGCCGGATGCCGTCGGCGTTGCCCTCGATTGCATGCATCAAATCCCCCCGCGGGGTCCACCCCGGCTTGAACGGCAGGGGCGATTGTACCCGCCCGCCAAGGCCGCGCGGTCCCGCGGCTATTCCGTCGGTCCCCCGCTGTCGCTATACTGCCCGCCAAGTAAGAGCTTTATCAGCTAAATTCAGCGAGTTGCCGTGTCCAAAGTCGAAACCTCCGATACCCATTTCCTGAATTCGTTCAGCGTGATACTTGGGTTCCTGATCTTTGTCGCGATCTGTTTGTTCGCGTACGCCCGCTATCTCGGCCGCGAGCAGCTGGAACACCAGATGACGCAACAGATGCAATTACAGGCGGTGCAACAGAATGTTGCGCCTCTGGCGCGCGTTGCGATTGCCGGACAGGACAATTCGGCGCTGGCCGTGTCGACGGAGCCGGCAAATGCCGCGCCGGCTGCGGACATTCCGAAGACCGGCAAGGAAGCGTTCGAAAAAGTCTGCACTTCGTGCCACACGCTGGGATTGAACGGCGCGCCGAAGATCGGCGATCACGCCGCCTGGGGTCCGCGAATCGCCCAGGGCAAGGCGGTGCTGTACCAGCATGCTCTGAACGGCAAGGGCAACATGCCGGCGCGCGGCGGCACGAACTGGCCGGACGCGACGATCAGGGCGGCGGTCGATTACATGGTGTCCCTGAACCAGTAGCCGCGCCGCGATCGAGCGCGCGCAGACGGATCGCCTCGGCTACATGGACCGAGCCGATCCGGGGTTCGCCCACGAGGTCTGCGCAGGTGCGTGCGAGCTTCAGGATGCGGTGACCGGCGCGCGCCGACAGGCCGAGGCGCCCCACCGCAACCGCGAGCAATCTGCCGGACGCATCATCGAGCCGGCAATGTTCCTCGATTTCCCGCGGCGTGAGCTGCGCGTTCGGCTTGTTCTGGCGCCGCCACTGCAACTCGAGCGCGGCCGCCGCCCGCGACGCCACGCGGGCGCTCGGTTCGCCGGCCTGCGGCGGCGCGCCGAAGAGTTCGTCCGGCGCGAGCGCGGTCATCTCGACGTGGATGTCGATCCGGTCGACCAGCGGCCCGGACACCCGACCGCGGTAGCGCCGGATCTGATCGGCGCTGCAACGGCAACGGCCGCCCGGATCGCCGTGAAATCCACAGGGACAGGGATTCATCGCGGCCACCAATTGAAATCGCGCCGGCCATTCGTAACAACGCTTGGCCCGCGCGATCGCGATCGAACCGCTTTCGAGCGGTTCCCGCAGCGCCTCGAGCGCGTTGCGCGGAAACTCGGGCAGTTCATCGAGAAATAGTACCCCGCGGTGCGCGAGCGAGATCTCGCCGGGCCGCGGACCGCCACCGATCAAGGCGGCGACCGAAGCGGTGTGGTGCGGCGCGCGGAACGGCCGGACGGCGCCGGACGCCGGACGGCCGCCGGCCGCGGACACCAGGCTCGCGACCTCGAGCCTCTCGGCCGCCCCGAGCGGCGTCAACAGGCCGGGCAGCCGCTGCGCGATCAAGGTCTTGCCCGCTCCGGGCGGCCCGATCAGCAACAGCCCGTGACCGCCGGCGGCGGCGATTTCGAGCGCGCGTTTCGCTGCATATTGACCGCGAACTTCGGCGAGATCCAAAGCCGGTTCGGCAGTCTCCGCGCCCGCCGCTTGCGGTTCCGGCAGCGCGGCCGCGCCGCGCAACGCCGCGCAGAGCTGCACGAGGTCCGCCGCCGCACGCACGCAACGCGTCGGCAACAACGAGGCCTCGCGTGCATTGGCGGCCGGTACGATCAGTTCGTGCCCCGCGGCCGAGCCCGCGACCAGCGCCGGCAGCAACTTCGAGGTCTCGCGCAGTTGGCCGCCGAGCGAGAGTTCACCGTAGAACTCGCGGGCGTCCAGACAGGCCTGCGGCAATTGGCGCGTGGCGGTCAGGATCCCCACGGCAATCGGCAGATCGAAGCGGCCGCCTTCCTTGGGCAGGTCGGCCGGCGAGAGATTGACGACGATCTTGCCGGACGGAAATTCGAGACCGGCGGTCACGAGAGCCGCGCGGACGCGTTCCTTGCTTTCGCGCACGACGGCTTCCGGCAGCCCGACGATCGTGAAGCCCGGCAATCCGGCGCCGAGATGGACCTCGACGCGCACGAGCGGCGCGGCGAGGCCGAGCGGCGCGCGGCTCAGGGCGGTGCTGACGGCGACGGACCTCCCCATGGCAGCGCGCGACCGGAAGCTGTCGCCGTGTACGCGGCGCGCCTAGGGAGCCGGCGTTTTCGCTTCGAGTTCCGCGAGCCGCGTTTCGAGCGCGGCCAGCTGTTCGCGCGCGCGCGCGAGCAACGCGGTCTGCACGTCGAAGTCCTGACGCGTGACCAGATCCAGCTTGGCAAGCTGGGCCTGCAACACCGCCTTGAAGTTACCCTCGAGATCGCGGCCGAGTGCGCGCACTGACTGCGGCACCGAGTCGGCGAGACGGCGCGCCAGCTCGTCGAGCGCGGCGGTATTGATGAAACCCATTCGAACCTCCCGGGAAATCACGAGCCGTCGCACCTGGATCATGCGTTCGCCGGCCCGCGCGCGCCAACTCGGTGCAAACGAAGGCACTCGGCGCAATTAACTCTTTGAAAAACATCGCCTGCCACAAATGGCATGGATACTGCATTCGACACAGAGCAATGGTACTCGTTAATGGCGCCCGGGCGGAACGATTAAACGGTGCGAACGCGCAACAATGGATGAAGCTGATCACCGCGATCATCAAGCCGTTCAAATTGGATGAGGTCCGCCAGGCCGTTGCGGACATCGGCATCCAGGGCGTCACGGTGACCGAAGTTCACGGCTATGGCCGGCAACGCGGGCGTACCGAGATTTACCGGGGCGCCGAGTACGACGTGCAATTCGTGCCGAAGGCGAAGGTGGAACTCGCGGTGGACGATTCCATTGCGGAGCAGGTCATGGAGGCGGTGTGCAACGTGGCCCGGACCGGCAAGACCGGTGACGGCAAGATCTGGGTCCTGGAACTCGAACACGCGCTGCGCGTGCGCACCGGAGAGACGGGCCCGGACGCGATCTGAAGAATTTACGATTTGGGAGCATCTCGCGCCGGCAAACCAGCCAACTCCCCCGTCGGCGCGATAACCCTACCGGCGTGCACGTGTCGATCGCGTGCCCGCCGTTTTTTTGTCCGTTGAAATGTCCGGCGCGAGATGCACGGCATTTATAGCGCATGGAATCCGAATATTCCATGTTGCGCCGCGGCAATTGGAAGATATTTTTTCATTGCTACACTGACTGACCGAAGAACCCGAGGAGCCGCTCCCATGAAGATGCTTGTCGCGATCATCAAGCCGTTCAAACTGGACGACGTCCGCTCGGCGCTCGCCGAAGTCGGGGTTCAGGGCATTACCGTGACCGAGATCAAAGGTTTCGGCCGTCAAAAGGGTCACACTGAACTGTATCGGGGTGCCGAATATGTCGTCGACTTCCTGCCGAAGGTCAAGCTCGAGCTCGCGGTCGACGACGATCAGGTGGACCGGGTCATCGAAGCTATAATCGACTCCGCACGCACCGGCAAGATCGGGGACGGCAAGGTTTTCGTCTCGGAACTGGAACAGGCGGTGCGCATTCGCACCGGAGAATCGGGCTCCAACGCGTTGTAGAGGAGCCCGCGAGGATCGGAACATGAAACGCCTGATTTTTTGTGCGGTACTGATGGCCTGGTCGACGATGGCCTCGGCCGTCGTCTACAAGTGGGTCGACGCGCAAGGTCATGTCCAATACGGCGACGATCCGCCGGACGGCGTCAAGGCGGAGCTCGTGCGCCTGCTCGGCACGCGCGAACCGACCGCGGAGCCGGCCGCGAAGGCGCCCGCCCCATCTTCCGCCGCGGCATTCGCCGATCAGGCGCTCGCACAGCAAAAGACCGCCGCCGAGCAGCAGGCGGTGAGTCAGGACGTCGCGGCGGCTCGGCAAAAACAGTGCGCCGACGCCCAGACCCATTACACGCAGTTGATCCAGGGCCGGCACATATACACCGTCGGGCCGCACGGAGAGCGCGATTATCTGACCTCCGAACAAATCGACGCGGCGCGCCTGAACGCCAAGCAGGCCGTCGACAACCTCTGCGGCACCAACGGCACCTGACACGCCTCCCCGCTCCTTGAGGAACGGCTTTGCCGCCTGCGCGGCAAAGCTTTAGGCTAGCGCATCCGACGGGCGATGCGACCAGGAGCGAATCAAGATGCGAACCGGCTTTGTGGGATTGGGCGGCATGGGCGCGCCGATGGCGCGCAATCTGCAGCGGGCGGGCCTGCTCGCCGGCGTGTGGAACCGCACCAACGAGAAAGCCTTGGCGCTCGCCGCCGAACTGGATTGCACGGCCTATCCCGGGCTCGCCGCGCTCGCCGCGGACTGCGAGGCGGTGGTGATCTGCGTCTCCGCCGACCTCGACGTGCGCGCCGTAATCGACGGACTACGCCCCGGACTTGCGCCGGGGAAACTCGTCCTCGACTGTTCCACGATCGGCGCCTCGACGGCGCGCGACGTCCACGCCGCGCTCGCGGCGCAGGGGATCGGCTTTCTCGACTGTCCGGTGAGCGGCGGGGTCGAGGGAGCGCGGCTCGCGAGCCTGGCGATCATGGTCGGCGGAGACGATGCCGATTTCGCGCGCGCCCTGCCGCTGCTGGAGCGGCTCGGCCGCAAGATCGCCCATCTAGGACCCAGCGGCGCGGGACAGGCGGCGAAGGCGACCAATCAGATCATGTGCGCGGGGATCATCCAGGCGGTCGCCGAGGCGATGGCGTTCGCGAAGGCCGAGGGTCTGCCGCTCGAGCGCTTGATCGACACCTTGGGCCAGGGCGCGGGCTCGAGTTGGTACTTCGTGAACCGGGCGCCGTTCATGGCGAAGGGGAGCTTTCCCGCGGGCTTCCGCGTGCGGCTGCATGAAAAGGACCTGCGCATCTGCCACGACATGGCGGCGGCGCACGGCGCGCGCCTGCCGGTGGTCGAATCGACGCTCGCCGAATACGCTCAACTGATACGCGACGGTCACGGCGACGAGGACATCTCGACGATCTATCGGCTGAAGTCGGCCTTGTTCCACGACGACGGCGCCGCCTGAGCTCGTGCTGGACGGCCCACCCTTGCGAATCGCGACCCGCAAGAGTCAGCTTGCGCTCTGGCAGGCGGAACACGTCGCCCGGAGCCTGCGCGAGGCGCACGCCGGACTCGGCGTCGACCTGGTGCCGATGTCGACGAAAGGGGACCTGATCCTGGACCGCAGCCTCGCCGCGATCGGCGGCAAGGGTCTGTTCATCAAGGAACTCGAGATCGCCCTGGAGCGCGGCGAGGCCGAGATCGCGGTGCACTCGATGAAAGATGTGCCCGCGGACCTGCCCGACGGCTTCGTGATCGGGGCGGTGCTGCCGCGCGCCGATGCGCGCGACGCGCTGGTCTGCGCGCGGGCGGCCCGTCTGGAGGATCTGCCGCCCGGCGCGCGCGTCGGCACCTCGAGCCTGCGGCGCCAGGCGCAGTTGCTCGCGGCGCGGCCGGATTTGCGGATCGAGCCGCTGCGCGGCAACTTGAACACGCGCCTGCGCCGCTTGGACGAGGGCGAGCTCGATGGGATCGTGCTCGCGTGCGCCGGCCTCGTCCGCCTCGGCTGGGAGGCGCGCATCGCCGCGCATTTGTCGACGCGGGTCTCCCTGCCGGCGGTCGGCCAGGGTGTCATCGGCGTGGAATGCCGCGCCGATGACCCGAAGACACGGACGCTGCTCGCGGCGCTCGAGCATGCGCCCACGCGCATCGCGCTCAGCGCGGAGCGCGCCTTTTCGCGCCGCCTCGGCGGCAGCTGCCAGTCGCCGGTCGCCGCGCACGCGACGCTCAACGCCGGCGGACTGCGGCTGGAAGGCCTGGTGGCGGCGCCCGACGGCAAACACGTGTTGCGCGACGCGATCGACGGCGCGCCGCAGGATGCCACCTCGCTCGGCGAACGTCTCGCCGAGCGGCTGCTCGCGGCCGGGGCCGCCGACGTGCTCGAGCGCGCGCACGGGGCCTGAGGCCGTGCGGGACTTGCGCGGCCTCGGCATCCTGGTCACCCGACCGGAGGCGCAGGCGGAGCCCTTGTGCCGGCTGCTCGAAGCCCGCGGCGCCGTCACCCACCGCCTCCCGGCGCTGCGCATCGAACCATTGCCGGAACCGGCGCTCGCGGCCGCGAGCGCCGCCGCGCTGGTCGATGCCGACCTGATCATCTTCGTGAGCGCGAACGCGGTCCGCCACGGCGCCGCGGTGTTGGCGCGCACGCGCGGACTCGCGCTCGCCGCGATCGGCCCCGCCACCGCGCGCAACTTGAATGAGGCCGGACAGCCCGTCTCCCTGCTTCCGGCCGGCGGATTCGACTCGGAGCGGCTGCTGGCGGACCCGGCGCTGCGGCGTCCCGCCGGCCGGCGGATCGTCCTCGTCAAGGGTGAGGGCGGGCGCGACCACCTCGAGCGGGAACTGGCTGCGCGCGGTGCATCGGTGCGCACGATCGAGGTCTACCGGCGGCTGCCGGCGACGCCGGGCCCGGAACGGCTGCGCGCCGTGCGCGAACTGTTCGACGCCGGCGCCGTCGGCGTCGTCACGGCGACGAGCCTTGAAATCGCCGCCGCCCTGCTCGGCATCGCGGACGCCGGACTGCGCGGGCGGTTCGAGACCGCGCACTGGCTGGTCCCGGGGGCGCGCGTCGCCGCGGGACTCGCGCGGCTCGGCCTCGGCGCCCCGGTGCTGCAGGCGGCCTCGGCGGAGGATCAGGACTTGGTCGACGCGCTGCTCGCCTGGCGCGCGGGCCCGTCATCGGCGTAGTCGAACGAGTCGAAGAACAACCGCGACGGGCGCGCGCCGTGCGCGGGGAAGTCGCGTCGCAGCGCCGCGATCATCGCCGGCGGCCCGCTCGCGTAGATGTCGAAGTCCCGCAGTTGCGGATGGTCGGCGAGCGCCGCTTCGTGCACCAGTCCGCGCCGGCCGGCCCACGCCGGCGAGGGTTCCGACAGGACCGGCACATAGCGCAGCCGGCGCGCGCGGCGCGCCAGTTCGCGGATCGCGGCGTCGGCGTACAAATCGCGCTCGGCCCGCACGCCGAAATAGAGCGTGACCGGCCGATCGCTGTCCAGCCCGACCAGGTGGTGCAGGATGCTGTTGAGCGGCGCATAGCCCGTGCCTCCGGCGAGCATCAACAGCGGCGCGTCGGCGGGACCATCGGGCGGATGATAGCGGAACGCGCCGAGCGGACCTTCGATCGACAGGAGGCTCTTCTCGGGATTCGCGGCGAACAGCCGCTCGGTGAATTCCCCGCCCGCGACACGGCGCACGTGCAATTCGAGCAGGCCCCCGTCACGCGGCGGCGAGGCGATCGAGAAACTGCGCCGCCTCCCGCCGGCCAGCAGCACATCGACGTATTGGCCGGGTTCGTGGATGAAACTCTCGACAGCCGGCAGACGCAGATGAAGACCCAGCACGTCGTGTGCGAGCGGCTGCGCGCGCTCGATGCGGCACGGCAGGCGCTTGACGACCACGCTGTCGGCGGGGCGGATCTCGTCGATTTCCAGCGCCAGGTCCCCGAGCGCGCGCGCCTGACACAACAGCACATACCCCGTGGCGGTCTCCTCGGCCGACAGGCCGAGCGGCGGTCCGTACGGATAGTGCACCGACCCGCGCAGCAGGCGCGCGCGGCAGGCGCCGCAGTTGCCGCTCCGGCAGCTGTGCGGGAGTCTCAAGCCAGCCGCGACGGCCGCATCGAGCAGCGACTGATCCGGCGCGGCGCTGAAACTCCGGTCGGACTTGGCTAGACTGATGCGCATTCCATGTCCTCGGGGCGAGCAACGATACCATGATGCCTGTGTCGATCGTCGGCTGCGGGTATGCGGGTCTGCGGCTCGCGCGCCTGCACGTCGGCCGCGGTGACGCGGTGCGGGGATATGCGACGCGCCCGCAGTCGCTGCGCGACATCGAGGCCGCCGGCGCGGTCGCGGGCGCGCTCGACCTGGACCGCGAGGTTCCACCGCTGGCGGCGGAAGACCGGCTTCTGTATTACCTGGCGCCGCCGGCGCCGGAAGGCGAGCGCGATCCGCGCCTGGAGCGGCTCCTCGGCGCACTCGAGGGCGGCCCGCGACGCATCGTGTACATGAGCACCACCGGCGTGTACGGCGATCACGACGGCGCCCGGGTCGACGAATCCACGCCGCCGCAACCCCGCACGCCGCGGGCGCGGCGGCGACTCGCCGCCGAAACCGCGGTGCGCGATTTCTGCGACCGACGCGGCCTGTCCTGGTGCATCCTGCGCGTCGCCGGAATCTACGGCCCCGGCCGGCTGCCGCTCGAGCGCCTGCGGCGCGCCGAGCCCGCGATCGTGCCGGAGGAGGCCCGGCCGACGAATCGAATTCACGTCGCCGACCTCGCGCAGGTTTGCCTCGCCGCGGGACTCGCCGAGCGCGCGTCGGGGCGCATCTACAACGTCACCGACGGCAACGACGACAGTCAGACCGCGTATTTGCAGCGCGTCGCGCGCCTGTGCGGGCTGCCGCCGCCGCCGCTGCTAGGCCGCGAGGCGGTGCGCCTCGCCTCATCGCCCGGCGCGTGGTCGTTTCTCGGAGAATCCCGCCGCGCCGACAACCGCCGCATGCGCGAGGATCTCGGCGTGGTGCTCGCGTATGGCGACCTCGACGCGGGAATCCTCGCCAGCCTTCAGGGCTGACTGCGCTTGCTGTCGAGCCAGGCGCAAACCGGCTCCCACTGTTTCCAGTCCGGCCAGGCCAGGTACTCGGGCAATTCCATGACGCCCATGCCGCGGGCGTAGGCGCGCACGTAGTTTTGCGCCTCGCGCAGGCAGCCCAGATACGGAACTTTCAGCTGCGCCAGGTAGACGTCGAGTTCCTCGAATATCAGGGTGTTCTCGCGCACGCGGTTGGCGATCACCGCGAGCCGCGCCTGCTTGCGCGAAACCTTGCCGATCTCCAGGAGTTCCGCCATGAAGTGGCCGCAGGCCTTGATGTCGATCGCCGACGGCAGCACCGGCACCAGGATCGTCTCGGCCCGCCGCACCAACTCGTTCAGTTCCGTCCCGTGTACGCGCGCCGGCGCATCGATCACAAGGACTTCCGTGTTGCGGGCGACGCCGCGGATCCCGTCGTCGAACGCGGCGACCCCGCTGATCGCCGGCAGGTCGGCCGGACGCATCGCCAGCCAGTCGAGACTCGAGCGCTGCGGGTCGTAGTCGGCGATGCAGGTGTTGTGTCCGCCGCGGGCGAAGTGTACGGCGAGGTTGGTCGCGATGGTGCTCTTGCCGCAGCCGCCCTTGGCGTTCAATACCATGATATGGCGCATTTTTTCCGCCTGGTTTTTGTTGCTGGTAAGGTAAGGCGCGACCGCCGTTTGCGCAACCCCCAAGGCCGCGACGGAGCGCAGGCGGCGCGCTCGCGACCGCCGCGTGCATCGGCTATGCTGCGCCGATGCGCCTCGAGTTCTGGAAAATGCAGGGCCTCGGCAACGATTTCCTCGTATTCGATGCGCCGCCCGCCCTCGCCGGAGGGCCGGTCGATCCGCACTGGCTGCGCCGGATCGCCGACCGCCACACCGGCATCGGCTTCGACCAGGCCTTGATGCTCGAGGCCCCGCGCGACGCCGAGTCCCAGGTCCATTACCGCATTTTCAACGCCGACGGCGGCGAGGTCGAACAATGCGGCAACGGGGCGCGCTGCATCGCCGCCCTGACGCATGCCAGAAACCCCGGCCTCGGCGCGGAAATCCTGATGTCGAGTCCGGGCGGCGCGGTGCGCGCGCGCATCCAGCGCGACGGGCGCGTGTCGGTGGACATGGGGGTGCCGAATTTCGATCCGCGCGCGCTGCCGATGGAGGCGGCCGCGGAACTGCCGCTGTACCCGCTGCGTGTCGACAACCGGGAGATCCTGATCGGCGCGGTGTCGATGGGCAACCCGCACGCGGTGCTGCAGGTCGACGAGATCTCGACCGCGCCGGTGGCGCTGCTGGGGCCGCTGATCGAGGGTCACCCGGCATTTCCCCGGCGCGTCAACGCGGGCTTCATGCAGATCCACGACCGCGGCCGCATCTCGCTGCGCGTTTATGAGCGCGGCGTCGGCGAGACCCTGGCCTGCGGTACCGGGGCATGTGCGGCGGTCGCGGTCGGCCGGCGGCTTGGGCGGCTCGACGCCGAGGTCGACGTCGACCTGCCCGGCGGCCGCGCGCACGTGTCGTGGCAGGGGGGGCGGACCTCGTTGTGGCTGACCGGCCCCGCGATTATCGTATACACCGGATCGATCGAGATATGATGCGCCACCAGCCATGGAGCGATCGACTATGACGACCAATACCGCGCGCGGCCTCAAGGACGACGCGATGACCGATGCGAAAGTCGCCGATTTTCTTCAAGCCTCGCCGGATTTCTTCGAACGCAACTCCGCGCTGCTCGCGAAGCTGCGCCTTCCGCACCTGCGCGACGGCGCCGCGACCGTCAGCCTGGTCGAGCGCCAGGTCGAGGTGCTGCGCGATCGCAATCAGACCCTCGAGCGGCGCCTGAAGGAGCTGGTGGACGTCGCGCGCGCGAACGACGCGCTGGCCGACCGCATCCATCGCCTGAGCCAGCGGCTCATCCGCGCGCAAGACCGGCGCCGGACGATCGACGCGATCGAGACGTCGATGCGCGAGGATTTCGACGCGATGCACTCCGTGCTGGTGTTGTTCATCGCCGATACGGGTGCCGATGAGCCGGACAAC
Source organism: Gammaproteobacteria bacterium (assembly GCA_037441085.1). Taxonomy (GTDB): domain Bacteria; phylum Pseudomonadota; class Gammaproteobacteria; order Steroidobacterales; family Steroidobacteraceae; genus Bog-1198. Next base: position 947 of record JBBISV010000026.1, on the reverse strand, counting down.
CGCCGCTTCCTGCGCTACGAGCACGCCGGCGCGGCCGACATCAAGATGTTCGAAACCCTGCTTCAGTCGGGCAAGCCGCGTTGCGGACAGATCCGCGACTCGCAGCGCGATTACCTGTTCGGCATGGACACGGTCGAGATCGGGTCGGTCGCGCTGACTCCGCTCGGCCCCAAGGGGAGCCTCGGCATCCTGGCGATCGGGGCGAGCGACGCGGAGCGCTTTCATCCGGCGATGAGCACGGAATTTCTCAGCCGCATAGGCGATCTGATCGCGCATGCGCTGACGCGCTGAGCGCGGAGGAGCGGACTCTGGGCGCCCCGCCGCGCGACTGGATCGAACGGTTCGCGGCGCATCTTTCAACCGAGCGGCGCCTGAGCCCGCATACGGTCGCCGCCTATCGCCGCGACCTGCAGGCGCTCGCGCGATATCTCGGGCGCCGCGGCGGCGTCGCCTGGGGGGAGGTCGACGCCGCGCGGGTGCGCGCATTCGCCGCCGCGGAACACGCCGGCGGACTCGACCCGCGCAGCATCCAGCGCCGCTTGTCCGCGGCGCGCGGATTCTTCTCATACCTGCAGCGCGAGGCGCTCGTCACCGCCAATCCGGCCCGGGACATCCGCGCGCCGAAACCCAAGAAGCGGCTGCCGGCGACGCTCGACGCCGACCAGATGACTCGTCTGCTCGAGTTCCGCGCCGACGACCGGCTGTCGACGCGCGACAAGGCGATCATGGAGCTTTTCTATTCGTCGGGCCTGCGGCTGGGCGAACTCGTCGGCCTGAACCTGCGGGACATCGATCTCGAGGATGGCACCGTGCGGGTGCTCGGCAAGGGCAGCAAGACCCGGATCGTGCCAATCGGCAGCTTCGCGCGCGCGGCGCTCCGCGACTGGCTGAAGCTGCGCCTCGCCGCGGCCGGCACCGATCCGCATGGCGGCGCGGCGCTGTTCCTC
>JBBISV010000025.1:0-24975 GCA_037441085.1 Gammaproteobacteria bacterium | reverse complement strand
AAATGTGACTCGCGGCCATTTGACGGGCTCCAGACATTGATACTGTTTCGTTATATTATACGCGGACTTAGCGCAAAACCTGTGACCCGTCGGACGGAGCGATTATGGCCTTGCGCGTAAGCATTGTAAGCGAACACGCCGCCCAACTCGGCGCCAACGCGGCCAAGGTCTTCGGGGTGCACGGCGGGACGATCGGCCGCGGCCGCGACAACGAGTGGACGCTGCCCGATCCGGAACGCTACCTCTCCGGCAAGCATGCCCGGATCGAGGTGCGCGCCGGCAAGTATTTCCTGGTGGACACGAGTTCCAACGGGACCTACGTCAACGGCGCCGCGGTGCCGCTCGGCCGATTCCACGAATACACGCTCCAGGACGGCGATTACATCCGCATCGGCGAGTACGAGCTGCTGGTCAGCATCGACGGCTCGAACGACTTTCCGCCGGACGAGAGCGCGGTCGTCGCCTACGACGGCGCCAGCGCGTCCTCTTCGGTACGCAAATCGACCGCCAATGACATCGGCGCGGACCTGGATTTGAGCCAGCTCCTCGAGCCGAGCGGCAGCTTGGACTCGCAAATCGCGATGGCCCCGCGCAATGCCTACGGCCAGGTGATCGGCCGCGAGGACGACCTGCCGCAGCTCGCGGAGGCGGCGCCGGGACCCGTTCCCTGGCACATGATGACCCGGCCGCTGTCGATCGAACGGGCGACGGCGCCGACGCCGCGCAGCGCGGCGGTACCGATGGCACCGATGGCACCGACGGCCCCGGCGGCCCCGGCGTCGCCGATATTCGACGGCGATTGCGATGCGGGGCTTGCCGCCTTCTGCCGCGGCGCCGGACTCGATCCGCGCACGCTGAACCCGGATGCGCGCGCCGCGGCGCTGCAGCTCGCGGGCCAGTTGCTGCGCGAGTCGGTGCTCGGATTGATGGAGTTGAGCCAGGGTCGCAACGATTTCCGCAACCGCCTGCGCATCCCCGTTGCCGCCGCGACCGACGTCGGGCCGGGCGTGAAATTCGACCAGGGCGTCGATGAAACCTTGTTGCGACTGCTCACCACGATGTCGAAGCGCTCCGGGTCGGTCGAGTCGATGCGCGAGAAATTCCGCGAACTGCGGGCCGAACCCGCGGCGACGCTCGCGGCCATGCGCGCGGCGCTCGATGAATTTCTCGCCCGCTTCGATCCGAAGGATCTCGAGGAGCGCTTCGAGCGCGGCGCGAAGAAAGGCGTGTTTGGCGGGCAAAGCAAGGGCAGGTACTGGGATTTGTACGCCGAGCTGTTTGCCGGCCTGTCGCAGCGCCCGGCGGAGGGGCTGCCGCACTGGTTCGTGGAGACATTCGCCAAGATCTACGAGAACAAATTGCGGGCCCTGAATCCGCCACGGCGCGGGGCATTCGCCGCCGACGAGCCGGCCGCGGATGACGGCCCGCCATGCGGCTCCTGATCGTCGAGGACGACGATATCGTCGCCGACGCGGTCGCCCGGGTGCTCGCGGCCGAGAACTGGACCTCCACCCGCGCGAGGAGCGCCGAGGCCGCGCTCGCGGCGCTCGCCGCCGCCGATTACGATCTGGCGGTCGTCGACGTCGGCCTTCCCGGCAGCGACGGCCTGACGCTGCTGCGGCGCCTGCGTGGCGCCGGCAAAACGCTGCCCGCGCTCGTGCTGACCGCGCGTTGCACGCTCGCCGACCGGGTCAAGGCCCTGGACCTCGGCGCGGACGACTTCCTCGGCAAACCCTTCGAGCCCGCCGAACTCGCGGCGCGTTGCCGGGCGCTGCTGCGCCGCGCGGGCGGCATGCAGGGCGGCACGATCAAGATGCAGCGCATCGACGTCGACCTCGGCGGCCGGCGTCTGCGCATCGACGGCGCCGATGTGGAGCTGACCGCGCGCGAGTGGCTGTTGCTCGAATGCCTGGTCAAGCGCGCGGGACTCCTGGTTTCGAAGGAGCGGCTGCTGCAGGCGCTCGCCCAGCCCGACCAGGACCTGTCGGCGAACGCGCTCGAAGTCCATATCTCACGGCTGCGCGGCAAGTTGGGCGACGCCGCGGTGATCCGCGGCCTGCGCGGCCTGGGGTACCGGCTCGAGGAGCCGAAATCGCCGTGAACACCTCGATCAGCCGGCGGCTCGTGTTCTGGCTCGCGATGCCCTTGACGCTGCTCGCGCTGTGCGGCGCGCTCGCGCGCTACTGGGGCGTGGTCGCGCCGCAGGTCGCGAGCACCGACCAACACCTGCGGGTCGAGGCGGCGACGCTCGCGGCGCGTCTGCGGGTCGATCGCGGCCGCATCACCGTCGATGCGCCGGCGGCCGCGTTCCGGTTCGCGGTGCGCGGCACCGATGGCCGCCTGATCGCGGGGGACCCCGGCCTGCCGCGGGTTGCGATCGCCGACGAGGCGAATGCGGTGTATTCGACCGCGCGGGTCGACGGCGGCGACCTGCGCATGCTCACCTATCGCGCGGCGACCGAACGCGGGCCGCTCGTGATCTCGGTTGCGCTGGACCTCGGCGATGCGGGGCCCGCGGCGCGCTTCGGGTTCATGAGCGGGCTGCTGTGGGACTTTCTGCAGCTCGATGTGACGCTGGTGCTCGTGTGGGTCGGCATCCGGCTCGGGATGCGGCCGATCCGCAGGCTTCGCGACGAGCTTGCCGAGCGCTCCCCCGCGGATTTGCGCCCGATCGCGGAAGCCTCGGTGCCGAGCGAACTCGCGCCGCTCGCCGCCGCGCTCAACCGGCTGTTCGCCTTGTTACGCGGGTCGATCCAGTCACAGCAGCAGTTCGTCGCCAACACCGCGCACCAGCTGCGCACGCCGATCGCCGGCATGCTGGCGCAGTTGGACCTGCTGGTCGACGAGCCGGCGGCGCAACCCGTGCGTGCGCGGCTGACCACGCTGCAGCAGGGCATCCGCCAGCTCTCCCATGCGGCGAACCAGCTCCTGTCGCTCGCCCGTGCCGACCCCGCAGTGAACGTCGCGTTGCGGCGCGAGCCCCTGGACCTCGCGGCGCTCGCGGGCGACATCGTCGCCCGCCACTTCGATCGCGCGCTCCAGGGCGGCCTCGATCTCGGCGCGGAGCTCGCCCCGGCGCGCATCGACGGCGATGCGTCGCTGATCGAGGATCTGATGCACAACCTGGTCGACAATGCCCTGCGCTACACGCCCGCCGCCGGGCGCATCACGGTGAGCACGGGCGTCGAGGGCGGCCGGCCTTACGTCGCGGTCGAAGACACCGGACCCGGCATCCCGGAAGCCGAGCGGCAACGGGTGCGCCAGCGCCACTACCGGCTGCCGGATTCCCCGGGACAGGGCAGCGGACTCGGGCTTGCGATCGTCGAGGAGATCGCCAAGCTGCACGACGCCGTGCTGCGGATCGACCCGGGTACCGGCGGGCGCGGCACCCGGGTGTCGGTGCTGTTCGCGGCGCGCGCGCCGTGAGAACCACGTCACATTCCGGCCGGTCCCGTGGGCCGCCGTCAGTTTCGAGCAAGGTTCGGTCGTTAGGATCCTGCGCAGGGAGATGGAACCACCGATGAAAACGTCCCGCGGATTCACACTGTTCGAGCTGATGATCGTCATGCTGATCGTCGGCATACTCGCCGCGATCGGCGTCCCCTCCTTTCAATACGTGACGTCTTCGAATCGGGTCGCAACCGAAGTGAATTCGCTGCTCGGCGACATGCAATACGCGCGCACCGAAGCGATCAAGGAAGGCGAACCGGTCACGGTCTGCGTGTCGACCGACGGCTCCTCCTGCGCAACCGGCGACGTCAATTGGAACCACGGCTGGATCGTGTTCGGCGATTCGAGCCAGACGGGGCTCGCCAACCACGTCGTCAACAACGGGGAACCCGTGCTGCGCATTCAACCGGCGTTCTCCCCGGACACGTTCGTCGCCAACAACAGTTTCGGCTGGGCGACGTTCAATCGCCAGGGATTCGCTTCCACCGGCACGACCAACAACGTGACGATCACGCTGCACGCGCCGAACAACGTCTCCGAATGGACGCGGTGTCTCACGATCACGCCGGTCGGCATGTTGAGCGTGCAGCGCGCCGGCCAATCGGCCCCGGGCAGCACGACGAGCACCTGCACATGAACACCCCGAATCCACGCGCTTCGCGCCGCGCCGCTGCCGCCGGCTTCAGCCTGATCGAGGTCCTGGTCGCGCTGATCGTCATGTCGATCGGCCTGCTCGGTCTCGCGAAAATGACCTCACTCGGCATCGCGAGCACCAACGTCGCCGGCACCCGCTCGCTCGCCGCGATCGAGGCCGCGAGCCTCGCGGCGATGATGCACGCCGACCGGGCCTACTGGGCCGGCAACGCGCCGGCGAGCTTCACGGTCAGCGGCGGCCCCGGAATCACGACGTCGATCTCGGACACGAACCTGCAGGGCACCCAGGCCTGCACGACCACCGGAACCACGGCCTGCACACCGGGCAACATCGCGATCCACGACGTCAATGCCTGGGCCGCGGACTTGGCCGCCGTGCTGCCGCCCTATCTCGCCACCGTCGATTGCTCGACGCTCGCCAACGCCGCGATCAGTTGCGCAATCCAGATTCAATGGGCGGAGAACGGCGTGGCGGTCAACTCCCAACAGAGCGGCAACATGAACTCGCTGGCCGCGCCCACCTACATTCTCTACGTGGTCCCATGAAAACCGTCACCCGACATGCCATGCAGCGCGGCTTCACGCTGATCGAACTCGCCGTGGCACTGTTGATCGGCCTGTTCCTGATCGGCGGACTGTTGACCCTGGTCCAGGCGATGAAGCGCACCAGCAGCGTGCAAACCGGCATGTCGCAACTCCAGGACAACGAGCGGCTGGCGATGCAGTTGATCACCGACGTGGTACAGACGACCGGGTATTTCCCCGACCCGCAGAACAACACGGCGTCGAGCGAATTCGCCGCGGCCGGCAGCTTCACGCAGGGCCAGGCGCTCTATGGCACCGGCACCGCGAGCGGCACCGGCACCGGCGACACCATCTCGGTGCGCTACGCGACCAACGGCACCGACAACGTCATCGACTGCAGCGGCAACTCGCAAACGACGACGACGACGTTGACGAACACCTTCAGCCTCGATGCGACGGGAGATCTGCAATGCACGCTGACGGTCGGCACCGGAACCCCGGCGACCCTCACGCTGGTCAGCGGCCTGACGAACATCACGATTCTCTACGGGGTCCAGACGAACTCGACGTCCGGGAACAACTCGATCGACGCCTACCTGAACGCGAGCCAGGTCGCCGCGGGCAGCTACTGGCCGGACGTGATCTCGGTCCAGGTCGCGTTGACGTTCACGAACCCGCTGTATGGAACCGGCAATGGCCAGACGACCCAGGCAAGCCCGACGATCGTGTTCCGGCGCGTGATCGATTTGATGAACAAGGCGGGGGTGAACACGTGAACGAACCGGGAACCGCGCAGCGCCAACGCGGCATGGTGCTGATCACGAGCCTGTTGTTGTTGATCGTCGTGACGATCCTCGCGCTCGGGATGTTCAGAAGCTTCGGTCTCGACGAGAAGATCGCCGGCAATCTGCGCGACAAGGAACTCGCGCTGCACTCGGCCGAGAGCGCCGAGCAATACGCCGAATGGTGGCTGCAGAGCGGCACCGCGCCCAGCGCGACCAACTGCACCGCGATCGTCGCGTCGACCGCGGGACAGGTCTGCACGAACCCGCTCGTGAATCCGACGAACCTGCCGTGGAGCGCGGGCGTCACCTACACGCCCGACAACCGCGGACTCACCAACGGCACGACGCTGTCGCAAAGCCCCATCTTCTACATCCAGGATCTCGGCACGCCGAGCCTCTCGACCGGCCTGACCGGCGAGCTCTACAAGATCGATGCCGTCGGCTTCGGCGGCAGCGCAAACACCACCGCGGTCGTCGAGAGCACGTATCTCGTGCAGAGCGGCAGCGGCACCCAGAATGCAGGAGGCCCGTGATGAACGCGAAACGACCGGCAACCGCCCTTCTACTGACTCTGGCCGCGCTGGTGCCGCTCGGCACGGCGGCACAGACCGTCTCGTCGACGACCAATTACACCGAGAATTTCACGGGAACGACGACCAACAATCCCTGGTATTTCTCGAACGGCGCGTGCCTGACCGCAAGCACAGCCCCGAGTTCGACCGGGAGTCCGGGCACGTTGCCGGGCTGCACCGCACTGCAAGGCCCCGGCGGGTATTACGCCGGCGTTGCGTTGGTCGGCGGCAACAAAGGCAACACTACTGCTGCAAATGGCGATACCTTGCCCGACAATCCGGCTCAAGGCGGCGCACTTCGATTCACCAACAATAATACGCACCAGCGCGGCGCCATCATTTCCAAGTTCTCTTTCCCGCTCGCGCAGGACGGCCTGAAAGTGAGCTTCGTCACGGAAACGTACGACGGCAACGGCGCAGACGGCATCAGCTTCTTTCTGCAGGATGCCAGCCAATTGGAATATACCGATCCGTCGGCAATCGGCTCGGTCGGCGGCAGCTTGGGCTATAGCTGTACGAATGACGCGAATAATGCGGCAAGCGTTCCCACGGGATTCGACGGTATCGTCGGTGGTTACCTCGCAGTCGGCATTGACGAGTACGGAAACTTCATCAATCCCGGCGACAACACCTCGAGCGGCCCCGGATTCAATCCGAACGTGGTCGGCCTGCGAGGCGCCGGGAGCACCGCATGGAGCTATTTATCGCAGGTCTATCCGACTAATTACCCGACCACCCTGACCGCCGCGCAACGATTGAGCGCCGTGTATAACGCTTGCCATACCGGCTACCTATGGGATTACGGCGACAATCCCGCCGGCGTGCAGACTTCGACTAAGTTGCCGAACTACGGCTATATCGCGTACAAGAAACTGTCCAATTCGATCTCCAAGACGGCAGCCCGTTACCGCGGCTACGGCACCACCGCCACGAGCGGATCCAGCTTCGGTGTACCGATCACCTATAACCTCACGATCACGCCCGCCGGACTTCTGAGTCTTGCATACAGCTACAACGGCGGCGCGTTCCAACCGATCATCACGGGTCAGGACATCACACAGTACAACACGGGGCCGATACCGAAGGATGTCCGATTCGGCTTTACCGGATCCACCGGTGGATTGGACGATATTCACGAGGTCATGTGCTTTCAGGCGACGCCGCAGAACCAATCGCAAAGTTCCGCCGGCCTGAACCAGAAACAGACCGCCAAAGTGCAGACCGGCACCCAGGTGTACTTCGCGTTCTACAACGCGAACAATTGGACCGGCTCCTTGACGTCGCAGTACCTGTACACGCCGACCGGATCGACCACGCTGCAGATCGACCCAGTCGTGAACTGGGACGCGTCCTGCGTGCTGACCGGAGTCTTGTCCGGCCAGACTTGCGCAACCACGGGCGCCGCCGGTCCGATCGCGGCCGAGGGACCCACCAGCCGCGTGATACTGAGCTTCGACGGCACCCAGGGCATCCCGTTCCAGTGGGCGAATCTCACCGCGACGGAAAAGTCGGCGCTCGACACCGGCGACACCGCGCCGATCAACGCGAACCGGCTGAATTATCTGCGCGGCGACCGCACGAATGAACAGAATTCCAAGGGCGTCGGTCTGTATCGCACGCGCACGAGCGTCTTGGGCGACATCATCGACTCCAGCCCGACCTGGGTCGGCCCGCCTTCGACGGCGTTCCCGGCAACGTGGAAGGACAATCTCAACGGCACCGCGACGATGCCCGAGAATGCCTCGGGCGCCCAGACCTACGCGAGCTTCAAGACCGCATACGAGTCGCGCACGAACGTGGTCTACGCGGGCGCGAACGATGGACTCCTGCACGGCTTCCGGTCCGGTGCCTTCAACAGCTCGGGCGTATACGACACGACGATCGCCGCCAACGACGGCTACGAACTGCTCGCCTTCATGCCGGGATACGTGGTGGACTCGATCAACGCCGCGAGCACGGTGGAGGGTGATTACTCGAATCCGCTGTACGCGCACCAGTTCAGCGTCGACGCCCCCCCGGGCACCGGCGACCTGTTTTACGCCAACCAGTGGCACACCTGGCTGGTCGGCGGTCTCGGTGCCGGCGGCGCCGCGATCTACGCGCTCGACATCACCGATCCCTCCAAATTCAGCGAGGCCAATGCGGCGAACACCGTGATCGGCGAATGGAGCACGGTGACCACGGGCGGCACGACGACCACGACGCTCACCTGCCCGAACACGACGAATTGCGGCAACAATCTCGGCAATACCTACGGCGACCCGCAGATTCGCCGCTTCCACAACGGCGCCTGGGGCGCGGTCTTCGGCAACGGCATCGGCAGTGTCACCGGCGATGCGGGCATCTATGTGATGTCGGTCAATCCGACCACCGGCGCGCAGACCTTCTATTACATCAGCGCAGGCCAGACCGGCACCGGCGACGGAATCGCCTACGTCACGTCGGCCGATCTCGACGGCGACCATGTCGTCGATTATGTGTACGCGGGCGACTTGAATGGCAATGTGTGGCGTTTCGACCTGACGAGCAGCGATCCGACCCAGTGGACCGTTTCACCAGGGCCTCTCTACACGACACCGGCGAACCAGCCGATCACGACGCGCGTCATCGTCGCGCTGGCGACCGCGGGCGGCGCGCGCCGCGTGATGGTCGAGTTCGGCACCGGCCAGCAGACGCCTCTGTCCACGACGTCGCCGTCGTATTATCAAACCTCGCAGCAGGCGCTGTACGGTGTCTGGGACTGGAACATGGGGGCGTGGAATACGGCCTCCACCGCGCATTACGCCAGCCTGCCGACGTCAACCGGCATCGCCGCGCCGACATCGCCGCTGTCCGGGACCTCGTCGCTGCAACAACAGACGATCACGGCGACCTACGATCCGACGCTGGTCGCCTCGTCGAGCTCGACGACGCCGGCGAGCGCCTATTACTACCGGACGGTCAGCACCAACGCCATTTGCTGGGCCGACACCAGCGGTTGCGGCCAGTACGGCTGGTACCTGAATCTCACGACGGGCTACGCCAATCCGACCGATCCGAACGGCTTGTCGACGACCGCCAACACCAATGAGCCAACGATATGGGAACAGGTCATATTCAATCCGGTCCTGCAGGCGGGCGCGTTCATCGTCAACACGACGATCCCGCCGACGACATCGCTCGCGACCTGCGCGGCGACGCCCGCGGGCGGCTGGACCATGGCCTTGAACCCCGCGACCGGCGGCGCGTTCACGAACTCGTTCTTCGGTGACGCGAACCACAACTTCCTGAGCGTCAACAACCAGGCGATCAGCGGGATCGCGTTGAGCGGCACCGGCACCCCGTCGTTCGTGACCAGCGGCAAGCTCACGTACATGATCACCCAGACCGTCAGCGGTACCGGCGCGATCACCGCGGTCAATCCGCAGGGTGGAACCAAAGGGACGCGGCTCACGTGGATCGAAAAGCGCTAGACTCGCGGAATCTAGGTTCGGCGGAGGCTCGACACATGGACGATGCAACGACTCGCGATGCGGCGATGACCGGACCCCGCCGGCGGCGGGGCTTCACGCTGATCGAATTGATCGTCGCGATGGTGATCGCCGCGATCCTCGCGGCGATCGCGATCCCCGCCTACTCCTCGTTCGTGCGCAAGGGACGGCGCACCGACGCGAAGAGCGCGCTGCTGGATCTCGCGAGCCTCGAGGAGCGTTATTTCACGACGGCGAACACCTATTCGAGCGCGGCTTCGGCCTTGGGCTACGGCTCGGCCGCGTGGCCGATCACGGTGGGAAGCGGCTTCTATCAGATCGCCCAGCCCCAGGTCACGGGCGCCACCGCACCGACGTCGACCGCCCCCGCCGGCGCTCCGGCGAGCTACAGCATCACCGCGACGGCGATCGGCGATCAGGCGAACGACACCGACTGCGCAACGTTCACCGTCGACTCCGCCGGCGACCGCACCGCCTCGACGGCGGGCAATGCGGTCGCGTCGTCGTGCTGGTAATGAGTCGGCGGATCTACCGAACGCTGTAGCCGCGGCCCTCCGCGCAGGCGGTCATCGCCCGCCGGTAATCAGCCGAGTTCGTGCCGGCATTGCCGACTTGATCGGCGGCCCAGCGCTCGCAGGCGATGCGGTCCTCGCGCTGCTGTTCGGCGCTCTGACCGTTCTTCGGATACATGAAGATCTGCGCCCCACCGTCGTTCGGCGACGCGGGCTGCGCGTCGGCCGCGCTCGCAACCGGCGGCGGATCGGTGGCGACGTAACCGTCATAACCGGGGTCCCAGATGTAATAGGCATCGTTCGCGTAGTAATACGGGATACCGTCATACCAGTAGGTCGAGTAAACGCCCGGCAGCGTCGGCAGGAACCACGCGAAGTCGACGCCGTAGAACACCTGCGGCCAATAGCCTCCACCCCAGTAACCGCCACCCCAATAGGTGCCGGCCCAGTAACGGTCGTGGTCGCCGTCGCCCCAGCGATGATCGCCGACGCCCCAATGGCGGTCCCCGTCCCCGCCGCGCCAGCCCCGATCGCCACCCCAATGGCCATGGTCGGCGTTGGCGAAATGTTGAACCGGTGCGACTCGCTCCTGAGGCGCGAAGCCGCGGTACGCGGGCTGCGCGTAACGCGAGCCACCCTGATAATGCGGCTGAATCTGCGCCCGCGCGGGCGCCTGGAAGCGCGCGGCCGGCGCGGCATAATGCGCGGGACCGGCGAAATGCGCCGGCGCGGCCTCTCGTCCACCGCCGCCGCCATGGCCGCCCTCGAAATGACCGCCGTCACGATGGCCGTCGGCGAATGCCGCGCCGGCGAGCATCAGCCCCACCGCACCGAAGCCGAGCACCAAGCGACCGATCTTGCTGTTCATGACTGCCGTACTCCTTGCCATCCGTTTCGCCTCATTCGCTCTCCAACAAATGAGACCGAAAAAGCCCGTTGCAAGTTCAGCTTACGGCCGCGGGCGGGAGCGCCGATACGGCGTGGACGTAAATTAATCCTCGCGCCATGCTGCGTTGAACATCACCATTTCCGTGCGGCCCGGCGCGGGTTCGAAGTATTTGCCATTGGACTCGCCGACGACCACGGAGCCGACATACGCACGGCCTGCGACATTGTCTACCCGTAGGTACTCCGAGAAGCGCCATCGCCGGGTTGACTGCTTGAGGCCGAAGCGGACGTTGGCGATCCAGTATCCGGCGGCGGCGTCCGTGTTGCGGTCATTGACATAAATCCGCGCGCGGCTCTCGGTCTCCGCGGTCACCGAAAACCCGGCCGGCGCGTAGCGCCAGGTCAAGCCGGCGTAGAACGCATTCATCGGCACCGCCGGCAGATAGCTGCCCGCCACGACCACCGCGGGCTTGCACGGCAGACCGGTACAGGTGTTGTACGACTGGGCCACGACGGCGCGGATATAGGTATAGGCGACACGGCCGCTGAAACCTCCATTCCAGGCGGCGTCGACGGCGAGTTCCGCCCCGCGGCGCCGGGTGCTGCCGATATTTTGATAGACCGAGCGGCCGCCGGCGCTCGCGAGCACCGCGAGTTCATCGCTCGTTTTGACATAAAACGCGTCCAAGTCGGCCCGCAACCGCGGCGTGCCGACCTTCACGCCGGCCTCGACATTCTGGCTGCGCGCCGGCACCAGGCTGAGGTTCAGGCCGGGAATCGTGCCGTTGGTGGAGCGATAGGCGATTTCGTCCAAAGTCGGCGTCTCGAAGCCTTTGCCGTAAGCGGCGTAGACATTGACGATCGGCGATGCCTTGTAGGTGACACCCGCGACCGGATTGGTCGCCGAGTAGCGCACGCCGGTCGGCGCCGCGCCGGGCAGCGCCAGGTGATCGTGCGAAGTCACATCGACGACGCTGTGACGCGCGCCGGCGAGAATGCGCCAGTGGGCGCCCGGATCCCACTCGGCCTGGAGATATTGGTCGAAGTCGTACACATGATTCGCTTGATCGCGGCGCAACGCGCCTTCGACGCCGACGACGCTGCCGATGAAATTGAGGTAGCCGCGGCGCGCCTCCTCCAGATCGTCATAGCTCAGGCCCGCCGTCACCGACAGCGGCATGCCGGCGATCTCGCGATGATCCCGCAGGTGCACGTCGCCGCCCCAATAATTACGGCCGAGGTCGATGACGCCGCCGGGACTCGTCGCGACCGCCTGCGAGGTCGTCGGGATCGCTTGAAACTGCGTCGTCGCCCGGTGTCCCGCATACACCGTCGCTGTCAGGTCGTCCGCGGCGCCGAGCGCGCTGTCCAAGATGGCGCCGAATTGCTCCTGACTCAGCTTCTTGCGCGTGTTGTACGCGAGCGCGAGCGAGCCCGCCTGGGTGGGGTCGGCGGCAAGCTGCGCGCGGGTAAGGCCGAGCGGGTCCTGGACGAAGGGCGTCGCCAGCGCGTTCGCGACCAACGTCAACTTGGTCGCGGCGCCCAAGCCTAAACGCAGCTTGGAATTGAAGTAATTGCGCTCGGCACGGCTATGGTCGCGATAGCCGGCGGTCTGGAAGTGGGCCGCGTCGACGACATAATTCACCGCGCCGCGATCACCCTCGGCCTTCAGTCCGTAGCGCCCGGTCGCGAAGCTGCCGATTTCGGCGCTGGTGCCGATCGACATCCCGGGAGGGCCGTCCTCGGTGAACACCGAGATCACCCCGCCGGATGAGTTGCCGTACAGAGCGGAGAACGGACCGCGCATGACCTCGATGCGCCCCGCCGAGCCGAGATCGAAATGGGAGACCTGTCCCTGGCCGTCCGGCATCGTCGCCGGAATGCCGTCCGAGTACAGGCGCACGCCGCGCACGCCGAAGCTCGAGCGCGCCCCGAATCCGCGCACCGAAACCTGCAGGTCCTGAGCGTAGTTCTGCCGGCTCTGCACCGAGATGCCCGGCACCGCGAGCAGCGATTCGGACAAATTCACGCGCGCCTGTCCGTCCTGGATCTGGTCGCGGCCGACCACGTCGATCGCGACCGGCAGGTTGAAGCTGGACTCGGCGATCCGGGTGGCGGTGACGACCACCGGCGAGAAGTCCGACCCGTTCGCCGCGGCCGCCTGCGCGGCGGCGAGGCAAAAGAAGACCCAGCACCATTTCGGCATGATTGTCGGCACTCTCCCCTGTTCCGATCCATTTAGCGCGGCGGCCACCCGGGGGGTCAATCGATAAAATCGCTAAAGTCCGCCCGCGAACGGCCGCTAGTTTCACTATCCCCAGGCAGGAGCGGCGGCATTCATGCCCACGATGGCCGGCAAATTCGGCAGACACGCGCCGCGCATCGCGCTGATCGCCGCGCTCGGCGCATTCGTCGCGGGCGGCACGAATGCCGCCGGCACGCGCTTCGGCGTCAGCGCAACGGTGCGCGCGGTCGCCTGGGTGGAACAGGAGTCGCAGCCGGCGGACTTGCGCGTCACGCCGCGCGACCTGCGCCGCGGCTACCTCGACGTCGCGACGCCGGTCGCGCTCGTGATCCGGTGCAACAGTCCGAGCGGCTTCGCGATCGACGTGACGCCGCTGGAACCGCTCGCCGCGTCCATCGTGATCAGCGGCCTGGACGGGGCCGTCTCCCTGGGCCCGGACGGCGGCACGATCGTGCAGCGCTGGCCCCGGCCGCACGACGTGAGCCTGTCGCTCGGCATCCGCTTCGTGCTCGCCCCCGGCCTCGCCGCCGGCGACTATCCCTGGCCGCTGCGGCTCGCGGTGCGGCCGCTCTCGTCGATCTAGCGAGAACCAAGCGTGCGCAAGAAGGCCGCTCGTATGGGGCCGGATGGGAAGGGGATTTTCCGGAGCGTGAAAAACAGGATGTTTTTCTCGCAGCCTCCAGGGAGGGATTCACGGCGGTCCGGAAAATCCCCTTCCCATCCGGCCTGTGTGAGTGAACCTGATGATCGAATAGATCGATCTAGTAGGTGACCGTCACGGTGATGATGTCGATGTAGCTGCCGGCACCCACGTCCTGGCCCGACGGCACGAATCCGTACATGGTGCCGGTCGCCTGGATGCTGCGGCCGTTGATGATCGTGATCGGACCCGCGGTGCCGGAATACGATCCGCCGGTGCCGTCGCCCATCACGACGGTGTGCTGCGGGTCCCAATAGATGTTGTACGCCAGCTTGTTCGCGCCCGATTGCATCGTGCGCGTCGCGTAGTTGCCGCTCGATCCGGCGGTCAGGCTGACGCCGACCGTGACGTTGGTCGAGCCGCCGCCGTTGCCGGTGCACACCACCCGCAGCGCCCCCGTCGAGGCGTCGCCGACACCCGCCAGCGGGTTGTAGATGCCGAAATTGATGCTGCCGGCGGTCACCGTGCAATTGACGGTGAGCGCCGCGGCCTGGCGCACCCCGGCGCCGAAGAGGCCCAAACCGAGCGCGAACCAAAAGCCCCTCGCGGCGCGCCTCATTGCAGCACCCGCTGAGGCGGACTCGGGCGGCAGGGGATCGTGCCGAGATCCGGCAGCGGATCGTCGCCCAGCGGCGGCGGCACGCGGAAGCGGCAGCCACCGCCCGGCCAGGTCACCGTCGCGCCCAGTCCATGGTCGTAGCCGGTCACGTACACCAGGCCGTCGAGCACGACCGGGAATGCGCTTCCCTTGAAGTCGACGATCGCGCCGGGCGGCACCGGCTTGCCGTCCGGGGTCACCAGGTGCATGGTCGCGCCGCGCGTTCGCTCGATCGGAAATCGCACGACGATGCCGCTGCGGTACGGGGGCGCGACGATCGCGCTCGCGGATCCGATCGTCGTGTCGAGCGGCAGGTCGGCCGGATCGACGCTGATGCGATTGGCTTCATAGGGACGCAAATTATATAGGATCGCCTTGCCCGACGAGTCGGTGTGAGTCGTCAGCTGGTTCTCGACGTAGATCGGCACGTTGGCAAGACCACCCAGGTCCACCATCGCGAAGCTGCCGTCGATCTGTCGAGTCGCATTCAGCCGGTGATCGAGGAAGGTCAGGGACCCGCTGAAATACGCGCTGCTGCCCGTTACGCCGCTGTTGCGGGCGGTCTCGAGTTCGACGTCCGCGGCCGCGTATTGCCGGCGCCAGTCCGCATCGTAGTTTCCGGCCGATGAGGCGCTCAACCGGTAGCCCATCCCGGGTCCGACCGGCGGGCTTTCGGTCATCGTCGCGATCGCCTCGTTCGCCGGCGCACCGGTGCCGCGGCCGCCCACGAAGGTTGCGGTGGCCGCGCGACGGTGGCCGAACGGCAGCACGTAGAACAGGTATACGCTGGTCGAAGGCTGCGCGCCGAGCAGGCGCGTCACGGTGAGATTCAACGAGCCGTCGGGGCCGAGGCTGCGCGAGTGCGTCAGGCTCAAGGTCTGGGCCGACTGCGTGCCGCGATAGGCCTGGCGCACGTACGCGAGCGACAAGGACCCGAATCGGCCCATCGCGAGGCCCACCTGGCCCAATCGACGCTCGCGCAGCCGCAGCGCCGGATCCTGCGGCTCGCCGACCTGCGCAAAATCGCGCCCGTACCAGGCATCGCTCACCAGGAAGCTCAGGCGCGACCCGTTGCGCTCGAAGCCCGCGCCGCGCAGCCAGCCGGAACCGGACGCATCGCCGCCGCCGGCCGCCTGCAGCGTCACGAGACCGAGATCACCGATGCCGATCGCGGCGTCGAAGCCCGCGGCGTGCGCGCCGCCGCGCTGATACTCGGCATGGCCCTCGAGCGTGAAATTGCGCCGGATCCCGCGCCGATAGCTGCCTTCGGCAATCATGGTGCCATAGCGGGTGCTCGCGAGCGCGTAGTCCTCGCGCACACTGCCCAAATTGAACGAATACTGGCTCAAGCCCGGCGCGAGCAGGCTCGGGCTCGAATAGAACGACTGCGTGAGCACCTGTTCGCGGCCGAGCGCGTCGCGCACCACGACGCTCACGTCGCCGCTGCCGGACACCGTCGGCAGCCGGTCGATCACGAACGGGCCCGCGGGCAGCTGGCTGCTCGTGACCAGTTGATTGTTGACGAAGACGTCGACCGTCGACGGCACGGTCGCGGTGCCTCCGGTCGTCAACAGCGGCGTCGTCAACAAGTCCGGGCGCAGCCCGAAATTGCGGCTCCAGCGGACGCCCGCGTAGCGCACCGCATAACCCCAGGCGCCGGCGTCGCTGATGGCATCGCCGACGTTCAGTGTCTCGAGCCGCCCGGGGAAGTCGCGGGTATAGGTCGTGTCGAGACGCACGAGGCTGCCCTGGCCGGCGGCCGCGCGACCGGCCTCGCTGTTGGTGAGCACGCCGGCGCCGGCGAACAAGCCGAGCTCGCCGTACACGCCGCCGGTGGTCTCGCCGGTGACGTGCTGGGAATATACTTGGTAGTTCAAAAAGGCGCCGGGCGACGCCGGCGTGATGGTCGGGCGCGCACCGACGGGCGCGCTGAGGCGTGTCGTGTCGAGCTCGGCCGCGGGCACGCTGATCAGCGCGCGCTGCCGCGACTCATCGATCGAAACGGTCGTGCCGGGAATCGCCGCGGGCGAAAAATAGCGCCTTCCGTCATGGAGGGTGGGCGGCGTCACCGGCACCCGCAGACGCAATCTCTGAAAGTCCCTGGCCTCGAGCAACAATTGGCCGCCCGCGCCGCGCAACACGATCATCATGTGACCCGGACCGCCGTGGCTCACGGCCACCTCGAGCACGGCTTCGTGCAGGGGCATCTCGCCGCCGGCGGCCACGACCGGGGCGCCGGCGGTCGCAGTCGTAGTCGTAGTCGCGGCAGCGCCGAGACTCCAGGGCGCGAGCAATAGTGCCGCGATCAATACGCCAGAATATGTCGTGCCGGCGCGCGGAGTCAGGGGTATAAACCGCACGCGCTCGTCCCAACGGCCCTAAGTTTACGAGCCGCTGATCGCAACGTCGGCCGTAATGTCGCCTTGGTCGCTATGGCCGTGAATCTTGATCGCCGCGTGCCGGTCCAGGCCCGCGGGCGCCTTCAAGTCCCACACGACGCGGCTGCCCGGCAAGACGTACTTCGACGTGATCGCCTTGAGCGGAGTCGGCGTGCTGCCGACGGTCACGTCGAAATCGGTGATCTGCAAGTGCGCCGTGCCGCTGTTGGTCGCGGCCGTTTCGAGTTCGCCGTTGGCGAGCCAGTGCGCGCTCCAGGCGATCCTGGCCGCCGCATGGCCGTGCAAGGGCGCGACGAAGACCGGCACGCTCAAGCGCAGCGCGATCCGGAGGCCGGTGAAGTTCTTGGGCGCCGCCTGCGGCACCTCCTGAAAAATGACCCGGTAGCTGAGCTCGAGCTCCGGATCGGCGACGCGGCGCAGCGCGACGCGCAGGATTTGTTCGCCGTGCGCGGGGATCTGCAGCACCGGCGGCGTCGCCAACAGGTCGCGCGTGTCCTCGAGCCGGTCCTCGCCGTCCCGCTGGGACCACTTGACCACGCGCATCTCCACGACCACCGGAGCGGCGTCGACGTTCGACAAGGTCATCACGCCCATGCGATGCAGGCCGTCCAGGTCGACCCGGATCGGGGAGATGTTGAATGTGCTCGCGGCGGCCCCCTGGGCCGCCGCGAGCGCCATCACCGGCGCGAGCCGGCGCATCCACATTGGCGACAATCGCAATTTCAAGTCGAGCTCAATAGCTGATCGTCACGGTGATCAGATCGCTGTACGGCGTCGTGCTCGCCACCGCGGCCTGGTTGGTCGCGTTGTCGGGCAGCTGACCGAACACCGTGACCGTCTGTGCCGTCGCCACACCCGCGCCGGTTCCCGCCATCGTCGCGGAACCCGCGGTGCCGTCACCGAACACCGTGCCGAGGGCGGCGGTGGTGTAGAGGTTGTACTGCAGAGTGTTGGCGCCGTTAGCCATCAAGCGCTGCGCGACCGTGCCGCCGGTGGTCGAACCGCCGTTCAGCGCCACCGTGAAGCCCGTGCCCTTCGTGCACTTGACGCTGATCGCGGTATTCGCGGTGAGCGTACCGCCACCCGGGGTGTAGGTGCCGAAACCGAGGGGATTGGCCGTCGCGGAGCAGGTCGCTTGCACCGTCGCGGTCACTGCGAACGTGGTCGTGGTCGTGGCGGCTTGGGCCGCACCGGCGGACAGGGCGCCGGCGGTCAAGGCCGCTGTGAGGAACTTACGCATGAATACTCCTAAATTGAAAAACATCGCTGACCTGACTCCGGCAAACCACCGGGCCGGCGCACATTCTTGCGAGTATCCCTTAATGCGTTGTGATGGTTCTCTCAGTTCCCCCAGAACGTGCTCAAGTTTTTGGGCAATCTGCCGGGTCTCTCTCAAATTGCGGAAAATCAGCAGCCTGGAACCGGTTTCCAATGTGAAATAGTTCCGCCGGACGCTCGCAATCAGACTTGTGCGAGCGCAGCAGCGAGGTCGGCGATCAAATCATCGGCATCCTCGATGCCGACCGAGATCCGGATCAGTGAATCGGTGATGCCGAGCCGGTCCCGGGTCGGCTTCGGCACGCCGGAGTGCGTCGTGCTCGCCGGGTGGGACATCAGAGTCTCCGTGCCGCCCAGGCTGACCGCGAGCTTGATGACCTGCAGCGCATCGAGCATCCGGAACGCCTCGGCCTCCCCGCCCCGGATCGAGAAACCGAAGGTCGAGCCCGCGCTCTTGCACTGGCGGCGGAACACCGCCTCGGCCGGCGTTCCGGCGCGCAGAAACCCGAGATAGTTGACCGCGGCGACCTTGTCGTGACCGGCGAGGAAGCCGGCCACCCGCGCGGCATTCTCCGCGGCCCGGTGCATCCTGAGCGACATCGTCTCCATCGAACGCGTGATCATCCACGCGCTGTTCGGATCGAGCTGCGTGCCCAGCGCGCCGCGCAGCTTCTTCACCGGCCCGGCCATCGCCCGCGACCCGACGACGCCGCCCGCGACCAGGTCCGAATGCCCGCCGACGTACTTGGTGAGCGAATACATCACGATGTCGGCGCCATGCGCCAGGGGTTGCTGAAACACCGGACCGAGAAACGTGTTGTCGACGGCGACCGGCGGCCGCCCGCCCGCCTGGCGTGCGCCGATCGATTCGGAGATCTCGCGCACGAGAGCCAGGTCGACCAGGCCGTTGGTCGGATTGGCCGGCGTTTCGGTTAGCACGAGACTCACGCGTCCGCCGTGCTGTCGCGCGAGTTCCAGCGCCCGATCGGCCGCCGCGGCGAGACACGGTCGATCCTGCCCGTCCGCGAACTCGACCGCCCGCACGCCGAACAGCGACAGAGTTTTCTCGATCAAGGTCTCGGTTCCGCCGTACAGCGGCTGGCTGATCAGCACCACATCGCCCGGACGGATGTAGGCCCACAGGGTCGTCGAGATCGCGGCCATCCCGCTCGAGAACACCGCCGCGACCTCCCCGCCCTCCCACAGCGCGAGGCGATCCTCCAGCACCTCGAGGTTCGGGTTGTTGAAGCGCGAATACACGAGTCCCGAGGTTTTGCCTTCCGGCAGTTCGCGCCGCCCGGCGGTGTAATCGAAGAAATCCTTGCCGTCCTGCGCCGTTTTGAACGCGAACGTGGAGGTGAGAAAGATCGGCGGCTTGAGCGCCCCTTCCGACAGGCTCGGGTCGTAGCCGTAGCCCATCATCAGAGTCTCCGGCTTCAACACCCGCTCGCCGACTTTCGTCTTGTGGTACAGATCCTTGCTCACGATGCCTCCCGGCTGAGTTCTGGTGGACGTCACTGCGCCCGACGCACCTCGACGGTCACGTGGGAGAGCGCTTCGAAGCGGCGCAGAAGTGCGCGATAATACGCCGTGTCGCGATCCCCGGTCGTGACGACGGCGAGGACCGCCCCGAGATGCCCGGGGCCGAGGCGCCACAGGTGAAGGTCGGTCAGCCGGTCACCGTGCCCCTCGATCGCATCGCGAAGGCGCGCGGTGAGCGCCCGATCCGGGTTCATATCGAGCAAAATGGCGCCGGTATCGTGCAGCAGCCGATACGACCAGCTGAGGATCACCGCGGCGCCGACCAGGCCCGCCGCCGGATCCATCCATATCCAGCCGAAACTGCGCGCGAGCAGGAGGCCCACGATCGCGAGCACGGAGACGGCCGCATCGGCGAGCACATGCACGTAGGCCGAGCGGATATTATTGTCACGGTGCAATGATCCGTCGTGCTCGTGTGCCGCGGGCTCATGCGCGTGATGATGGTCATGGTCATGGTCATGGTCATGACCGTGGTCGTGTCCGCTCAACAGCCAGGCGCTCACCACATTGACCGCGAGCCCGACGAAGGCGATCGGAATCGCGACCCGGAATTCGATCACCACCGGCGCGAGGAAGCGCTGGATCGCCTCATAGGCGATCAGCACGGCGATCAGCGCGAGCACGACCGCACTGGTGAACCCCGCCAAATCCCCGAGCTTCCCGGTGCCGAACACGAATCGCGGGTCGGCGGCGTGCCGCCTCGCGTAGGTGTAGGCGAGCGCCGCGATCAACATCGCGCCGGCGTGCGTCGACATGTGAAGTCCGTCGGCCACCAACGCGAGCGACCCGAACACGTGGCCACCAATGATCTCGACGGCCATCATCACCGTGCACAGCGCGATCACGGCCCAGGTCTTGCGCTCGTTGGCTTCGTGGCCGCGACCGAGGAACACATGATCGTGCGTATCGGGGGACTCGGTCATCGGCAGATCCTCATGTTGGTCGTCGCTTTCATTTGAAATAACTGTGGACGACTTCCAATAGGTGTTCGGTCGCCTCGGCGGAATCCGGCGTGTCGCCGAAATGCGTGCGGACGTGATCTTCCACGACGACGCCGATCAGCCCGTTGAGCGCGCCCCGGCAGCTGGTCAGCTGTTGCATCACATCGGCACAACTGGCCTCGGTCTCGAGCGCCCGTTCGATCGCCTCGATCTGGCCGCGGATCCGGCGCACGCGGTTCAGCAGTTTTTGTTTGTCGCGCAGTACGTGGCTCATGCCGGATAGTGTACCCCACCATATCATTTGCGCCAATCGGAATCCGCATACAATGACCGCGGGCCGATCGGCGGCTACGACTCAATGGGAACTGTCCAACCGTGCTGCTCCTCGCCATCGCCTGCGCCGCCTTCATCAGCACCATGAGCGGAGGACTGCTCGCCTTCCGGCTGCACGACAAATTGCACCTGATCCTCGGTTTCAGCGCCGGCGCGGTCATCGGCGTGGCCTTCTTCGACCTCATCCCCGAATCGCTCGCGTTCGGCGCGCCGGGCCACGGACCCGCGGCGATCACCGCCTGGTCGGCCCTCGGCTTCTTGACCTACCTGGTGCTCGACCGGATGTTGTTGTTCCACGGCGCCGCACAGGCGCACTCGGCCATCGAGGCCCACGACGGCGAACGCGGCTCGCTCGGCGCGGTGATCCTGTGCGTGCACAGCGCGCTCGACGGGGTCGCGATCGGCCTCGCCTTTCAAGCCTCCCATGCCGTCGGCGTGGTGGTCGCGATTGCCGTGTTGTCTCACGATTTCTCCGACGGCATCAACACGATGAACATCGTGCTCAAGAACCGCGGCGAGCGCGGACGCGCGCTCGCCTGGCTGGCGGCGGATGCGGCCGCACCCGCGCTCGGCATCGTCTCGACCTTCTTCTACGCGTTGCCTTCGGGACTTTTCGGCACCGTGCTAGCGCTGTTCGGCGGATTTTTCCTGTATCTCGGCGCAAGCGATTTGATTCCGGAGAGCTATCACGCCCATCCGAAGTTTCTGACCACCGCGACGACGCTCGCCGGCGCCGGCGTCTTGTACCTCGCGGTCACCTTTGCCAAAGGAGCGATGCCATGAAGCATTTCCTCACCGGGCTCTTGTTGACCTTCGCGGTGGCCGCGACCGCGCACGCGGCCACCGTCGACGGCGTCGGCGTCGCCGACTCGGTCCCGCTAGACGGCACGACGCTGGTCCTGAACGGTGCGGGCAAGCGGACGAAATATTTCTTCAACGTCTACGTCGCCGCGCTCTACCTCCAGGCCCGCAGCCACCGAGCCGCCGCCGTGCTCGCGGACACCGGACCGAAGCGCCTGTCGATGACGCTGATGCGCCATCTCTCGGCGAACCAGCTGATCGATGCGCTGCGCGAGGGCCTCGAGCACAATTCGACACCGACCGAGCTCGCGCGCGTCCGCCCGCAAAGCGATGCGCTCGCGGCGATCATGGCGGCGATCGGCGGCGCCGACACGGGCGACGTGCTGACGATCGACTTTCTGCCGGACGGCAGCACCCGGGTCGGCCGCAACGGCCGGCCTCAGGGTGGTCCGATCCCGGGCCGCGAATTCCAACGGGCGCTGATGCAGGTGTGGCTGGGCCCGCACCCCGTCCAGGCGGACCTGAAGGACGCGTTGCTCAGCCGCTGACCGGCGCGCTGGCGCCGGTCGCGGCGCTGCCGCCGGTCGCGGCCATGATGCAGAGAATCGCGAACCACTGCAGCGGCGACAGACGCTCGCCGAGGAAGCAGTATCCCGACAGCGCCGCGACCGCCGGTTCCCCGCTCATCAGCACGCCGAAGCTGCGCGCCGGCAACCGGGTCAGCGCGAACATCTCGAGGGAATACGGCAACGCGCTCGACAGTATCGCGACGCCGAACGCGGCTGGCCACAGCGCCGGCGCCCACAGACGCATCCCGGCGGTCGCGACGCCGATCGGCACGATCAAGACCGATCCGGCCAGCATCCCGAAGAACGCAACCCCTTCCCGGTGCAGCTGGCCGGCGCGCCGGCCGAACAGGATATAGAGCGCCCAGCAGGCGCCCGCGGCAAGCGCGTAGCCGATCCCGACGGGATCGAGGGCGCCGATCGCGACGTGCAACGGCAACAGCATCCACAACCCGGCAACCGCGCAGGCACACCAGAGAAAATCGACGGCGCGCCGCGTGGCGCCGACCGCGACCGCGAAGGGTCCGGTGAACTCCAGGGCCACCGCAATTCCCAGCGGAATGCGCTGCAAGGCGGCGTAGAACAGCATGTTCATTCCGCCCATCGCGAATCCATATCCGATGATCGCCGGCAGCGCCCGGCGCCCGGGGGGCGAGCGCCAGGGACGCGACGACACCAGCAACAACAGCGTCGCGATCGCGAGGCGCAACGCGGCGGCCCCCGCCGCGCCGACCGCGGGCAGCAGCGACTTCGCGAGCGCCGAGCCGACTTGAATGCTGACCATCGCGACCAACAGGACCGCGATGGATGCGAGCGCCGGACGCGCCGGGTTCGGGCGGGAGAATGTTCGCATGGTGTCGCGTCAGGATATCATCGCCTCTTCGACGACCCCGGGCCAACCTGATGCAAGATCCCCTCGCCGCCTTGCTCGCCGACCGGCCGCTCGTGATTCTAGACGGGGCGCTCGCGACGGAACTCGAAAGGCGCGGTGCGAACCTCAAGGACCCGTTGTGGTCGGCGAAGCTTCTGATCGAGGCGCCGGACCTGATCCGCGCGGTGCATCTCGATTATTTTCTGGCGGGCGCCGATGTGGCGACGACCGCCACCTACCAGGCCACGTTCGAAGCCTTCGCCGCGCGCGGCATCGATGCCGCGGCCGCGCGCCGCCTGATGCGAGGCGCCGTCGGCCTCGCCCGCGAGGCCCGGGACGAGTATTGGGACGACGGTCGGGCGCGCGCCGGCCGGTCGCGGCCCCTGATCGCGGCCTCGGTCGGACCCTACGGCGCGATGCTCGGGCATGGCGAGGAATACCGGGGTAACTACGGCCTGAGCGATGCGGCGCTCGCGGCCTTCCACCGCCCGCGGCTCGAGGCGCTGGCCGACAGCGGCGCGGATCTGCTGGCCTGCGAGACGATTCCGAGTGCGCGCGAAGCGCTCGTGCTCGCGGATCTGCTGGACGAATATCCGCAGCTCACCGCCTGGATCAGTTTTTCCTGCCGGGACGGTGGGCACACCTGCGAAGGCCAGGCGATCGAGGCCGCGGTGGCCGCCTTGAACGACCACCCCCGGGTGGCGGCGGTCGGGGTCAACTGCACCGCGCCGGAACATATGACTTCCTTGCTGGAGCGGATGCGGCTCGCGACTTCGAAGCCCTTGATCGCCTACCCCAATTCGGGCGAGCACTACGACGCGGAAGCGAAATGCTGGCGGGGAGACGCGGCCGGACTGCCGTTCGCGGCGGCGGCGCGCCGCTGGCATGCCGCGGGCGCAAGGCTGATCGGCGGGTGCTGCCGCACGGGTCCCGACGACATCCGTGCGATCGCGGCCTGGGCCGCTGCCGGGCTCCCACGCGACCCGGCGAACTGAGGACCGGAAAGGGGACTAGCGCTCCGAGAAATCCGGCTCCCGTTTCTCGAAGAACGCCCGCACGCCTTCGACGCATGCGTCGGCCTCCATGCTGGTTTCCTGCGCGCTGCGCTCCGCCCGCAGCTGTTGTTCCAGCGTGTTGTCGAAGGTTGCGGCGTGCAACGCGCGGATCTGCCCGATCACGGCGGTCGGTCCGTGCGCCAGCGTGCGCGCGATGCGCTGCGCGCTCGGAACCACTTCGCCATCCGCGGCCACCGCATACGCGAGCCCCCACTCATGGGCGGTGCGCGCATCGATCTTTTGCGCGAGGAGCAGCGACGCGAGCGAACGGCTCGCGCCGATGCAGCGCGCCAGGTGAAACGTGATGCCGGCATCCGGTACGAAGCCCAGGTGCGCGAACGAGGGATTGAAATAGGCGCTCTCGCCGACGACGATGATGTCGCTCGCGAGCGCCAGGCTCATTCCGGCACCCACCGCGGCGCCGTTGATCGCGGCGATGATCGGATAGCGGAAGGCGCTCAATCGCAGAATCAGCGGGTCCATGAACCGGCGCATGTCGAAATGCGCCTTCTGGCGCGCATGCGCCGCGGTCAAATCGACCGAATGCAGGTCGAGCCCGCTGCAAAACACGCTGCCGCTGCCGGTCAGGACGATGGCGCGGGCGCCGCTGTCGTTCTTTTGGATGTGGTCGAGCGCGGCATGCAATGCGCGGATCACCGAGATGTCGATTGCGTTGCCGACGGCCTCGCGCGTGATGCGCAAGGTTGCGATGCCGTCATCGATCGCGGTCTCCACGGTGCTCATCGGATTTGCCCTTCGTGTTTCGGCGGCTCGTGTTCCTTGCGCGGCG
>JBBISV010000024.1:0-25676 GCA_037441085.1 Gammaproteobacteria bacterium | reverse complement strand
ACGCCGCGCGCCGGCGCGGCATTGGCGATGCGCAGCGCGAAATTGCCGCCGAGCGAAAAGCCGGCGAGCGCGCGCAGCCCCGGCCCGGGCCGGGCGAACACCTGCGCGGCGGCGGCGAGCACCTCCTCCAGGCGGCAGGAGTGAAAAGGCTCCGGATTCAACCCGTGACTGTCACCATGATCGCGGAAATTCAGGCGGTAAACGTCATACCCGGCCGCGACCAGGGACGAGGCGGTCGCGACCATGTAGTTCGAATGCGCGTGCCCCTCCCAGCCGTGCAGCAGCAGCGCGAGACCCAGGCGCTCGGCCCGTGCCCGCTGCGGCGTGAAGTACCCCTGCAGGCGCACGCCTCCGTCGGTCTCGAGAATCTCGGCCCGCGTCTCCCGCGCGAGCAGACGCGCTTCGCGGCCGAGCGCGAGACGGCCGAGCGGACCGGTGCCGAGTATCGACTGAAGATGCGGATTGCGCAGCCAGCGCGGCGGCGCGAAATCCGCGCCGCGAGGCGGCCGCCCGATGGAATTTCCTGTCGTCATTGCGGAGAATTGCAACATGGAGCCGGCGCCGCCACAAGCCGCGGTCGCACGTCCCGGCCGCACCGGCGCGCCAGGCCCGGAAGGACGCGCGGGCCGTTGGCGCTGATTTGCCTCGCGCCCAGCGTCCGTGCCATCGAGCGACGATCCCGATTCTCTCATTGAATTCACGCGGGGACAGCACAACCAAAGGGTGTAAGTCTTTCATTTCGCGACCCGCCCGACGGTCGCAGTCAATCCAAATCATGTCTCGCAGGTCGGGGCACCATGATTTCCGGGCGGCCACTAGGGCACCTCGTTGCCAGCCGGAGTAGCGGCCATAACCTCACCACCGTGCAGTGCTGGATCAAATGCCGCCAGCTTCTGCGCGAGCGTCAGCCTGGGCTCACCAAGCGCCTTGACCAGAATGTTCGAATCCTGCGCCGAGACTTCCACCGGTTGGCCGACCCCAAACCGGGCCGACCGGGCCACAGCCGCAGGAATCCGCACAGCAAGACTGTTTCCCCACTGCTGAACTGTCAACGTCGCACTTCTTGCCATGATCGATCTCCTATGTATCAACAAGTTTATACATAGCGACACGGATGACGATTTGGCCGTTTCAGTGCAGCAGCCACGCCTTCTCCCCCACCGGCAACTCCGCGAGTTTGAAGGGAACTCCGCAGCGCCTATCCCGCCGTGCCCCTTCGGATTCTTCGCGAGGTACTGCTGGCGGTAGCGCGCCCGGTGCGCGGAATCTCCACGGCAACCACGACTTTAGCCGCTCGGCAGGCCTCTACTGGTCGAATTTCGCCGGAGCTTGACGTCGACCCAACGGTAGACCCTGCGCGATTACTGTTGGGTTGCGGCACATATGGCGTTTGACGCCATAGTTGCATTATGGCATGCTTTGCCATATGAAGGCCCGCCTTGCGTTCCACGACAAGCAGGTATTGCCTGATGGATCGATTGTGGAAATGAAGATATGGGAACTTCCGGATTCAGCCGCCGGGAGTGAACATCGCCTGAAATACAGCCTGTTCTATGGAAGGTCCGGACGTCGGTTGGTCGGTTACGACAACGAACGAGGAAAAGGCGATCATCGACACGTTCACGGCAAGGAACAGCCCTACATGTTCAGCACGCCGGAGCAGTTGATCGGGGACTTTCTGGCGGACGTCCGTCGTGTGCGAGGTGAGTCATGAGTAAACGGATCAAGGTCCACGTCGGCACACTTGGAGAGATGGGCAATCGTTTCGTGAGCGCTTGGCGCCGCCTCGAGCATGGCGAGAAGGTGCGTGAGCGTCACGTGACGTTTCCCGATTTGCCGGCAATGCTCAATGCTCTGACGCCTAAGCGCCTTGAACTGCTGCGCGACGTGCACCGGGAACCGGCCGCCTCCGTCAAGGCACTTGCGGTGCGGCTCGGCCGAGACTACAAGCGCGTCCATGAGGACGTCGAGACTTTGGCGGCTTCGGGGCTGCTGCGCAGAGAAGATGGTCGCGTTTCCGCCCCCTACGATGCGATCTCTGCCGAAATGCGCCTGTGATCCAGCCTGCGAAGCGCCGGTCGTGACCGCAAGCCCGATTGGCGTTCGACCATTTCAGGGAACTGGATGAGGCATTACTCGTTGCCTTCGCCCTGCCGGTCAGGAAGCGCGCTTCCGCGTAGATGCGGCGAGACCTTTGGAATGAAGTGAAACAGGGCCAATCCCACGGCCACGCCCAACAGTGGGATGCCCACAGTCCGACTATGCCTTCTCCCCCACCGGCAACTCCGCGAGTTTGAAGGGAACTCCGCAGCCCCCGATCCCGCGGTACCCGTTCGGATTCTTCGCGTAGACGTTGACGTCGATCCGGCGGTAGACCAAAGCGCATTTCTTGCCGTCCACCCCCGTTGCCGACTCGCAATTGAAGGGTATAATTACTATACCTTTCCTATACCACCACGGAGCGAGACTGACGGCATGGGTTTCGAGTACGACCCGGACAAGAGCGCCGAAAACAAGCGCAAGCATGGGATTGATTTCGGCGAGGCGCAGCAGCTGTGGACCGACGACCGCTTGGTGGAGGTTCCTGCTCGAACCAAGGAAGAGCCCCGTTGGTTGCTAATCGGCAAGATCGATGAGAAGTATTGGTCGGCGATCATCACACGACGCGGCGAGAACATTCGACTGATTTCTGTCAGGCGATCTCGAGATGAAGAGGTGGAGATTTATGAAAGCGAAGATCTTTGATCGTAAATTCGACGCTGGCGGGAAGATTGTGGACCAGCTCGATTTGAGCAAGGCACGGCGCGTCGGCACAGACGCGAAGCGGGTCAATGTGGATTTCCCCGCCTGGATGGTAGATTCCCTCGATCGTGAGGCGCGTCGACTGGGCGTGACGCGGCAGTCTTTGATCAAGCTGTGGCTTGCCGACAGACTCGGTCAGCCGGCTGTTGCTGTAAAGAGATAAATGGCAGATTGCCGAATTTCTGAGGTGGCTCCGATGGTGAACAGGCGTACATATCCGCTGAAGCCACCCGATTCCGTCAAGATCGCGGCAGCCGTCGCGGAAAGAGCAGGCACTTTGCAGGCCGCACGAGTGGTCTTGCAGGAGAGCGCTGGAACCGCGAAGCCCAAGAATCTGCTGAAATACTTGAGGCGTGCCCCTAAGGTGGCTCCGGCGGCTGACGATCGAGCCTAATGTGAGATGCTCCCGTCGACATCGGCTTAGTGAACAACAGGCTTCGCCGCACACATGCGTAAGTTCGTAAGACAACTGCCGATCGCCCTCGAGGACGCCATCCTCGTTGCCGGTGGTGAGGTCGATGAATTCCACATCTGCCTCGGCTATTACGGCGATGAACTCAATCCCGACGAAGTATCCGCTCAGCTCGGCCGAAATCCGACATCATCAAGTCGGAAGGGCGATATCGTCCACCGCAACGATCGGACGCGCATTGAAAAATCAGGGAAGTGGATCTTGAATGCGCGTGAGGCTCCGGGCGAGCCGCTCGAACCGCAAATCGCTGCCCTGCTCGAGAGCATGACCGCTGATCTGTCCGTATGGAGGTCCTTAGCGGCGCGATTTAGGGTTCGATTTGTCGTTGGTTCGTGGATTCGAAGTTGGAACAGGGGTCTTGAAGTCTCGCCCACATTGTTGCAACAGCCTGCCGAGCGAAGTCTGGGCCTTGGTGTCGATATTTATGTCGACTACGACGAAGACACAACACAATGAGTTCGTAGACTCTCCTGGACCAACCTATATCTTCGCCTCGGATTATCCTGAAGCGCGGTCGACGGTAGAGTTCCGGTCGACGTCGGCGCCGAACACGTCGCAGAGTTTCCCGCGGAACCACGCGAGGTCTTGGTTGAGGACACCGCTAACCAGCGGATTTCCTGCCGGAACCCTCGCTGTCGCTTCGACTACGCCTTCTCCCCCACCGCTAACTCCGCGAGTTTGAAGGGCACCCCACAGCCTCCTATCCCGCAATACCCGTTCGGGTTCTTCGCGAGGTACTGCTGGTGATAGTACGCCCGATACGTGGAAATCCCACCGATTTCCCACGTTTACCGCCGGCGCAGGACTTGACCGGTTGACTTTCAGTAGACGGTGACGTCGTTCCGGCGGTAGACCTGCAGCGCATCCGGAGCGCTTCCCACGCTTCGCCCAAACCCACGACTACGTGCTCGATTGGGCACGATGGGCGTAAACCTTCAGCGCCGCCTCTTCAAAATTTCCGGCCAGGAATTCGGCGATCGGCCTTGCATACCAGTTGGACGCCGTGCTCACCCGGTAGCTCAATCGCACTCTCAGCTCGGTACCCTCACGCTCAAGGTTGAGAGAATACTCGGTGTCCAGCACGTCGAAGTACGCGCTCCCTATCTGAACGTGCTCATCGAGCGCTCCATCCTTCATGGTCCGAAGCTCCGGTGCCTGTTGCCGCCGACTGGACGAGAGACAATACGTTCGACGACAGCGTGCAGAAGCATCGACGGTTTTCTCGTTGGAGAATCGAGAGACGGTTCTCAGGTTCTCAGGCTCCCCGATGAACTCCATGTCCTCGATGCTTTTGCCGGTTCAACGACGGCACTTGGAACTACGCCGGGGATTTCACTCGGAAGGCTCAAGCGAAGGAGTCGAAATGCGCTTGTAGTCCTGCCCAGGGACGCGGATTCCTTTCGATCTGCACGGCAACCGCACATTCGGCGCGACCCCAAGCCTTGTCATGGTATGGTGCTTGGTATGTCCCGCAATCAGTTAACCCGTCGCTAGCTGATCATGCCGCTTCGCCCCCAAAGGGTCCTTGTACTCGTCTGCGTGTTGCTGTTCTTGACGACGCTGATTTTCGGCTGGATCGGTCAGGATGCGATGTTCAAGCGCATGTTCTGGGTGACCTTCGCCGCATTTCTGATCGTGATCTGTTTCGGCGCGTGCGCCATGCTAATCCGCCTCGCCCTTGACCTGGGCTCCCTGATCTGGATTGGTTTGACATTCCTTTTCGTCAAGCGCACCAAGGACCCGACTTCGCCCAAGGGCTCCGATTAACTCTGACCCCCCCGTCGTTGAGCGTCCAGCGCAGCAGCTTATTGCCGCGGCTATAAGCAGGGGCAAGCGCGGATTCTGGGCAATCGCGCGGATGCGACTCTGGGCCATCGCTGACCGTTGCCCATTCCTCCCGTTCGCCGCGGACTATCCTGGACGCCGGTCGACGATAGACTTCCGGTAGACGTCAGCGTCGAACAGACGCTGCACTTTTCTGCAGAACCACGCAGGGTCCTGGGGCTGGTCGCCGCTAACCGCGCGACTTCCTGCCCGCACCCTCGCTGTCGCTTCGACTACGCCTTCTCCCCCACCGCTAACTCCGCGAGTTTGAAGGGCACCCCACAGCCTCCTATCCCGCAATACCCGTTCGGGTTCTTCGCGAGGTACTGCTGGTGATAGTTCTCGGCGTAGAAGAACGTGGGTGCCGCCAGGATTTCCGTGGTGATCGGTTGAGGGTGGCCCGCGGACGACAGCGCCCGCGCATACGCGTCGCGGGAACTCTGCGCCATCGCCAGTTGTGAGTCGTCGGTGGCGTAGATCCCGGACCGGTACTGGGTGCCGACGTCGTTGCCCTGGCGCATGCCCTGGGTCGGATCGTGCGACTCCCAGAATACTTTCAGCAGATCCCCGTAAGCGACGCGGGCCGGATCGAACACGACGCGCACCACCTCATTGTGGCCGGTCAATCCGCTGCACACCTCTTCGTAGGTCGGGTTCGGCGTGAGTCCGCCGGCGTAGCCCACGGCGGTGGCGTATACGCCGGCGACCGCCCAAAACTTCGCCTCGGCACCCCAGAAGCAGCCGAGCCCGAACAGCGCGAGACGCATGCCGTCGGGGAAAGGCGGCGAGATCCGATTGCCGGAAACGAAATGCCGCGGCGACACCGGCATTGCGGCGCCGCGCCCCTTCAGTGCGTCCTCGGGTCGCGGCATCAAGGGTGACTTTTGGAACCAGGCCATGTGCGCCTATTCTAGCGCGGCCCGGGCGCGGGTAAACCGCTAGATGTGGCCGCCGTCCGGTTTGCGCATCGCGGTCTCGGGCCGCTCCGGCGCCTGAGGCTCGGTCGCCTGGATCGGCGACGGTGGCGGATCGACGGGCACGATCGGCAGCGCATAGGCGTCGACCTTGGCGGCCGCCTCCTGTTCCAAGCGAGCCTGTTCCTGGGCGAGGCGCAGTGCCTGTCGGCGGCGCTCGAACTCCGCCTCGCGTTTGGCCGCTTCGGCGGCGTCGCGTTCCTCGGCGAGCCGGTCGATGGCGATGCGCGCGGTGGCGCAATTCGGATCGGTGCTCGCGAGCTTCAGATCGCCGCTGCATTTCATCACCACGCCATCGAGCGTGACGCGATCCTGCAACAGGTCCGCGACCGACAGGCGGGCCACGGGCCGCGGTCCGCAGGCCGCAAGCGCAAGCGCACAGGCGCAACCCACGCCGCAACGGGTCAAAGTTTCGTGTAAATATCGCATACCGCTTCCCACGTGTGATCCTACCGAAATCAACGCGCGCCGCCAGCGGACGGATGTGATGCGCCTCACGGCTCCGGAAGATTGTTTCGCGCGGTTTGACCGCGGTCCGGCGCATCTTGTACCGTTGCGCGTCATGGCAACCCGCAAAGCAGAACAAAAGCCCAAAACCGTCGATTTCGAGGCCGCGATGCGCGACTTGGAGGAGATCGTCGAGCGCCTGGAACAGGGGGATCTGCCGCTCGAGGAGTCCTTGGCGGCGTTCGAGCGCGGCGTGATGCTGACGCGAACCTGTCAGTCCTCGCTCAAGGAGGCGGAACAGAAGGTCGAGATCCT
This sequence comes from Gammaproteobacteria bacterium, assembly GCA_037441085.1. Taxonomy (GTDB): domain Bacteria; phylum Pseudomonadota; class Gammaproteobacteria; order Steroidobacterales; family Steroidobacteraceae; genus Bog-1198. The sequence goes on along the minus strand of JBBISV010000024.1, from coordinate 18,842 downwards.
GCTGAAGAAGGCCGGCGAGCCCGTGATCGAGGACTTCGATCCGGATTCCGACGAGAGCGACTCCGCGTCCGCATGAGTCCCGGGAAGATCGAGGCGAGGATGCGCGAGTGCCAGGAGCGCATCGAGCGCGTGCTGGACGGATTGCTGCCCGCCGCCACCACCGTGCCACAGCGCCTGCATGAGGCGATGCGCTATTCGGTTCTCGGCGGCGGCAAGCGCCTGCGCCCGATCCTGGTGTACCTGACCGGCGAGGCGCTCGGCATCGATCCGGCGGTCCTCGACGCGCCGGCGGCGGCGGTCGAGTTGATTCACGCCTACTCCCTGGTGCACGACGACCTGCCGGCGATGGACGACGACGACCTGCGCCGCGGCCGCCCGACCACCCACCGCGCATTCGACGAGGCGACCGCGATCCTGACCGGTGACGCCCTGCAGGTGCTTGCATTCGACGTGCTCGCGCAGGCGGCCACCCCGACGCCGCTCGCGGATGCGCACCTGAAGATGATCCGGGTGCTCGCGCAGGCGAGCGGAACGGCCGGGATGGCCGGAGGCCAGGCGCTCGACCTCGCGGCGGTCGGCCGGCATCTTGACCTGCAATCGCTCGAGGAAATGCATCGGCGCAAGACGGGGGCGCTGATCAGCGCGAGCGTCGCGATGGCGGCCGCCTGTGCGCCGGGGCTCGCTGCGCCGCTCCGGGAGGCACTGGACGATTTCGCCCGCGACGTCGGGCTCGCGTTCCAGATCCAGGACGACATCCTCGACGTGGAGGGCAACACGGAGGATCTGGGCAAACAGGCCGGAGCCGACGCGGCCCGCTCGAAGCCGACCTACGCCAGCCTGCTGGGCCTTGCGGGGGCCAAGGCGCGCGCGCAGGCGCTGAAGATTCGGGCGTGCGAGCGCATCGCGCCGCTGGGCCAAAGCGCCCAAAATCTGGCCGCGCTGGCCGCTTACGTCGTCGACCGGCGCGCCTGACGCGCCGACGTCGAGTTTAATTGGCTGGACATGTAAACTAATGGTCACATGACCATCGCCGACGACTTCCCACTCCTGTCGAAAATCGACTCGCCCTATGATCTGCGCGTACTACCCCGCGCCGAACTGGCCGCGGTCGCGGACGAATTGCGCCGTTATTTGATCCAGACGGTGAGCCGCATGGGCGGCCATTTCGCGGCCGGCTTGGGCACCGTCGAGCTGACTGTTGCGCTGCACTATATTTTTCAGACACCGCATGACCGCTTGGTTTGGGACGTCGGCCATCAGGCCTATCCGCATAAGGTGCTGACCGGCCGGCGCGACACCCTGCGCACCATCAAGCAGCATCATGGGCTCGCGCCGTTCCCCACCCGCTCGGAGAGCGAATACGACACCTTCGGCGTCGGCCACTCGAGCACGTCGATCAGTGCGGCGCTCGGCATGGCGGTCGGCGCGGCGGCGCGCGGCGAACATCGCCGGGTCGTGGCGGTCATCGGCGACGGCGCGATGACGGCGGGCATGGCGTTCGAGGCCTTGAACCACGCCGGCAGCATGAACGTCGATCTGCTGGTCATTCTGAACGACAACGACATGTCGATCTCGAACAATGTCGGCGCGATGTCCAATTACCTGGCGCGCGTGCTGTCCGGCAAGCTCTACGCGAGCCTGCGCGAGGGCGGCAAGAAGGTGCTGCGCCAGATGCCGACCGTGTGGGAGCTCGCGCGCCGTTCGGAGGAGCACGTCAAGGGCATGATCCTGCCCGGCACCGTGTTCGAAGAACTCGGCATGAACTACATCGGACCGGTCGACGGCCACGATTTGAATGCGCTGGTCGCAACGCTGGAGAACATGCGCGACCTGAAGGGCCCGCAGCTGCTGCACGTCGTGACCCGCAAGGGCAAGGGCTATGCGCCGGCCGAGGCCGACCCGATCAAGTGGCACGGTCCGGGCCCGTTCGATCCGGCGAGCGCGACGATATTCAAGGAAAAGGCCAGCGGCCCGACTTATTCGCAGATCTTCGGACAGTGGCTGTGCGACATCGCCGCGCAGGATCCGCGCATCGTCGCGATCACGCCGGCGATGCGCGAAGGCTCCGGCATGGTGGAATTCGAGAAAAAATTCCCCGACCGCTATTTCGACGTCGGCATCGCCGAACAGCATGCGATCACGTTCGCGGCCGGGCTTGCCTGCGAGGGCGTGCGCCCGGTCGTCGCGATCTATTCGAGCTTCCTGCAGCGCGGCTACGACCAGTTGGTTCACGACGTCGCGCTCCAGAACCTGCCGGTCGTGTTCGCGATCGATCGCGCCGGGCTCGTCGGCGGCGATGGCGCGACGCACCAGGGAAGTTATGACCTGAGCCTGCTGCGCTGCCTGCCGAACATGGTCGTGATGGCGCCCGCCAACGAGGACGAGTGCCGCCAGATGCTGTACACGGCGACGACGATCGATGCGCCGACCGCGGTTCGGTATCCGCGCGGCACCGGTCCCGGCGTCGCGCTGCAGAGCGAGATGCGGGCGCTGCCGATCGGCCGCGGCGTGGTGCTGCGCGAAGGACGCTGCGGGCTGGCGCTGCTCGCGTTCGGAAGCCTGGTCGACAGCGCGCTCGCCATCGGCGCCGAACTCGACGCGACGGTCGTCAACATGCGTTTCGTCAAGCCGATCGACGCGTCGCTGATCAACCGCATCGCCGCCGCCCACGAACACCTGGTGACGCTCGAGGAAAATGTCGTCGCCGGCGGCGCCGGCGCCGCGGTCGCCGAAGTGCTGAACGCCCAGGACCACCGCTGCGCGGTCATGCACATCGGCATCCCCGATCAACCGATCGCCCACGGTTCGCGCGGTGATAATCTTGCCGATGCGGAACTAGACCTTTCGTCGCTGCGCCGGCGCATCACCGCCTGGTGGCGGCCGAACGTGCGCCGCATGGTGGACGTGGCCGGCTGAGACGTCCGTTCCGGCGCCGCGTTCGACGATTGCCAGATCCCAGGAACAACCCAATCATGACCTCCGCCGTTACAGAGCAGAAACCTCCGGCCGCCGCGGTCCTCGAGGACGTGCAGGGCCACGCCGACACGCGCCGCATTCCGATCAACAAGGTCGGCATCAAGGACATCTTCCATCCGATCAAGGTCAAGGACCGGGCCGGCGGCGACCAGCGCACGGTCGCCAATTTCAACATGTACGTGAACCTGCCGCAGGATTTCAAGGGCACGCACATGTCGCGCTTCGTCGATATCCTGAACCGGCACGAACGGGAGATATCGGTCGACTCCTTCGGCAAGATGCTCGAAGAGATGACGGTGTACCTGGACGCGAACGCCGGCCACATCGAGATGACCTTCCCGTACTTCGTGATGAAGAAGGCGCCCGTGTCGGGCGTCGAGAGCCTGATGGACTACAAGGCGGCGATCTTCGGCGAGCACCGCGCCGGCAGGACCGACGTATGGCTCAAGGTGATCGTCGCCGCGACGAGCCTCTGTCCTTGCTCCAAGACGATCTCCAACTACGGCGCGCACAACCAGCGCTCGCACATCACGATCACGGCGAAGATCACCGAGCACATGTGGCTGGAGGAACTGATCGACATCGCCGAGAGAGAGGCCTCGTGCGAGGTCTACGGCATGCTGAAGCGCGCCGACGAGAAATACGTGACCGAGCGGGCCTACGACAATCCGAAATTCGTCGAGGACATCGTGCGCGACGTCGCCGTGGCGCTCAACGATGAGCCGCGGGTCGCCTCATACGTCGTCGAGGCCGAGAATTTCGAGTCGATACACAACCATTCGGCGTACGCGATGATCGAGCACGACAAGGCCGGCCGCGGTTGATCCTCAGGAGCGCGCCTCGGCGCGCTGCAGGCGGCCGATCATGTTGCGCAGGAACACCTGGTTGAATCGCAGCTGGCACTCCGTCGAGACCTGCTCCAACAACGTGGAACTGACCTTCATCACCGTCACCTGGCCCGCCGCGGTGATGGTCGCGGTGCGCTTCGCGCCGCGCACGTAGCTCGTCTCGCCGAAACAATCGCCCCCGTCCAGCCGGCCGAGCGTCTTGCCGTTCCGCTGGACCAGCACCCCGCCCTGGACCAGGATGTAGAAGCGGTCGTCCATCTCGCCTTCCTTGACGATCTCCTCGCCGTCGCCGTAGTCCTGCCAGCTGCTCGCCCGCAGCACTTCCCAGATCTCGCCGTGCGAGAACTCGTGGAAGAACTTCAGCTTGCGCAGCATGCTGAACTGTTCCTGCTGGTCGATGCGGTTGTACTGGGCGCGCAGTTTCTGGTGCACCCGGGTCAGCTCGGCGGCGAAGTCCAGCCCGGTCTTGTAGCGCTTCTCCGGATCCTTCATCAGCGCCATCGCGGTGACGTTCTCCAGCTCCTCCGGGATCTCGGGCCGCAGCGTGTGGATTGGCGGCGGCGTCGCGAACACGATCTGATGCAGGAGCTTGTGCAGGTTCCCGGCCCGGAACGGCCGCGTGCCGGTGAGCAGCTCGTACATCACCGCGCCGAGGGAGTACAGGTCCGAGCGGTTCGTCAGCTCGATCGACTGGACCTGTTCGGGGGACATGTACGAGGGGCTGCCGGCGATGCCCTCGATGCGCGAGATCTCCGAGTCGGCGACGAGCGCGATGCCGAAATCGATGATCCTGACGTCCGAATCCAGCGTGAGCATGATGTTGCTGGGCTTGATGTCGCGGTGGATGACGCCGCGGCTGTGCGCGTAGTGCAGCGCACGCGCCGCCTTGTAGACGATCTCGACGACGTCGTCGATGCGCAGCAGATTGTCGGGCCGGCAGTAGGCCGCGAGCGTGCGCGCGCCGTGAACGTGCTCGGTGACGATGTAGCACCGGCCGCCCTCCTCGCCCGCGTCGTAGATCGGCAGGATGTTCGGATGCTGCAGCATGCCGACCATGTGCGCCTCCGACAGGAACATCTTGCGCGCGATGCGCTTGCGGTTCTCGTCGCCGCTGGCATCGATGTTGTAGACCTTGATCGCGACGTCGCGCCCGTAATACGGGTCGTGCGAGAGGTAGACGACGCCGGTGCTGCCGCGCCCGACCTCGTTGATGATCACGTATTTGCCGATTTTTTCCGGCAGACCGGCCTGGCCGCCCGGCACCTTGGAGACCGAATTTGGACGAAAGTTGCTCAAGAGGAACCGTGCCTGACCGTGTGCGGATATTGTCGGTCCGCAAGAGGATACTGGGGCGGCCTGGGCCAAACTGTGACTTGAGTCGAGGCTCAGGCAAAGTGGTCGAAACCGCCGACCGCGGGCGCGAACTTTGCCCCTTTTGACGACCACGTCACGCCCCGGCCGTGTGCAAGCTCGCCGATCACCGTCAACCGTAGGTCGAGGGCGGCCGCGGCGTCGGCGAGCGCGGCGGCGCGCGCCGCCGGCACGGCGAACAGCAACTCGTAGTCGTCGCCCGCGCCGAGCGCCCAGTCGCGTGCCTGCGCCGCGGTCGCGTACGACACGAGCGCCGCGGACAGCGGCAGCCGGTCGACGTCGACCTGCGCGGCGAGGCCGCTCGCCGCGGCGAGCTTCTCCAGGTCCCCGACGATGCCGTCGGACAGGTCCATCGCCGCGGTGGCGATGCCGCGCGCGGCGAGCCCCATCTCGACGCGCGGCGTCGGATACTCGAACCGGCGCACGAGCTCAGGCACCTGCGCCGCGGCGCCGGCCTGGACCAGCGCGAGCCCCGCGCCGGCATCCCCGAGGGTGCCGGTCACGGCGAGCAGATCCCCGGCCCGGGCGCCCCCGCGCAACAAGGCCGCGCCGCGCGGCACGAAGCCCATGATCTGGATGCTGATGGTCAGAGGTCCGCGCGTGGTGTCGCCGCCCACCAGCGTGACGCCATGCCGCCGGGCGAGCGTCCTCAGCCCGGACGCGAAGCCCTCCAGCCACGCGGCATCGGCCGATGGCAGCGTCAACGCGAGCGTCGCCCACGCAGGTTCGGCCCCCATCGCCGCCAGGTCGCTCAGGTTGACCGCGAGCGCGCGATGGCCGATCGACCGCGGGTCGCTGCCGGCCGGGAAATGGCGCGACTCGACCAGGGTGTCGACCGCCGCGACCAGGTCGCAGCCGTCCGGCACGCGCAGCACCGCGGCGTCATCGCCGATGCCGACCACGACGCCGGGGGCCGTCTCCGGGGACTGGAAGAAGCGCCGGATCAGTTCGAATTCGCCCAGCATCGGCTTCAGGACCGGCCGTATTCCAGCGGCCGTAATTCCCGGGCCGCCCGGTCGAGCACCGCGTTGACGAATTTATGCGCTTCGGTCGCGCCGAACTGCTTGGTCAGCTGGACCGCCTCGGCGAGGGCCACCCGGTACGGCACTTCGAGCCGGGTGTTGAGCTCGTACAGCCCGAGCCACAGCACCGCGTGCTCGACGGGGTCGAGCTCGGGGGGCGGGATCTCGCTCCACTTCGCGAGCGCGAGGTCGAACTCCTCGCGCCGACCGGCGATCGCCATCACCAGCTCGCGGAAGTATTCCCGGTCGACGCGCGCCGCCTCGGGGTCGAGATCGAAATCCCGATGCGTGTCCTGCCAGGGGCGCGGGTTGATCTGGATTTGATACAGCGCCTGCAGCGCGAGGCGGCGTGCGAGGCTGCGGGCGCGCCGGGTCACGGTCCCAACTTGCGCAGCAGCGTCGCCATCTCGATCGCCGTCAAGGCGGCATCGGCGCCCTTGTTGCCGTCCTTGCCGCCGGCCCGGTCGGTCGCCTGTTGGACGGTGTCGGTCGTCAGAACGCCGAACGCGACCGGCACGCCGGAGTCGAGCGCGATGCGCGCAAGGCCCGCGGCGCACTCGCCGGCGACGTAGTCGAAATGCGGCGTGTCGCCGCGGATCACGGCGCCGAGCGCGATCACCGCGTCGTAGGCGCCGGACAGGGCGAGCTTGCGCGCGACGATCGGCAGCTCGAACGCACCGGGCACCCGGGCGACCTGAATCCGGTCCGCGGCGACGCCGTGGCGGGCGAGCGCATCGAGCGCCCCGCGCAGCAACGGTTCAACGATGAAATCGTTGAAGCGGGCGGCGACGCAGGCGATGCGCAGCCCCGCGGCGGCGAGGTCGCCCTCGATGAATTTCACGGTTTCGGTGGACAAAGCGCGCATTCCTATCGGGTCCGGACGGTGAAGTATAAGCTCAAGGAGGGTTCATTCGCCGCCGTCGACGTAGCCGGTGATCTCCAGATCGAACGCGGACAGGCCTTGGAGCTGCTTCGGCGCGCTCAGCACCCGCATGCGCTTCAGGCCGAGATCGGTGAGGATCTGCGCGCCGATGCCGTAGGTGCGGATCACGGTCGCGCCGGGCGCCGGGGCCGCGGCCGGCCTGGCGTCGAGCTGGCGCACGTTCTGCATGAATTCCCGCGGACTCTCCTCGGACCGCAGAATCACGATGACCCCGGACGGCTCGTTCGCGACGCGCTGGATCGCGGCCCGCAGCGGCCAGCCGAGCTTGTCGTTGCGCACGCCGAGCACGTCGCGCAGCGTGTCGTTGATGTGCACCCGCACCAGAGGCTCGCCCGCGTTCAGGTCGCCCTTGACCAGCGCGATGTGCACGTTGTTGTGCACCTGGTCCTCGTAGCAGCACAGGCGGAAGGGGCCGTACTCGGTGTCGACCGCGCCGTCGTAGATCCGCTCGACCGAGCGCTCGTTCTTCAGGCGGTAGCGGATGAGATCGGCGATGGTGCCGATCTTCAGGCCGTGGCGGCGCGCGAACGCCTCGAGATCCGGGCGGCGCGCCATGGTGCCGTCGTCGTTCAGGATTTCCACGATCACCGCGGCGGGCCCCCGACCGGCGAGCCGCGCCAGGTCGCAGCCCGCCTCGGTGTGTCCGGCGCGGGTCAGCACGCCGCCGGGCTGGGCCATCAGCGGAAAGACGTGACCGGGCTGGCGCAAGTCCTCGGGCTTTGCGTCCACGGCGACCGCCGCGCGGATGGTTTGCGCCCTGTCATGCGCCGAGATGCCGGTCGTGACCCCTTCGGCGGCCTCGATCGACAGCGTGAAGTTCGTCCGATGGGCGCCATCGGTGTCGCTCACCATCAGCGGCAGGCGCAACTGCCGGCAGCGCTCGCGCGTGAGCGTCAGACAGATCAGGCCGCGGCCGTAGCGCGCCATGAAATTCACGTCCTCCGCCCGCACGCCGTCGGCGGCGATCACGAGATCGCCCTCGTTCTCGCGGTCCTCATCATCCATGATGACGACCATCTTGCCGGCGCGCATGTCATCCAGAATCTCGTCGATCGTATTGAATCCACTCATGGGACGATTCACCCTTCAGGTTGTGTTCGTGAGCCGGTCGAGGTAGCGTGCAATGACGTCTATCTCGATGTTGACGGCGTCGCCCGCGACGCGTTCACCGAGCGTCGTCGCCTGGTGGGTGTGGGGGATGACGTTCACGTCGAAGGTCCGGGCCCCCACCTCGTTGACGGTGAGGCTGACGCCGTCGACGCAGACCGACCCCTTCGGCGCGACGAAGCGCGCGAGCGCCGCCGGCAGCGCGAAGCGCATCCGCCAGGAGCGCGCATCCTGGCGCACCTCGACCAGTTCCCCGACCGCATCGACATGGCCGCTGACCAGATGTCCGCCGAGCGGGTCCCCGGCGCGCAGGCAGGGCTCGAGATTCACCCGCGATCCGGGACGCAGGCGACCGAGCGTCGTCTTGTCGAGCGTCTCGCGCGACACGTCGGCGTGAAAAATGTCCCCCACGCGGCGCGTCACGGTCAGACACACGCCCTGTACGGCGATGCTGTCGCCGATGCGCAGCGGCAGGGCAACCGCGCCCGGCCCCTCGACGCCGATTTCCACGTCGCCGCCGCGGTCCGCCGTGCAGACGACGCGGCCCGCGGCCATTACGATGCCGGTGAACATGCCGTGTTCCTCTCCTTCGGTTGCAGTATCAAGCGCAGATCCGCCCCGATGCGGCGCACGTCGATGAACTCGAGCTCAGGCGCCGCGGCGCCTTGCGCCGGCCCGCGAAGCGCCGCGAGCGGCGGCGCATCGGCCCCGAGCAGCTTCGGCGCGAGATACAGGATGTACTCATCGACGAGATCCGCCTCGATCAACGAGGCCGCGAGCAGCGGCCCGCATTCGACCAGCAGTTCGTTGACCTCGAGCGCCGTCAGGCGCGCGAGCACCGCGTTCAAATCGAGCCTGCCGCCTGTGCCGGCGACGCGCTCCACCCGGACCGCGGCCGGATGCGGGCCCGGCGTCGCCGCCGCCGTGAACACGCACGCTCCGCCGCCCGAAAAGACCCGCGCGCCGGCGCGCAGTGACAGCGCCGGATCGAGCACGACGCGCAGCGGCTGGCGCACCCAGGGCCCATAGACGAGCCGCACGTCGAGGCGCGGGTCGTCGGCGCGCACGGTGCCGGCGCCGGTCAGCACCGCCGAACTGCGCGCGCGCCACTCCTGCACGTCGAGGCGCGCCTCCTCGCCGCTGATCCACACCTGCCGGCCGCCGGCGAGGGCCGTGCGCCCATCGAGGCTGATCGCGAGCTTCAGCCGCACGTGCGGCCGGCCGCGCTCGAATCGCGAGAAAAATCCCGGGTTCAGCGCGCGCGCCTCGCGCGCGAGCGGCCCGACCTGAACCTCGACGCCCGCGGCGCGCAGCCGCTCGATGCCCGCGCCGCCGACCCGCGGATTCGGGTCCGCGGTCGCACACACGACCCGCGCGACCCCCGCCTCGATCAGCGCGTCGGCGCAGGGCGGTGTGCGGCCGGTGTGGCTGCAGGGCTCGAGCGTGACGTGGGCGGTTGCGCCGCGTGCAGCGTCGCCGGCCGCGCGCAGCGCCAGGGCCTCGGCATGCGCCTCACCGGCGCGCCGATGCCAGCCCTCGCCGACGATGCGCCCGTCGCGCGTCAACACGCAGCCGACCCGCGGATTCGGATCGGTGGTGTACAGGCCGCGCGCGGCGAGGCCGAGCGCGACGCGCATCAAGTCCTGGTCGCTTCCGGCGGCGTTCACGGCTTCTTCTTGTCCACATCGGCACCGGGCAGCAGCGGCAGCTGGCCGGCGCTCGACTCGCGCCGCCTGCGATGGTGGCGCAGCTGGTCGATCTCCGTCCGAAACGCCTCGATGTCCTGGAAGCTGCGGTACACGGAGGCGAAACGCACATAGGCGACCTCGTCGATGTGCCGCAGCTCCTCCATCACCATTTCGCCGACGCTGCGCGACGCGACCTCGCGCTCGCCCAAGCTGCGCAGCTTGTGGCAGATGCGCGCGACCGCATCGTCGACCGTCTCGCGGCCGACGGGGCGCTTCTCGAGCGCCTTCTGCAGGCCGCCGCGCAGCTTGCCCTCGTCGAACGGCTCGCGGCTTCGGTCGCTCTTGACCACCATCGGCAACAGGAGCTCCGCGGTCTCGAACGTCGTGAAACGCTCCGTGCAGGCCAGGCATTCGCGGCGCCTGCGTATCTGGCGCCCTTCGCCCGCGAGACGCGAATCGATGACTTTAGTCTCCGTGTGGCCACAAAATGGACAGTGCATCGCTGACGCTCACGCAGGCCCCCGCGCGGCGGCCCCTGGGTTCACGCATACACGGGGAAGCGCGCGCACAACGCGACCACGGCCTCGCGGGCCCGGGCCACAGCGGCCTCCTCCCCCATCCGGTCGAGCACGTCGGCGATCAGGTTCGACAGGAGCTCGACCTCGGGCTCCTTGCAGCCCCGGGTCGTCACGGCGGGCGTGCCGATGCGCAGGCCGCTGGTAACTGCCGGCGGCCGCGGATCATTGGGCACGGCGTTCTTGTTGACCGTCATGTGCGCGCGGCCGAGCGCCGCATCCGCATCCTTGCCGGTGATGCTCTTGGAGGTCAGGTCGACCAGGAACAGATGGTTGTCGGTGCCGCCCGAGACGATTGGGTAGCCGCGGCGCTCGAGCACCCGGGTCATCGCCCGGGCGTTCGCGATCACCTGCGCCGAATAGGTCTTGAATTCGGGCTGCAGCGCCTCGAGGAAGGCCACGGCCTTGGCCGCGATCACGTGCATCAGCGGGCCGCCCTGGATCCCCGGGAACACCATCGAATTGAGCTTCTTGTGAATCTCGTCGTGCGGTCGCGCGAGGATCAGGCCGCCGCGCGGACCGCGCAGCGTCTTGTGCGTGGTCGTCGTGACGACGTCGGCGATCGGCACGGGATTCGGATACAGGCCGGCGGCGACGAGGCCGGCGACATGCGCCATGTCGACCATGAACAGCGCGCCGACCGAGTCGGCGACCCGGCGGAACCGGGCCCAATCGATGACGCGGGAATACGCAGAGAAGCCGGCGACGATGAGCTTGGGGCGATGCTCGAGCGCAAGCCGCTCGACCTGTTCGTAGTCGATCTCGCCGGTGTCCGGCTTGACGCCGTATTGGACCGCCTTGTACAGCTTGCCGGAGAAATTCACCTTCGCACCGTGAGTCAAGTGCCCGCCGTGATCGAGGCTCATGCCGAGAATCGTGTCGCCGGCGTTGAGCAGCGCGAAGTAGACGGCCGCGTTCGCCTGCGACCCGGAGTGCGGCTGGACGTTCGCGTAGGCGGCGCCGAACAGTTCCTTGGCACGCGTGAGGGCGAGCTGTTCAGCCACGTCGACGAACTCGCAGCCGCCGTAATAGCGCTTGCCGGGATAGCCTTCCGCGTACTTGTTCGTGAGCACCGACCCCTGCGCCTCGAGCACCCGCGGACTCGCGTAGTTCTCCGAGGCGATCAGCTCGATGTGATCTTCCTGGCGGCGGCGCTCGTCGGCCATCGCCCGGGCGAGTTCGTCGTCGAATCCGGCAATCGTCATTTTCGCGGTGAACATTGAGCGGGTCTCCAGAAAGATAGCCGCCGATTGTAGCCGAAGCCGCTACGCTTCCCTAGCGAGAAAGGAGTCGACGACGCCGGTCCAGGCCCGGGCGAGGTTCCGCGGGTTGTAGCCGCCACCGCCCATGCCGAGCACGCGGCCGTGCCCTTGAGCCTCGGCGATCGCGCACAGCCGGCGCGCCGCGTGGGCGTGGGCCGCCTCGCTGAACTGAAGGTGGGTGAGCGGGTCGCCCGCGAGACTGTCCGCGCCGCATTGGAACAAGATGAAGTCGCTCGGGAAGCGCTCGAGAAACCGCTCGATCTCCTCCCAGGCGGCATGAAACTGCGGATCGCCGGCGCCCGCCGGCAGCGGCAGGTTGAGCTTGGTGCCGGCGGCGGCGCCGCGGCCGGTCTCCTCGCGCGCGCCGGTGCCCGGATACAGGTGCCGGCCGTCCTCGTGGATGTCCGCGATGAACACCGCCGCATCGTCCTGGAACGCGTAGTACATGCCGTCGCCGTGGTGGGCGTCGATGTCGACGTAGGCGATGCGGCGCACGCCGTAGCGCGCGCGCAGGATCTCGACAGCGACGCCGCAATCGCTGAACACGCAGAATCCGGCCGTCCGATCGCGGCCGGCATGATGCAGTCCGGCAATGGGCACGAACGCGCGCCGGCAGGCCCCCGACATCAGCGCCTCGACGGCGACCAAGGTCGCGCCGACGACGGCGCCCGCCGCCTCGAAAATCCCGGGGTGCGCGGGCGTGTCGCCGCCGTCGAGAAAGCCGTCCCCACAGGCCGAGCGGCAGCGCACCATCTCGACGTGAGCCGGCGTGTGAAAGGTCTCGAGTTCGGCGCGGCTCGCCGCCCGCGGCGCCTGGATCTCGACCCGGGAGTCGAGGCCGCGGGCGCGCAGCTCGCGCATGAAGTGCTCATGGCGGTCGGTCCCGAACGGGTGGCCGTCGGCGAAGCCGTAGCGGGCGATCGCGTCCCCGGCGACGACGAAAACGGGAGCGGAGTTCGACATCGGCGGAAGAGTAGCATGCGGGGCCGAAGCCGTGACAATCGGGCCCCATTCACGGATAATCGCGCGCAACCCGCGCCCGTTCCCGGACATCTTCACTTTTCACCGGCAGGTTCGTATGGCTCAGTTCATATATACGATGAACCGGGTAGGCAAAGTCGTGCCGCCCAAACGCGTGATCCTGCGCGACATCAGTTTGAGCTTCTTTCCCGGCGCCAAGATCGGCGTGCTCGGCCTCAACGGCTCGGGCAAATCGACGCTGCTCAAGATCATGTCCGGCATCGACCAGGACATCGAGGGCGAGGCGCGCGCCCAGCCCGGCATCAAGATCGGCTATCTGCCCCAGGAACCCGCATTAGACGACGCCAAGACCGTGCGCGCGGTCGTCGGCGAGGGGGTCGGCGACGTCCAGGGCCTGATCGACCGCTTCAACGCGGTCAGCGACCGCTTCGCGGAACCCATGTCCGACGACGAGATGAACAAGCTCCTCGAGGAACAGGCGAAGCTGCAGGACAAGATCGACGCGGTCGGCGGCTGGGAACTGGACCGCAAGCTCGAAATCGCGGCCGACTCGCTGCGGCTGCCGCCGTGGGATGCGCTGATCGGCAAGCTCTCCGGCGGCGAGAAGCGCCGCGTCGCGCTGTGCCGCCTGCTGCTCGCGAAGCCCGACATGCTGTTGCTCGACGAGCCGACGAACCATCTCGACGCCGAGTCGGTCGCCTGGCTCGAACGCTTCCTCGGCGAGTACCCGAGCACCGTCATCGCCGTGACCCACGATCGCTACTTCCTCGACAACGTCGCCGAGTGGATCCTCGAACTCGATCGCGGCCACGGCATTCCCTGGCACGGCAATTACTCCTCCTGGCTCGAGCAAAAGGAACAGCGGCTCGCGCAGGAAGAGCGGCAACAGGAGGCGCTCTCGAAATCCCTGCAGCGTGAACTCGAGTGGGTACGCCAGAACCCGAAGGCGCGCCAGGCGAAGTCGAAGGCGCGCCTGCAGCGTTACGAGGAGCTGGCGTCGCAGGAATTCCAGAAGCGCAACGAGACCAACGAGATCTACATCCCGCCGGGCGAGCGGCTCGGCGATCTCGTCATCGAATGCAAGAACCTGCGCAAGGGGTTCGGCGACCGGCTGCTGATCGACGGGCTCAATTTCAGCCTGCCCGCGGGCGGCATCGTCGGCATCATCGGCCCGAACGGCGCCGGCAAGACCACCTTGTTCCGGATGCTGACGGGGGCCGAAAAGCCCGACGCCGGCGAAATCCGAATCGGGCCGACCGTCAAGCTCGCCTACGTCGACCAGTCGCGCCAGTCGCTCACCGATTCGAACACCGTCTGGCGCGAGATCTCCGGCGGCCTCGACCTCATCAAGGTCGGCAACTACGAGACCTCCTCGCGCGGCTACGTCGGCCGTTTCAATTTCCGCGGCGTGCAGCAACAACAGCTGATCGGCGACCTGTCGGGCGGCGAACGCAACCGCGTGCATCTCGCCAAGGTGCTCAAGGAAGGCGGCAATTTGTTGCTGCTCGACGAGCCGACCAACGATCTGGACATCGAGACGCTGCGCGCCCTCGAGGAGGGGCTGCTCGCCTTCCCCGGCTGCGCCGTCGTCATCTCGCACGATCGCTGGTTCCTCGACCGCATCGCCACCCACATCCTCGCGTTCGAAGGCGACTCGCAGGTGGTCTGGTTCGAGGGCAACTACCAGGAATACGAGGAGGATCTGAAGCGGCGCAAGGGCGAGGACGCGGCCCAGCCGCACCGCATCCGCTACAAGCCGCTACAGGCCTGAGCGCGGCTGAGAGCCGCGCCCCGGGCCCCGGTTCTCAGCCGACGAATACGCGCGCGTTGCGGAACAGCCGCATCCAGCCGCCGTCCTCCCGCCACTCGCGCGGCGCCCAGGAATTCTGGACGCTGCGGAACACGCGCTCCGGATGCGGCATCAGCGCCGTGACCCGTCCGTCCGCGGTGCACACGCCGGCGAGGCCGCCGGGCGAGCCGTTCGGATTGAACGGATAGCGCAGCGTCGGCTGACCGCGATTGTCGACGTAGCGCAAGGTCGCGAGGCCGGCGGCCTGGAACTTCGCCTCGGCCTCGGCCGACGCGAATTCGGCGCGCCCCTCGCCGTGCGCGACCACGATCGGCAGCATCGATCCGCCCATGCCCCGGAGCAGCACCGAGGGGCTCTCGCCGATGCGCACCAGCGCGAGCCGCGCCTCGTATTGCTCGGACCGGTTGCGCAGAAATCGGGGCCAGTGCGCGGCCCCGGGCACGAGTTCCTGCAGCGCGGACAGCATCTGGCAGCCGTTGCAGACGCCCAGCGTGAAGGTCTGCGGCCGCTCGAAGAACGCCGCGAACTCCTCGCGCGCGCAGGTGTTGAACAGGATCGACTTGGCCCAACCCTCGCCGGCGCCGAGCACGTCGCCGAACGAGAAGCCGCCGCAGGCGATCAGCCCCTGGAAGCGCGCCAACGGCGTGATGCCGCCCAGGACGTCGGTCATGTGCACGTCGTAGGCGTCGAAGCCCGCGCGCGTCAGCACCGCCGCCATCTCGGTCTGGCTGTTGACGCCCTGTTCACGCAGCACCGCGACCGCCGGGCGCGCGCCGCGCCCGACATAAGGCGCCGCGACGTCCTCCGCGGGATCGAACGTGAGGCGCGCGGACAGGCCCGGATCGTCCGCGTCGAGCAGCC
Organism: Gammaproteobacteria bacterium; assembly: GCA_037441085.1. Classification (GTDB taxonomy): domain Bacteria; phylum Pseudomonadota; class Gammaproteobacteria; order Steroidobacterales; family Steroidobacteraceae; genus Bog-1198. The sequence goes on along the minus strand of JBBISV010000024.1, from coordinate 3,398 downwards.
GGTCGTACTCCTCGCGCGCGCACTCCGGGTGATCGCGCAGCGCCTGCATCCGGAACGACACCTCGCTCCAGATCCGGTGCAGCGCCATCCGCGACTCGACGCACAGCGCCCCGCCGGCGCGCACCTGGATCGAATCGCCCGCGACCGGACGGCCGAGGTCGCGCGCCGAGGACGCCAAACCGTGCCGCTCGAGCACCGCCAGCGTCTCGCCGAGGCCCTCGCCGCGGACCTGCAGCACGGCCCCCGGCTCCTCGGCGAAGCACGCGGCCACCGGATCGGGCACCGCGCCGAAATCGAGTTCGAGGCCGCAGCGGCTGGCAAATGCCATTTCGACCAGCGTCACCAGCGCGCCGCCGTCGGAGCGGTCGTGATACGCGAGGGCGAGTCCGCGTTCCTTGATCTCGATGACCGCCGCGGCAAAGCGCGCGAGCAGATCCGCATCGTCCAGGTCCGCGGGCGCGCCGCCCGCGCGGCCGAACACCTGGGCCCAGCACGATCCGCCGAGCCGGTCGCGGCCGCGGCCGAGATCGATCAACAGAAGCCGCGACGGCGCGCGCAGGTCGAGTTCCGGCGTCAGCGTGCGCCGCACGTCGCGCACCGGCGCGAACGCCGTCACGATCAGCGAGATCGGCGCGAGCACCCGGTGCTCGCCGGACGCATCGTTCCACACGGTGCGCATCGACAGCGAGTCCTTGCCGACCGGAATCGTGAGGCCGAGGCGCGCGCACAGTTCGACGCCGACCGCGCGCACCGTCGCATACAACTCGGCGTCCTCGCCAGGTTCGCCGCAGGCCGCCATCCAGTTGGCGGACAGCCGCACCTGGTCGAGGCCGCCGATGTCCGCCGCGAGCACGTTGGTGATCGCCTCGGCGACCGCGAGCCGGCCGGAAGCCGGCGCATCGAGCACGGCGACCGGGGTGCGCTCGCCGAGCGCGACCGCCTCCCCGCAATACCCCTGGTAGTCGCTCAAGGTGACGCCCACGTCCGCGACCGGCACCTGCCAGGGTCCGACCATCTGGTCGCGGCTGATCAAGCCGCCGACGCTGCGGTCGCCGATCGTCACGAGGAAGGTCTTGTCGGCGATCGTCGGCATGCCGAGCAGGCGCCGCAGCGATTCGGACACCGTCGTCCCGGCGGTCGACAGGGGTGCGGCGGACCGGTCGATGCGCTCCACGTCGCGCCGCATCCGCGGCGTCTTGCCGAGCAGGACCTCGATCGGCATGTCGACGGGCGTGCCCCGCAACAGCGGGTCGGCGACACGCAGCACGCCGTCGCCGGTGATCTCGCCGACCACCGCGGCCGGGCAGCGCTCCCGCGCGCAGATCGCGGCGAATTCAGCCTCCCGCCCCGGTTCGAGTGCGATCACGTAACGCTCCTGCGCCTCGTTGCACCAGATTTCCATCGGTGACAGGCCGGTCTCGGCGCTCGGGATCTTGCGCAAATCGATGCGGCCGCCGCGGTGGCTGTGCGCGATCGCCTCGGGCAGCGCGTTCGACAGGCCGCCCGCGCCGACGTCGTGAATCAACAGGATCGGATTGCGCTCGCCGAGCGCCCAGCAGCGGTCGATGACCTCCTGCGCGCGCCGCTGCATCTCGGCATTGCCGCGCTGCACGGACGCGAAATCGAGGTCCGTCGCGCTCTGGCCGCTGCCCAACGAAGAGGCCGCGCCGCCGCCGAGGCCTATCAACATCGACGGCCCGCCGAGCACCACCAGCGGCGCGCCGACGACGACGTCCTTCTTGTCGACGTCGCCGCGGCGGATGTTGCCGAGTCCGCCGGCGAGCATGATCGGCTTGTGATAGCCGCGCACCACGGTGCGCCCGCCTTCGCGGCCCGACTGCTCGAACACCCGGAAATACCCGCAAATGTTGGGGCGGCCGAATTCATTGTTGAACGCCGCCGCACCGATCGGGCCTTGGAGCATGATCTCGAGCGCCGAGGCGATGCGCCCGGGCTTGCCGGCATCGTGTTCCCATTCGCGCTCGAGGCCGGGGATCCGCAGATTCGACACCGAGAAGCCGCACAGGCCCGCTTTCGGCTTGGCGCCGATCCCCGTCGCCCCTTCGTCGCGGATCTCACCGCCCGCGCCGGTGGCCGCGCCCGGAAAGGGCGAAATCGCCGTGGGGTGATTGTGCGTTTCCACCTTCATCAGGATGTCGACGGGCTCTGCGCGCCCGCGATACAGGCCGGTGCCCGGCTCGGGAAAGAAGCGGACCGCGGTCGAGCCGTCGATGACCGCGGCGTTGTCGCGGTAGGCGCTGCGCACGCCACGCGGATTGCGGCGGTGCGTTTCACGGATCATCTCGAACAGGGACAAGGGCATGTCCACGCCGTCGATGCGAAATTCCGCGTTGAAGATCTTGTGGCGGCAATGTTCCGAATTGGCCTGCGCGAACATCATCAGTTCGGCATCGGTCGGATCACGCCCGGCGGCGGCGAACGCGGCGACGAGATAGTCGATCTCCTCGTCGGACAGCGCCAAGCCCCAGTCACGGTTCGCGCGCCGCAGCGCGGCGCGGCCGTCCTGTCCGAGCGCGACGGTGCGCAACGGCCGCGGCGGCGCGGCATGAAAGAAATCGGCCGGCACGGCGTCGAGGCAAAACGATTCGGTCATCCGATCGTGCAGCAGCGGCGCGAGCGCGGCGAGTTCGGCCGCGGCGAGCGGCGCGTGCAGCGCGAGCCGGTAGCGCGTTCCGCGCTCGACGCGCTTGACGGCTCCAAGGCCGCAGACGTGGACGATGTCGGTCGCCTTGCTCGACCAGGGCGACACGGTGCCGAGGCGCGGCGTCACCACCAAGGATGCCTCGGTCAAACCGGCCGGGAAGGCCGTGCCCGGCTCCGGCGCGCATGACCCGTAGGTCAACAAGCGCTCGAGCAGCGCAAGCTCGCGCGCGCTCAAGGCGCCGTCCGCGTCCACGAAATGCACGAACGAAGCGTCCACCGCGGCGACGCGCGCATCCCGCTCGCGCAGCGCGTCCCGCAGCTTGTCGAGGCGGAATGGCGACTGCGCCCGCGCGCCCGGCAATTCAAACATCGCGGCGGCCTCCGGCCGCGGCGCGGCTAGCGGCGGGCGTTCGAATCCCCGCCCGGCGTGTAGATCGGCACCGGAAATTGGGCGACGTTGGAACCTTCCAGAGTGCTGATTTTGCTGACACCTTGTTTTTTGACCTCATCGATACGCAGCACCGCATGCATCGGCAGATAGGTGCGCTTTACTTCGTGGAATTCGGACTTTATCTTCTCCTCGGCGGGATCGACGACGACCGTCGAGCGCTCGCCGAAAATCAGTTCTTCGACCTCGATGAACCCGAACAGGCTGCCGTGACCCACTTTGCGGGCGTAAATCTCGTAGACCTTGCCCTGATTCACGAACAGAACTTTGAAAATGTGACTCGCGG
>JBBISV010000023.1:0-26068 GCA_037441085.1 Gammaproteobacteria bacterium | reverse complement strand
GCCCCCTCGGGTTTGCCCCGCGCGGCGATCAGAACTTCGCGGTGATGTTCACCTGGTAGCTGCGCCCGGGCAGCGTCAGATACAGATAATCGCCGTTGTTGTTGGTGCCGGTGACCGAGTAGATCGACGTCCGGTCGCCGAGATTCTGCGCCGTGATACCGACCTGCAGATCCGACAAGCCGCTCACCGCGTCGGCGAAGTCGTAGTTCAGCGCGCCATCGACGGTCGCATAGCTTCCCAGCGGCGCACCGTTGCCGGTGTCACCGTAGCGACGGCCGATGAACTTGCTCATCAACGAGCTCTGCCAGCCGCCGTGGCGGTACAGCAGTCCCAGCGCCGCGGTCTTGTCGGGGGTCAAGGGCACCCAGGTTTGATCGCTGGTCTGCTTCGCGCTGTTGACCGAGGCATTCCCGTACACGGTGAAGCCGAGACCCAGGTTGAACGTGCCTTCGACCTCGACGCCGTGATACTTCACACCGCCGAGGTTCTCGAACACCGTGTTGCCGGGGGTGCTGAGCTGCGGATCCTTGGTGATCAGGTTCGTGAAGTCGATCTTGTATACGTCCGCGGACAAGGTCACGCGGTGACCGACCCAGGTCGTGCCCGCCTGCAGGTTGGTCGTGCTCTGCGGCGCCACGTTGGTTTTCGAGGGCGCGCTCACGTAGAACAGATTGAGGTTCGGCGCGAGAAAGCCCTGGGCCCATTGCGCGTACACAGACCAGTTCGACAGGATCTTGTAGTGGGCGTCGAATGACGCCAGATTCCGCGTCCAAGTCTTGTCGTAGTTCAGCGGCGTACCCGTCTTCTGATTGACGGACGCATCGAGCAGGCGCTCGAAGCTCACGTGCTTGACGCCGCCGGTCAGGTCGAGGCCGTCGATCGCGTGCCAGACGTACTGCCCATAGTACTCGCGCGTGAACAGGTAGTCGTTCATCAAGCGATCCGCCGCATTCACCAGCGTCGGCGCGCAAGTCAGGCTGGTCGCCGAGCAGCCGGGACCGTTGATCGGATTGAGCGCGTTGTTGTTCGACATGTCGATCTCGAACTGCGCGCGCGAATTGGTCTGGTGGTCGAACCACACGCCCGCCTGCGCCTCGCCCGGACCGATGACCTTCGCCACCCGGAAAAAGTCACCGACGGACCGGTAGTACATGTGCATCTGCTGGCCGGGCACGTCGGTCGGACTGTAGACGGTGCCGTTCGGAATGCCTCCGGGCAGGATGCCGCCATTCGGCGCCTGGCCCATCGGATCCTCGCCGTTCCAGCCGTCATGGAAATAGCCGTAGGTGTAGACCTTGTTGTCGAAGGTCCAGCCCGAGAAATGCGAGTACGCGCCCAGGTACTCGTAGTCGGTCGTGATCTTGTCGAGGTTGTACTGGTAGTACGACTGGCTGTTGGGGTTGGTGTTGTAGCCGTAGTTCGGGCCGTTGGCCTGGACCTGAGCCCAGCTCACGCCGAACGGCGGATTCTGATGCAGCTTGTTGAGGTTCGACACGAAGCTCAAAGTCGTGTAGTCGTTGATCGGCTGCAGGAACTTCAGGAACACGTCGTTGCGGTCGAGCTTCGCGTTCTGGATATAGCCGTTCGACGAGAGGCTCTTCGCGCTGATGAACGCGCTCGCGCCGTTCCAGCGCGCGATGGTGCCCGTGTCGTAACGGAAGCCGAGGAGCTTGGTCTTGAAGCTGCCGTAGGACGCCCAGGCGGTCGCGCCCTGTTCCTTGTGCGGGTTGTCGGTCTCAACGTAGACCGTGCCGCCGAAAGTCGCATCACCGAGCGTCGCTGCGTTGCCGGGACCCCGGTCGACGATGACGTTGCCGATGTCCTGGGGCATGAAATAGCTGGTCGAGTGGTGCGTGAAGTCGTTCGAGTCGCCCCACGGGATGCCGTCGAAGGTCACGTTGAACTGACCGTCCTGGAAGCCGCGGATCGACGTGCCCAGATTCTCCGATAGGCCCGGGCCGTTGGGATCGACGGTGAACACGCTCGGCGTGAATTTCATGATGTCGGTGTAATTCGACGCCGGCGAATCATTCAGGTGAATGTAGGCCTTGTTGACGATCGATTGTGGCTGGGTCGCGACAAGCGAACCCTGCGACGGCAAGTCCTGCGGCCCTTTGAGCATTTGCGCGGTGACGAGCACCGGATCGAGCATGCGTCCCACCGACGTGTCGGCGCTCGCATCGGCGTGCGCGAGGTGGGCGGCGGCGATCAGCGTGCTGCTGACGGCGAGCTTCAAATACAGAGACTTGCGGGAATCCTGGGGTCCGGTCATTGTGAAACCTTTGCTCATGTCGAGCGAGTGACGCGCCTCGGGCGCTAAGTAGCGTGCGCATGGTGACGCGCCGACATGACGGTTTCTTTACAGCAGAGTTTCCATTGGATGACGTGATGCGCGCCGGCGACAACGGCGGCCGCCAGCGCGCTCTGGAGCGCAAACAGCGCGCCGCTCCGCGATCAGCCGCCGCGGCGTCCGCGCAGGTAGGTCGCCCGTCCGGCGAGGATATGGCTGCGCATCACGCTGTGCGCCCAGGTGCCGTCCCGGGCCTCGATTGCCTGGACCAGTTCGACGTGTTGATCGGCGCTGCGCTGCAGTTCGGCGGGCGAGTAGTTCGCGAAGGTGCGCAGGATCAACGGTGCCTCGATCAAGCCCGACAAGGTCTTGGCGAGCCGCGGGCTGTCGGCCGCGCGCTGGATCGTGCGGTGGAATCGGTCGTTCAATTCGCCGATGCGCGACAGGTAGCCGGTGGATCGGCGGGTGGACTCGGCGATCTGTTGTCGCGCGAGCTCACGCAGTTCGGCGACGATCGCCGGCGTCGCCCGCTCGGCGGCCCGGCGTGCGCTGATCGGCTCGAGCAGCGCACGCAGCTCGAAGATCTCCTCCGCATCCTCGAGCTCGAACGCCGCGACCACCGCCCCGTGGTTCGGCTCGAACTCGACCAGGCCCTCGGCGTGCAGGCGGCGCAGCGCCTCGCGGATCGGCGTGCGGCTGACGCCCGCCGCTTGCGCAAGATCCAGCTCCGTCAGGCGCGTGCCCGCCGGATACGTGCCGCAGAGTATGCCCTCGCGCACCGTCGAGTACGCACGCTCCGCGGCGCGCATCACGCCGCGCCGGTCGACGCCGCCTTCAGCGCCCACTTGCTGAACTTCGGCTGCACCGGCGGCGCAAGGCCGGTCTCGGCCAGGCAGCGCGCCTTCAACTCCTCGATCGACGCGAAGCCGCGATCGAAGAGCTGCACCGGACCGCGCCGTTTGGCCATCTCGGCCCGCAACTTCGCGCTGGCCGCGGCATCCACCGCACCCGCGGCGTCGATGACGACGCCGTACCGACGCGCGCCCTCGCGCGTCACCAGGCCCGCATCGACGTCGAATTTGACCTTGTCGAGGTCGCGCTCGAGCGGGTCGCCGCAACCACCGCCGCCCCAGGTGTCGGCGATCAACAGATCGCCCGGCTCGACCTTCACGTGATCGATCTTCGACGGCAACAGCTCGCTCGTGCCGTCGGCGCGCTTCAGCGTCTTGCGGCTGCGCGCACCGGGCAGCCCGCCGTTGACGCCCCAGGGGTAGGTGAGCCAGCGGTCGTCATGAATCGAGATCTCGCCGGGCTCGAGAAATCGGTAGCCGATGCGCAGGCCGTTGCCGCCGCGGTTCTTGCCCGGACCGCCCGAATCGGCGATGGTCTCGTAGGTCTCGATGCGCAGCGGAAAGTAGCTCTCCAGGAACTCGTTCGGCACGTTCGTGAACGAGGGCCACAGCGAGTGGCCGTCCGGTCCGTCGCCGAACGGCTTCCCCGGAATCCCGCCGAACGAAATCTGGTAGAGCTGGTACCAGTCGCCGTGCTTGTCGTGACCGGAATACATGAAGTGCGGCGAATCCGAGAACCCGGCCGCGCACATGAACTGGGGGTTCCCCTGGCCGAGGAGGCCGCCGAGCACGTCGAAAATGCGTCCGAGCGCGTGGGTCCGGCAGGACAGCGCCGCGGGCTTCAAGGGCTTGAGCAGCGTGCCCGAGGGTATGCGCACCTCCATCAGGTCGTAGAAGCCGTCGTTGAACAGGATCTGGGGGTCGAACACCATGATCATGTAGACGCCCGCGAACATCTTGAACATCTCCTCGTTCAACAGGAAGTTGATCGAGGAGATCGACTGCGGATCGGTGCCGGCGAAATCGAAGATGCACTTCTCGCCCTCCCGCCACATCGCGCAGGCGATCTTGTAAGGCCCCATGTTCACGCCGTCGTCGCAGATGTAATCCTCGAAGTGCTGCTTCTTCTCTGGCACGGTGCGCTTGATGAGCTCGCGCATCGCGCGGCGGTTTCGCGCGAGCATCTCGAGCATCGCCGAGTGGAACACGTCGTCGCCGAAGCGCTCGCCGAGCTCGACGCAGCGCGCCGCCGCGGTGCGCAGCGCCGCGACGATCGCGTTGAAGTCGGAGAGGTTCCAGTGCGGCAGGCGGCAGTTGTGCAGCATGATCTTCAACACGTCGTCGTTCAGAACGCCCTTCTTGAAGATCTTGACCGGCGGCGTGGTCACGCCCTCCTCGTAGATGCTGCGCGCATCGGTGGGCAGGGACCCGGGCACCTTGCCGCCGACGTCCGTCATGTGGCCGAACATCGCCGACCAGGCGATCAGGCGGCCGCGGCGGTAGATCGGCATCAACAACAGCCAGTCATTGGCGTGACTGATCGCGCCGCGCACCGAATACGGATCGTTCGTGAGGAACACGTCGCCCTCCTCGATCGTGCCCTCGTAGCCCTGCATGAAACCATGGATGAACGAGCCGAACTGGCCGACGACCATCTTGCCGTCGACGTTCGCGATCATCGGAAACTCATCGTGCTGTTCGCGTATTCCGGGCGACATCGCCGTGCGGAACAGCACCGTGTCCATCTCGAAGCGCGCGTTGCGCAGCGCGCTCTCGATGATGTCGATCGTCACCGTGTCGACCTTGACCTTCTTCAAGCGCGTCTTGTTGCGCTGCAGGATCGTTGCGGGCATCGCGAATTCTCCTCAGTTTCTCTTCTTGGCGGACTTCGATCCGCCGGCGGACTTGTGTGCGTCGGGATAGATCAGGATGTTTCCGAACCGGTCGACCTTGCCGTGGTGTTTCGGCAGGATCACCGACGTCGAGTCCATCTCCATGACGATCGCCGGACCCGGGATGACGTTGCCCGCCTTGAGCCGCGCGCGGTCGTAGACCGGCGCGCTCAGCTTCCTGCCGTCCATGTAGCTCGCCTGCCTGCCGACGACGGCCGCCTTCGGATCGCGGCTTCCGGCGGCGATCGCCGCCCGCTTCAGCTTGATTCCGCGTCCACGCGCATAGGCACGCAGCGTCACCACCTCGTGCTCGAGTTCCAGCGCGAACGTGAACAGCCTCTTGTGCTCGGCGTCGAACTTCGCCGACAAGGCGTCGAGACCGCGCTTCTCGAGATCCTCGAGCGCCACGTCGACCGTGAGCCGCAGCCCCTGCCCGTGGTAGCGCAGGTCGACCTGGTAGCCGCTGGTGATCTCGGCCTTGGTCGCGCCGTCGCGCTCGAGCGACTTCGACGCCTCGCGCGCCAGGTCCTTGAGGATCGACAGCAGCTCGCGGGCGCTCGTGTCGGAGAACTTCCGGACGTAGGTGCGCGCGCGCTCGTCGCGCACCGCCGTGGTCGCATCGCCGAGCGCGCACAGCACCCCCGGCCCCGGCGGAATGATCGCCGGCCACGACCCGAGCAGCCGCGCGAGCGCGTTGGCGTGCAGCGGACCCGCGCCGCCGAAGGCGATCAGCGCATAGTCCCGCGGATCGTAGCCCTGTTCGACGGACACGAGGCGCAGCGCCCCGACCATGTTTTCGTTGACGATCTGGTAGATGCCCTGCGCGGCTTCCTGCAGCGACAGCCCGAGCGCGTCGGCGACCTTCTGCACCGCGCGCGCGGACAGGTCCCGGTCCAGGCGCATCTCGCCGCCGAGACGCTGCATCTCCGGCAGGTAGCCGAGCACGACGTTGGCGTCGGTCACGGTCGGTTCGGCGCCGCCCTTGCCGTATGCCGCCGGGCCCGGATCGGCGCCCGCGGACTGCGGCCCGACGCGCAGCGCCTTGGTCAGCTCCGGCACGTGCGCGATCGAACCGCCGCCGGCGCCGACGGTGCGGATGTCGACCGAGGAGGCGCGCACGGTGACGTCGCCGACCGTGGTCTCGCGCCGCAGCCGCGGCGCGCCGTTCTGGATCAGCGCGACGTCGGTGGAGGTGCCGCCGACATCGACGGTGAGGAGGTTCGGGAAGCCGGCTTGCACCGCGACCCACAGCGCGCCGGTGACGCCGCCGGCGGGCCCCGACATCAACAGGTTCACCGGATACTCTTCCGCCGCCTTGGCGCCCGCGAGACCGCCGTCGGAACGCAGGATGTGCAGCTTCACGGCCTTGGCGCGCTCGGCGATTTTTTGCGTGAGATTGGCGACATATTTGGCGACGCGGGGCCGCACGTAGGAATTGGCCACCGTGGTCACGGTGCGTTCGTATTCCTGCATCTCGGGCACGACCTCGCAGGACAGCGACACCGGAACGCGGGGCATCACCTCGGCGGCTATTTCACGCACGCGCCTCTCGTGCGCGGGATTCGCGTAGGAATTGATCAACGACACCGTCAGCGCCTCGATCCCGCGGCGTTCGAGCTGCGCCAGATCCGCCCGCAGGCGCGGCTCATCCAGTGCCTCGACCACCTCCCCGTTCGCGCCGATGCGCTCGGCCGCCTCGATCGTGCATTCGAGGGGCGCCATCGGCAGCGACTTGTTGTAGATCACCCAGCCGCCCAGCCCCCCGGGGACGAATGAGCGCGCGATCTGCAACACCTGTCGGTAGCCGCGCGTGGTCACCAGCCCGCAGCGCGCGCCGGTGCCGGTGAGCACGGTGTTGGTGGCGACGGTCGTGCCGTGCATCACATGATCGATCTCGTCCGGTCGGACGCCCGCCTTTTCGCACACCCGCTCCATGCCCTTCAGCACGCCGATCGACTGATCCGCCGGGGTGCTCGGCACCTTCGCGGTGAACACCTCGCCCGTGCGTTCATTGACGAGAAACAGGTCGGTGAACGTGCCCCCGACGTCGACTCCCAATCGATATGACATTAGCGCACCCTTATCTGGATTGAACGCGCGGGAAGCTTCCCGCCTTGACCAACATGCCCGGCACGGGTTTTGCGAGCTGCGTTTCGAGCCAGCGCGCGGTCTCGATCAGCGCATCGATCGCGACGCCGGTCTCGACCCCCATCCGGTTCAACATGTACAACAGATCCTCGGTCGCGATGTTGCCGGTCGCGGCCGGCGCGAACGGACAGCCGCCGATCCCGCCGACGCTCGCGTCGAGCGCGCCGACGCCCGCGACCACCGCGGCGTAGGCGTTGGCGATGCCGGTGTTGCGGGTGTTGTGAAAATGCGCGCGCAGCGGCATGTGCGGCAGATGCGCGCTCAGCCGTCCGAACAGCTCCGACACCTGCGAGGGCACCGCGGCGCCGATCGTGTCGGCGAGTGCGATCTCGACCGGTTCCGCCGCGGCGCAGCGCAGCGCGATGTCGATGACCCGATCCGGGTCCACCTCGCCCTCGAAGGGACAGCCGAAGGCGGCCGAGATGGTCACGTTCGGACGGATGCCGTCGGCGCGCGCCGCCGCCGCGATCTCCAGCCAGGCGGCGATCGAGCTCTCCGTGCCCTCGCCCTGGTTGCGGCGGCTGAAGGTCTCGCTGGCGACGACCGCCATGCCGACGGCATCGCAGCCGGCCGCGCGCGCGCGCTCGAACCCCTTGCGGTTGAGCACCAGGCCCATCAGGGACACACCCGGCCGCGGCCCGAGGCCCGCGAGCACGGCCTCGGCGTCCGCCATTTGCGGCACGCGTTGGGGATGCACGAAACTCGTCACCTCGATGCGGCGCAGGCCGGCGCCGATCAGGCGCTCGATCAATTGGATTTTCGTCGCGGTCGGCAGGACCACCCCTTCACTCTGCAGGCCGTCGCGCGGGCCGACTTCGACGAGTTCTATCTGGGATCCACGGATCGTCATAGGATTCATCATTTCATTCCGATGCCTATTTGTATACAATTTTTACCGCTTGCGCGAGTAAATTTAAATGTGGCGCCGCTGCTGACCAGCCCGACCGGCTGCGGCCTCCCGTCATTCAACAAAAATTGTATACAATAAGAGGCGGCTTACGCGGCGCGGAGACAACTGAATGCAGAAGCCCATCGAATTCAAGCACGGCGCGCTGTCGGATTTGCGCGTTTTGGAACTCGGCACGCTGATCGCGGGCCCGTTCTGCGGCCAGCTTCTCGGCGACATGGGCGCCGAGGTGATCAAGATCGAGCCGCCGAACCAGGGCGATCCGATGCGTCTGTGGGGCAGGCAGCAACACGGCGCGCCGTCGTTGTGGTGGCCGGTCGTCGCGCGCAACAAGAAGTCGATCACGCTCGACCTGCGCCAGCCGGCGGGCCAGGAGGTGCTGAAGGAACTGGTCGCGAAGGCAGACTTCCTGCTCGAGAACTTCCGCCCCGGCACGATGGAAAAATGGGGCCTGACGTACGAGGCGCTCGCCGAGATCAATCCACGCCTGATCATGATCCGCGTGTCGGGCTACGGCCAGACCGGACCCTATGCCCATCGCGCCGGCTTCGGCGCGATCGGCGAGGCGATGGGCGGACTGCGCTACATCGTCGGCGACCCTTCGACGCCGCCGTCGCGCGTGGGCATCAGCATCGGCGACTCGCTGGCGGCGACGTTCGCCTGCGTCGGCGCGCTGTCGGCGCTGCACTACCGGGAGCGGACCGGCCGCGGCCAGGTCGTCGATTCGGCGATCTACGAAGCGGTGCTCGCGATGATGGAGTCCCTGGTGACCGAGTACGACCAGACCGGCTTCATCCGCGAACGGACCGGCGCGATCCTGCCGAATATCGCTCCGTCGAACGTCTACCCGACGAAGGAAGGCTGGGTGCTGATCGCGGCCAACCAGGACACCGTGTTCCGGCGCCTTTGCGAAGCGATGGGTCAACCGCGGCTCGCGGAGGATCCGGCCTATGCGAACCACCAGGCTCGCGGCGCCCGCCAACACGAGCTCGACGAGCTGATCGGCCGCTGGTCCGCGCAACAATCGACCGACGTGGTGCTCGACTTGATGGACCGTCACGGCGTGCCGGCCGGCCTGATCTACCGGCCGCCGGACATGCTGCGGGACCCGCAGTTCGCGGCGCGCCAGGCGATCGTGACGGTCGCGCACCCGCAGTTCGGGGAGCTGAAAATGCAGAACGTCGCGCCGAAGCTGTCGGAGACGCCGGGCGGCATCCGCGGCGCCTCGCCCGAACTCGGCCAGCACAACGCGGAAATCTACGGTTCGTTGATGAACTTCACGGCCGAGCGGATCGAGGAGCTCCGACGGCTGCGGGTGATCTAGAAAGAGCGGCGCGGCGCGCGGGGGTGAACCCCGTGCGCCGCGCCCCGCCCGGCCCTCAGCGGCCGAACTTGTAGCCCAGTTCGACACCAAAGGCCCGGCCGGTGCCCGAATTGAGGAAGGAACCGCCGAATTCCGGCGCCGGAATCACCTCGGCCAGATATTGCTTGTTGGCGAGGTTGCGGCTCCACAAGGTCAAGTCCCAATTGTCGCCCTCGACACCGAGGCGCGCATTGTAGATCTGGTACGCATCGCGGTAGGTGCGCGAGAAATCGCCCGGCACCCCGAACACCGTCTGCACCTGGTTGTTCTGCACCGCGCTGAACCAGGTCTTGCCGAGCGCCGACATGTCGACGTGCGCGAAGAACGACAACCCGGCGCTGAACGGCACGCGCAGGTCGACGCCGGCGTCACCGGTGTACTTCGGCGCATAGGGAACCGCGTTGCCGGCCGTATACGGACGGCCGGTGTAGCGATCGATGGTGCTCTGGACGGTGCCGACTCCGGCGAACAGCGACAGGTAGCGCGTCGCCTGCCAGCGCACGTCGCCCTCGACGCCCTTCAAGGTCGCCGCATCGATGTTCGTGACGACGCGCAGCAAGCCGAAGGGACCGGCGAAGAAGTTGAATATCTGCATGTTCTCGACCTTGGTCTGATACAAGGAGCCGCCGACGAACAGCGTCTTGTCGAGCAGTTCCGCCTTGAAGCCGACTTCCGCGGCTTTCGAGACCTCCTTCTTGTATGAGTCACTGACGCCGTTCGCGAACGTCGGCGTGCCGCCGCAGGTCGGCGTGCCGACCCCCTGCGCGTTGTATACAACCGCATTGTTCTGGCCATTGGCGCAGGCGCCGAGCGAAGCGACCGGGAGCGAGGGCTGCGAGGCGACCGGCTGGCCGTTCGCGACGTAGTGCAGCGCGCCGAAGCCGTTCAGCACGGTTGCCGCGCTGCCGGCCGAGTTGAAGCCGCCGCTGCGAAAGCCGTAGCCGTAGGAGGCGAACGCGGAAATGTCCGGTTCGATCTTCCAGTTCAACGACACCTTGGGCTGCAACTGGCTGAAGGTCTGCGAGCGGCCGGGAATTCCGCTCGTGGCGAGCGCCGGGTCCACCGTGTAGGCCGGATTGATGTACGGCTGCGTCGCCGTCGCGGCGGTGCAGCCGGCGCCCTGCGCGAAACACGGCGTCTGCGCGAAGGCGTTGGCGCCGGTGCCGACGAGGTTGCTCACGTCGCGCTGTTCCCGGTCATAGCGCAGCGCGAGCCCCGCCTCGAGGTTCGGCACGACGTCGTAGGCGACATTGCCGAACACCGCCGACACCTTGCTGTGGAAGCGGTCGTTGTACAACAAGTCGGTCGGATTGGGGCCCCCGGTCGGCACGAATGCCTGGGCCAGCAGACCGTTGCCGTTGTCGGATCCCTGCGAGACGACCACGTGGCGACGGATGTCGGCGTAATACAGGCCGCCCTGCCAGCGCAGGCGCTGCGCGTTCGGCGAGGACAGACGCACCTCGAGCGAGTTGTCGATCTCGTCGCGCTGCTGGTATTGATAGCCGTCGCAGGTCGTCGGACTGTAGGCCGGCAACAGGTTGAAGCCCGGCACGCCGGGCCCGAACTGGTTGGCGTAGAACGTCGGCGACGGCAGCGGGGAACCCGGCGCGGCGGCGACCGACACGGAACACACGTCCGGCCCGACGCTGGTCGGCACGTTCGCATACAGATTGAACGCGGCGCTGGTGCCGTCGGTCAGGAAGTAGTTGGTTTCATCGGCGTAGGCGGCGACCGCGGTCAGGGTGCCGACGTCCAGGTCCCAGTCGCCCTTGACCGAGATCTGTTTGTTCGTCTGCTCGTTCTGCGGCTTGACGTTGTTGATGTAGTCGAATGGATGCGCGTTGACGTTCTGGAAGAAATCCGGGTTGCTGAACGCGGCCGCGAACGCAGGCAGCGCGAATGCCGCGTTGAAGTTGATCGCCCCGGCGGTGATCTTGGAATATTTCGCCTTGACGTCGAGTTTGCCGTTCTGGCCGAGCTTGATGATCATGCGCGGCGAGGCGCCGATCTCCTTGTAATAGTCCGCGCAGTGATCGCACCGCAGGTAGCTGTTGTAGAAGAATCCGTTCGTCTTGCGGTAATAGCCGCTGACGCCCGCGGAAACCACGTCGTTGATCGGCCCGGCGACCCAGAAGTTCGCGGTCTGCGTGTTCTTGTTGCCGATCCCGAGGCGCGCATCGGCGTCGAAGCGATCGCCCGGCGCCTTGGTTTTGACGATGATCGCGCCCGCGACGGCGTTGCGGCCGTACAGCGCGCCCTGAGGGCCCTTGACGATTTCGATCTGCTGCAGGTTCGCGAACTCTTGATTGAGGCTGTTCGGGTTCACCTGCAGCACGCCGTCGATGACCAGCGCGTAGTTCGTCTCGGCGTCGCGGCCGGTGTTGAGGCCGCGGATGCTCACCTGCATGTCGCCGACCTCGGCGGT
Organism: Gammaproteobacteria bacterium; assembly: GCA_037441085.1. Classification (GTDB taxonomy): domain Bacteria; phylum Pseudomonadota; class Gammaproteobacteria; order Steroidobacterales; family Steroidobacteraceae; genus Bog-1198. The sequence continues at coordinate 14,192 of JBBISV010000023.1, read as the reverse complement.
CTGCACTTGCGCGACGCCCGGCGTCAGGGCGATGAAGTCCTGCGGCCGTTCGATGCCGGCGGACTTGATGTCGCGCGCGGTGAACACCTGCACCGTCACGGGCACATCGACGAGCTTTTCCTTGCGTTGTCGAGCGGTGACGACGATCTCGCTCAAATCCTCGGCGCCGTTCGCACCCGCCGCCGGCGCTTGTGCGAACGCCGCCAGGCCGGAAGCCATCGCCAACCCGGTGACGATGAATACTGGGAGCAAAGTCCTAGGCTTGGTCATGACATCCCTCGATTGTTTAAGGTTCCCCGTGCCGACATTGTATACAACTTGGCCGGAGAATTGTAATCTCAAGCTGTCGCCGTGACGCTACAGCAACGCAGTGGGGGACGCTAACAGGGAATTCATAAGGACTTCTCGCGTTGCGGAATCGCCACGCCAGGTCGTGTCCACCTCGCGGCCGAGGGACACGGTACACAGTACCGGGTTTCGGTTAAATCCGATCCGTTAGGCGGACCGGCCGGACAGGGCCCCGGCGACTCAGCCTCGAGCCGCCACCGTCGCGAGCACTTTCTCGATCTCGGTGACGAAATTGTCCGGGTCGATCGGCTTCTCGATATAGCCGTCGCAGCCGGCCTCGATCGCTTTTTCGCGGTCGCCCGCCATCGCGTACGACGTCAGCGCGATGATCGGCACCCGGCTTGCGTGCGACGTGGTGCGCAGCGCCCGCGCCACGGCATACCCATCCATGCCCGGCAGCTGAATGTCGAGCAGGATCGCGGACGGCGCGGCCTCGGCGACGAGTTCGAGCGCCCGCGGCCCGTCCTCCGCGATCCGCACGGCGAAGCCGCCGTGCTCGAGAAGGTATTTCGCCAGGTAGCTGTTGCGTTCGTTGTCCTCGACGATGAGTATCGTGCGGGTCATGGTCATCACCCGACCTGCGCGCGCGGCAGCACGAAATGGAACACGCTGCCGACGCCGTGCTCGGTTTCCACCGAGATCTTGGCGTGCAACAACTCCGCGAGCCGCCGGCAGATCGCGAGGCCGAGGCCGGTGCCTTCGTGCTGACGCGCCGAGCCTGAGTCGATTTGCCGGAACGGCTTGAACAGCGTGCCGACGTCCTCCGCGCGGATGCCGATGCCGGTGTCGCAGATGCTGAGGCGCACCGCGGCGCCGTCCTCGGTCGCGCGCCCGACCAGCGTGACCGACCCCTCCTCGGTGAACTTGATCGCGTTGTTCAACAGGTTCAGCAGCACCTGTTCGACCCGGCGCTGGTCGCTGCAAACGCGGCCGAGCGACGGCGCGTCGAGGCGCAGCGCGATCCGCTTCTTCTGCGCGAGCGGCGCGACGGTCGCGATCATCCTCACGAGCGCGGCATCGAGGTCGAACGGCGCGGTGCGCACCTCGAGCTGGCCGGCTTCGATCTTCGATATGTCGAGCACGTCGTTGATGAGCGCCAGCAGATGGCGCGCGCTCGCCTCGACCAGACCGAGCTGGAGGGACTGTTCCGCGTTCAACGGGCCCGGCAATTGTCTCAGCAGGATGCCGGTGAAGCCGATGATCGAGTTGAGCGGCGTGCGCAGCTCGTGCGACATCGTCGCCAGGAAGGCCGATTTCAGGCGATCAGCCGACTCGGCGCGCTCCTTCGCGACGGCGAGCTCCGCGGTGCGCTCGACGACCCGCCGCTCGAGCGTGGCGTTCGCCTCGCGCAGCGCCTCGGCGCTGCGGTGGCGCTCGGTGATGTCGCGCACGATCTTCGAGGCGCCGACGATCCGGCCATCCTCCCCCCGGATCGGCGAAATCGTTTCCGCGACCGGAAATTCGCGGCCGTTCTTGGCCACGCGGATCGTCTCGAAGCCGACGAGCGCCTCACCGCGGCCGATGCGCGCGAGGATCGTCGCCTCTTCGTGCAGACGGTCGGCCGGGATCAGCAGGACCACGTTGCGGCCGACGATTTCCGCGGCGCGGTAACCGAACAAGCGTTCGGCGGCCGGATTCCAGCCGGTGACCGTGCCGTCGATCGACTTGCTGAAAATCGCATCGTCGGCCGACTCGAAGATCGCCACGTAGCGCCGCGCCACCTCGTCGGCGCGGCGGCGCTCCTCGTCCCGCGCGAAATTGTCGAGCGCGAACGAGATGTCCGCCGCCGCCTCGTCGAGCAGCATGACCTCCTCGTTCTGGAAAAAGCCGGGCCGGTCGGCATAGACGACGAACACGCCGCTGACCACGTTGTTCTCGCGGATCGGGAACACCGCCGCCGAGCGGATGCCGCGGCGGCTGGCCCGGTCCCACCAGAACTGGGTTTCCGACTGCGACAGGAAATCATTGCAGATGCAGTTCTTGCCGGTGCGGAACGCGGTGGCGGCGGGACCACGGCTCGCCGGACCATTGCCGTAGGTGGCGAATATCTTCAAGCCGTCGAGGTATTGGCCGTCGTCGCCGTATTGCGCGACCGGCACCAGACAATCGGTGGGGGCATCGTAGCGCCCGACCCACGCGAACAGGAACTTGCCGTGATCGACGGCGGCCTCGCACACGTCGCGAAACAAGGCCTCGCTGGTGCGCGCCCGGGCGACCGCCCGGTTCACGTGGCGCAGAGTCCCGTACAAGCGTCGCACGCGCTCGAGATTCGCGCCGTTGTCCGAGTCAGGGGATTTACCGTCATCGATCATCGGTGACCTCCGCCCATGCATTCGAAGTCTACGCCTTGGGCGCGAGCGATGCCCGGATCTGGCGCACGGCGAACTCGACGAATGCGGTCACCGCCGGCGGGATCCGCTCGAGACTCGGCACGACCACGTTCAGATTCGCGCCGTCGCGCCGATAATACGGCAGGACTCTGCACAAACGCCCGGCCTCGACGTCGGCGGCGGTGATGATCACCGGCAGCAACGCGATGCCGAGGCCGGCGATCGCGGCCCGCTGCAAGACCTGCACGTTGTTGGCGCAAAATCGCCCCGTCACCGCGACCTGTTCCACCCCGTCCGGTCCGCTCAGTTCCCACACCGCCCGGCCGCCGCGGTTCGAGCCGATCAAGCAGTCGTGGCGGACGAGATCGACGAGCGCGCGCGGCGGCTCGACTGACGCCAGATAGGCCGGGCCGGCATACAAGCCGAGACTCTGCGGCAACAGCGGGCACAGGATCGCGACGCCCGTCTCCTCGATGCGGCCGGCGCGAAAGGCGGCGTCGATGCCGCCCGCGATCAGATCGGCGCGCGCGTCGTCCAGCACCATGTCGAGCGTGACCTCGGGGTGGAGGCGCAGGAATTCGGCGATCCAGTCGAGCCGGAACAATTCGAGAAAGCCGGCGGGTGCGGCGATCCGCACCAAGCCGCGCGGGCCGCGTCCGCCGTTCGCGAGGTCCTGCGCCGCCCGCTGCAGGTCGTCGACCGCGGGGGCGCAGCGGTCGAAGAACGTCTGACCGGCGGCGGTGAGCCCCAAGCGCCGGGTCGAGCGTTGCAGCAAGCGGGTGTCGACCCGCGCCTCGAGTTGCCGAATGCGCCGGCTCAAGGTGTTGGCGGGAATCGACAATCGCCGCGAGGCCAGTGCGAAGCTTCCGGCGCGAACCACGTGCACGAACAGGCGGATTTCGGTCAGTTCGACTTCATTCATTCTATTTTTGGATGAGTGTCTACTGATTATACCATCTACCGCCTATTCCACCCTTGTCCTATGCTCCGCACAGAATCATTCCTTGCAGCGGAGCAATTCATGGCGAAAGTGCTGGTCCTTTACTACTCCTCCTACGGCCACCTCGAGACCATGGCGAATGCCGTGGCGGAGGGCGCGCGCGCGGCGGGCGCGAGCGTCGACATCAAGCGCGTGCCGGAAACGGCGCCGGCGGAGGTTGCGAAAGCCGCGCATTTCAAGCTCGACCAGGAAGCGCCGGTCGCAAAAATCGAGGACCTCGCCGATTACGACGCGATCATTTTCGGCACCCCGACGCGCTTCGGGCGCATGGCTTCGCAGATGGCGAGCTTCCTGGACCAGGCCGGCGGACTGTGGATGCGCGGTGCGCTGCACGGCAAGGTGGGCGGCGCGTTCACGTCGACCGCGACCCAGCATGGCGGCCAGGAAGTCACGCTGTTCTCGGTGATCACGAACCTGCTGCATTTCGGCATGACGATCGTCGGACTGCCGTACAGCCACCAGGGCCAGATGCGCATCGACGAGGTCGTCGGCGGCAGTCCCTACGGAGCGACCACGATCGCGGGCGGCCGCGGCGAGCGGCAACCGAGCGCAACCGAACTCGAGGGAGCCCGTTTCCAGGGACGGCTGATCGCCGAAACCGCGACGAAGCTCTTCGGCTGATGGAGTCCTTGACCGACGATTACCGGCGCGGCGGCTTCATGGGCAGGCTCCAATTCGGCGCCCGTCCGGCGCTGATCGTCATCGATTTCGTCAACGCCTACCTGCTCGACGGGGCGCCGCTGTTCGGCGGCGCCGGCATACAGGCGGCGCGGCGCGGCGCGATCGCGCTGCTCGCGGCGGCGCGCGCCGCGGCGATCCCGGTTTTCCACACCAATTTGCGCTACGAGAAGGGCGGCCGCGACGGCGGAATCTTGTACCGCAAGGTCGGGGCGCTGGCCTGTTTCGCGGCCGACGCCGCGGATCCGCGCTACGCTGCGTTCGTCGACGGCCTGGAGCCGGCCGCCGGCGAGACGGTGATCACGAAACAATACGCCAGCGCCTTCTTCGGCACCACTCTCGCCTCCACGTTGACGACGCTCCGCGTCGACACCTTATTGATCGCCGGCGTGTCGACCAGCGGCTGCGTGCGGGCCACCGGCGTCGACTGTTGCCAGCACGGCTTCGTTCCCGTCGTCGTACGCGACGCGGTCGGCGACCGCGCGGAGGGTCCGCACGAGGCGAACCTGTTCGACCTCCAGGCGAAATACGCCGAAGTGATCGGCTTGTCCGACGCGCTCGCCTACCTGTCGGGCGCCGTCGTCGCGAGCGGCAGGGCCAGGTAGAACGTCGCGCCCTCGCCCGGCGCCGATTCCGCCCAAATCCGCCCGCCGTGGCGCGCGACGATGCGCTGCGCGTTGGCGAGACCGATGCCGGTGCCCTCGAAGTCCGCGGCGTGGTGCAGGCGCTGAAACACCCCGAACAGGCGCGAAGCGTAGCGTGGATCGAAGCCGACGCCGTTGTCGCGGACGAACACCAGCGCCTCGCCCGGAGCGCCGGCCCCGGTCCCGATCTCGATCACCGCATGTGCGGTCTTGCTGGTGTATTTGATCGCGTTGGACACGAGATTCACCAGGACCTGGCGCAGCAGCATCGCATCACCCCGGACCTCGGGCAGATCGCCGCGGCGCCATTCGATGTCGCGGCCGCGCAGGTCCGCCGCGAGTATCGTCAGGGCTTCCTCGAGCAGACGGCCGAGCGGCACCGCTCCCATCACGAGTTCGGCGCGCCCGCTGCGCGAGAATTCGAGCAGGGCGCGGATCAGTTCGTCCATGCGCTGGGCCGCGCCGGTGATCTGCGCGAGTATCCGCCGTCCCTCCTCGTCGAATCCCGGCCCCGCCTCCTCCCGCAGGATCGCGGCGAAGCCGTTGATCTGGCGCAGCGGCGCCCGCAGGTCGTGCGAGATCGAGAACGAGAACGACTCGAGTTCCTTGTTGGCCGCGGCGAGCGCCGCGGTGCGATCCGCGACGCGCGCCTCGAGCGTCTCGTTCAGCTGGACGATTTCCGCGTGCGCGCTCTGCAGCTTGCGCAGCGCATCCTCGAGTTCGACATTGCGGGTTTCGAGCTTGCGCACCAGCGCCGCGCTGTAGAGTTCGAGGACGTTGAACTCCTCGGCGCCGGCCGGCGGCGGACTGCTCGGCTGGCGGTCCGCCGTTTGCGCGCGGCGCACCGCGCCGAGAATTTCCGCGGTGGAGGCGGGCTTCAACAGGTAACCGTCCGCATGGACCGCGCGCGCCAGTTCCTCGTCGGCCGCCGAGCTGTAGGTTCCGGTGTAGAAAATCACCGGCATCGCGGCGTTCAGCGTCGCGCTGCTGCGGATCTCGTGACACAGGCGGAAGCCGTCCATCAGCGGCATCAAGATATCGGTGATCACCGCGTCGACGGGTTCGCGCGCGAGCACGGCGAGCGCTTCGACCCCGTTGGCCGCCTCGACCACCTGGCAGCCCTCGGCCTCGAGCGACCAACGCAGCACCAGGCGATTGTTCGCATGGTCGTCGACGACCAGCAATTTCACCGGCGCCGCACCGCGCTCGATCTGGAAGAACTGGACCGCATCGCCGTAATGTCCTCATACCGGCCAGACCTTTGCGACTTTACTCCTATCCGGCGGGCATCTCCCAGTGCCAATCGCGAATCTCCGGCAGGTCCTCCCCGTGGCGGTCGATATACAGGCGGTGTTCGACCAGCTTGTCCTGCAGTTGTTGCTTCAAATAGGCGCCGCGGCCGCCGAGCGCGGGCAGGCGGTCGATCGCATCGATCACGAGATGGAAGCGGTCGAGGTCGTTCAGCACCGTCATGTCGAACGCGGTGGTGATCGTGCCCTCCTCCTTGTAGCCGCGCACGTGGAGGTTCGCGTGATTGGTGCGCCGGTAGGTGAGCCGGTGAATCAGCCAGGGATAGCCGTGAAAGGCGAAAATCACCGGCTTGTCGCGAGTGAACAGCGAGTCGAAATCGGCGTCGCTCAAGCCGTGCGGATGCTCTGAAACCGGTTGCAGCTTCATCAGATCGACGACGTTGACGACGCGCACGCGCACCTCCGGCAGATGCGTGCGCAGGATCGACACCGCCGCGAGCGTCTCGAGCGTCGGCACGTCCCCGGCGCAGGCCATCACGATGTCGGGGTCCGCCTGTTGGTCGTTACCGGCCCACTGCCAGATGCCGGCTCCGAGGCTGCAGTGCGTGATCGCCGCGTCGATGCCGAGCCACTGCGGCGAGGGATGCTTGCCGGCGACGACGACGTTGACATAATGACGGCTGCGCAGGCAGTGATCCATCACCGACAGCAGACAATTGGCGTCCGGCGGCAGGTACACGCGCACCACCTCCGATTTCTTGTTCACCACGTGGTCGAGAAATCCGGGGTCCTGATGGGTGAAGCCGTTGTGATCCTGACGCCAGACGTGCGACGACAGCAGGTAGTTGAGCGAGGCGATCTTGTGGCGCCACGGCAGGTGCGCCGAGACTTTGAGCCACTTCGCGTGCTGATTGAACATTGAATCAACGATGTGGATGAAGGCCTCGTAGCAGTTGAACAGGCCATGCCGGCCCGTCAGCAAGTAGCCTTCGAGCCAGCCTTCGCATTGGTGCTCGCTCAGCGTCTCGACCACGCGGCCGTCGCGCGCGAGGAACTCGTCGTTGATCGCGGTCGCTCCGACCCATTGCCGGTTGGTGGCCTCGAACACGGCCCCAAGGCCGTTCGACAAGGTCTCGTCCGGCCCGAACAGGCGGAAATTGCGCGCGTCGGCGTTCAGCTTGATGACATCGCGCAAGTACGGTCCCAACACCCGCGTGTCGCCGCCGGCCGCGACGCCCGGCGTGCGCACCTCCACCGCGTAGTCGGCGAAATCCGGCAGGCGTAGGTCGCGCAACAACATCCCGCCGTTGGCACAGGGATTCGCGCCCATGCGGCGCGTACCCTGGGGCGCCAGCGCCGCCAATTCCGGGACGAGCCGGCCGTGCTCGTCGAACAACTCCTCTGGGCGGTAGCTGCGCAGCCAGGCCTCGAGTTGCGCCAGATGCTGAGGATTCGTCGCCGGATCGACCAGCGGCACCTGGTGTGCGCGGAACGTGCCCTCGTTCGGCCGGCCGTCGATCATCGCGGGTCCCGTCCAGCCCTTCGGCGATTTCAGCACGATCATCGGCCAGCACGGCCGCTCGCCGCCGCCGCCGGCGCGCGCGCCCTGCTGAATCGCGCGGATCCCCGACACCGCCTGATCGAGGGCCGCGATCATCGCGGCGTGCATCGGCATCGGCTCGTGGCCTTCGACGAAAATCGGCGCCCAGCCGTAGCCGCGCAGCAGCTGTACCAACTCCTCGTGCGGAATGCGCGCGAGCAGCGTCGGATTCGCGATCTTGTAGCCGTTCAGGTGCAATATCGGCAGCACCGCGCCGTCGGTCGCCGGGTTCAAGTATTTGTTCGAGTGCCAGGAGGCCGCGAGCGGCCCGGTCTCCGCCTCGCCGTCGCCGACCACACAGGCGACCAGCAGCGACGGATTGTCGAAGGCGGCGCCGAACGCGTGGCTCAGCGAATAGCCGAGCTCGCCGCCCTCGTGAATCGAGCCCGGGCACTCCGCGGACGCGTGGCTCGGTATGCCGCCGGGGAACGAGAACTGCGTGAACAGGCGCGCGAGGCCCGCCTCGTCCCGGCTGACGTTCGGATAGATCTCGCTGTACGTGCCTTCGAGGTACGTGCCGCTCACCACCGCGGGTCCGCCGTGTCCCGGGCCCGACACGTAGATCACGTCGAGGTCATGGCGCAGGATCGCGGCGTTCAGATGGGTGTAGATGAAGTTCTGGCCGGGCGTCGTGCCCCAATGGCCGAGCAGCATGCGCTTGATGTGCGCCGGCTCGAGCGGCTTGCGCAGCAGCGGGTTGTCGCACAGGTAGATCTGCCCGACCGACAGGTAATTGGCGGCCCGCCAATAGGCATCGATTTTTCGCAGCGACTCATCCATCCGCGATCCTCCTCATGTTGGCGCCGTCAGCACGGCGAGCGTGTGGCGGGCGATCATCCCTTCTTCATCCGTCGGCACGACCCGCACCGTCGCCGCGGTGCCGGCGCGCGAGATCACCGCCTCGTCGCCGGCGTTGCGGTCCTCGTCGAGCGTGACACCGAGAAAGCCGAGCCCGGCGCAGATGCGCGCCCGGATCGGCGCCGCGTGCTCGCCGATGCCGCCGGTGAACACCAGCGCGTCGACGCCGCCCAGCGCCGCGGCGAGCGCCCCGATCCATTTGCGCGCCTGATAGCAGAACACCGCGAGCGCCTCGGCCGCGCGTGGATCGTCCGCCTCGCGCGCCAGCAGGTCGCGCACGTCCGAACTGGTTTCGGAGATGCCGAGCAGGCCGGACTCGTGGTTGACCATCGTCTGGAATCCGGCGGCGTCTAGGCCTTCGACGCGCGCGAAATAACACGCGAGCCCGGGATCCAGATCGCCGCTGCGCGTGCTCATCACGAGGCCGCCGGCCGGCGTGAAGCCCATCGTGGTGTCGATGCTGAGGCCGTCGCGCACCGCCGCCATGCTCGCCCCGTTGCCGAGGTGCGCGAGGATCATGCGGCCGCGCACCGCCGCCGGTTCGCCGAGACGCCGCAGCTCCTCGCACAGATAAGCGTACGACAACCCGTGAAAGCCGTAGCGGCGCACGCCGGCATCGCCGTAGCGCCGTGGGATCGGCAGGCGCCACGCGCACGGCGGCAGCGTGGCGTGAAAGGCGGTGTCGAAACAGGCGACCTGCGGCGCCGCGATGCGCGCGGCGAAGTCCTCGATCAGCGCGATCTCGCGCGGGAGGTGCTCCGGATCGTACGGGGTGAGGGCGCGCAGCTGCGCGAGCAGCGCCGGGGTCACGAGTTCTGGTTCGACGCGCCGCATGCCGTGCACGACGCGATGGCCGATCGCGCCCAGACCCGCGATCAAGGATTCCGCGGCGAGCCAGTCGATCAGCGCGGCGGCGGCGCCGCGGTGATCACCGGCGTCGATGTCGCGGCGCGTCAGCGCACCGTCCGGCGCGCGCGCGACCAGATTCGTCCCCGGCAGGCCGATGCGCTCGAGCTTGCCGTCGCGCAACCGGCGCAAACCCGCCCCCGCCTCGAACAGCGCGAAGCGGATGCTCGATGAGCCCGCGTTCACCGCGAGCAGCCGCCGCGGAACGGGCTGGGTGCCGGAGTCCGCGGGGCCCATTGCCTGCGGCCGGACGCTTACTGGATGGCGCCGAGGAAATCCCGCTTGCCGATCTCGACGCCTCCCTCGCGCAGCAGCGCGTAGGTCATGCTGATGTGAAAATACACGTTCGGCAGCACGTACAGATTGACGTAGGACAGACCGGTGAACTTCAGCGTCGAGGTCGGGAACTTGAGCTCGATCTCGCGCCCCTCGGCGCCGTGCAACTGCTCGGCCTTGACGGTCTTCAGGAAATCGATCGTCTTGGCGATGCGCGCCTTGAGCTCCGGAATCGTCGACTCCGTGTCCTCGTGTTTCGGATTCTCGATGCCGGCGAGGCGGGCGCCCGCCCCCTTGGCGGTGTCGCAGGCGATTTGCACCTGGCGCGCCAGGGGCAGCATGTCCGGGAACAGCCGGGCCTGGACATAGACCGCCGGATCGATCTTCTTCGCGGCCGCCTGCGCGGCGGCCTTGTCCAGCAGCCCCGACAGGTTGGTCAGTGCGTGAACCAGCACGGGCATGGAAACATCGAACAGGGAAACACTCATGCGCAAACTCCTTACAAGAATTATGCCCAGCCGCAGGCCGGACAATGATACCGTGTCCGCACCCACCCTGGAGCAAACCTGATGCAAGACAAAGCCCTGCCGTCGCCGTTTCGATTTGCCGGATCCGCCGGCGAAGAACCGTCGATGGACTTCCGAACCCGGATGATGAGCCGCCAGGCCGAAACCGCCGCGCGCCGTCAACTCGGCCTCGCGGAACAATGCTCGAGCCGCAACAGCGCCGAGGAGCGGATCCGCATCTGGGAGCGGCTGCACGAGATCACGCTGCCGCGCGATGCCCAGCACCGGCTGGTCGAGATCGTCGCGGCCGACACCGGCCTCACCGGCGCCGATGTGCGCGGCGAACAGCTGCGGCGCGCGACGAAAACCGTCAGCGCATGAAGTACGGCAAGAGACCGACGACGACGCCGATCGCCACCAGCAGGTAGGCGTTGGCGATGAAGTACGGGTAGATCATCATCACCAGGCCGCACACCAGCGGCACCGGCGCACCCTGCTTCTTGCCGTAGAGGAAATAGCCGAAGCCGATCGAGCTGAACAACAGCCCCCACAAGAGCTGCGCGGCCATCGGCGCCTAGCCCAGAAAGGCGGCCGGCGTCTTCGCCCGCAGTTCGGCGGCCGTCACGCCGGGCGCGAGTTCGGTGAGCCGGAACGGCGCGTGCCGCGACTCGCGCGCGAACACCGCGAGGTCCGTGATCAACAGGTCGACCACGTTCGTGCCGGTCAGCGGCAGGTCGCAGCGGCGCTTGAATTTCGGCTCCCCGTCCTTCGCGGTATGTTCCATGACGACGACGACGCGCTTGACGCCGGCGACCAGGTCCATCGCCCCGCCCATGCCCTTGACCATCTTGCCGGGCACCATCCAGTTCGCGAGGTCGCCGGATTCGGACACCTCCATCGCGCCGAGCACCGACAGGTCGATGTGCCCGCCGCGGATCATCGCGAAACTGTCGGATGACGAGAAATACGAGGTCATCGGCAGCGCGGTCACGGTCTGCTTGCCGGCGTTGATCAGGTCCGCATCCTCCTCGCCCTCGTACGGGAACGGTCCCATGCCGAGCATGCCGTTCTCCGACTGCAGCACGACCTTCATCCCCGGGGCGATGAAATTCGCGACCAGCGTCGGAATGCCGATCCCGAGGTTCACGTAAAAGCCGTCCTCGAGCTCCCTGGCGGCGCGCGCCGCCATCTCCTCACGCGACCATGCCATCGGTGCCTCCCGTGCGCGCCCTGGTGGTGCGCTTTTCGATCAAGCGCGAATAATTCCGACCGAGGATGATCCGTTTGACGTAGATGCCGGGCGTGTGAATGTGGTCCGGATCGAGTTCGCCCGGCTCGACCAGGTGCTCGACCTCGGCGACGGTGAGCCGGCCGGCGGTCGCCATCGGCGGATTGAAATTGCGCGCGGTCTTGCGGTACACGAGATTGCCCTCGGTGTCGCCCTTCCACGCGCGCACCAGCGAAATGTCGGCGGTGAGCCCGGTCTCGAGGATGTAGGTGTCGCCGTCGACGACGCGTTGTTCCTTGCCCTCCGCGACCAGGGTGCCGGCGCCGGTGCGGGTGTAGAACGCGAAGATGCCGGCGCCGCCGGCGCGCACGCGCTCGGCGAGCGTGCCCTGGGGGTTGAACTCGAGTTCGAGCTCGCCGGACAGGTATTGGCGCTCGAACTCCTTGTTCTCGCCGACGTAGGAGGAAATCATCTTGCGGATCTGCCGCGTGTTGAGCAGCACCCCTAAGCCGAAGCCGTCGAGCCCGGCGTTGTTGGAAACGACGGTCAGATTTCGCGTGCCGAGTTCGCGCACCGCCGCGATCAGGTTCTCCGGCACCCCGCAGGCGCCGAAACCGCCCGCCATCAGCGTCATGCCGTCGCGCAACACGTCGCGCAGCGCGCTCACCGCGTCGGGGAACACCTTGTCACTGCGCGAACGGGTCATGGATCAGCCTCCCGCGGCCACCGCCGCATCCAGCGTGTTCGACAACAACATCGCGATCGTCATCGGCCCGATCCCGCCCGGAACCGGCGTGATGGCGCCGGCGCGCGCCAGCGCCGCGTCGTAATCGACGTCGCCGACGAGCTTGCCCGACTCGGTGCGGTTGATGCCGACATCGAACACCGCCGCGCCCTCGCGGATCCACTCGCCGCGGACCATCCCCGGACGGCCGACGGCCGCGACGACGAGCTCGGCGCGCTCGACCTCGGCCCGCAGATCCCGCGTGCCGGTGTGGCAGACGGTCACGGTGCAGCCGGCGAGCAGCAGCTCGAGCGCCATCGGCCGGCCGACGATGTTGGACGCACCGACCACCGTCGCGCGCAGACCGCGCAGCTTCATTCCATATTCGGCGGCGAGGCGGATCACCCCGAACGGCGTGCACGGCCGCAGCCGCGGGCGCTTCTGCGCGAGCAGTCCGGTGTTGTGCGGATGAAAGCCGTCGACATCCTTGGCCGGATCCACGGCGTCCATGATCTCGTTCGCGTCGAGGCCCGGCGGCAGCGGCAATTGGATCAGGATCCCGTCGACGGCCGCGTCCCGGTTCAGCTTGTCGACCAGCCGCAGCATCTCCTCGCGGCCGACGCCGGACTCCAGGTCGTAGGCGAACGACCGGATGCCGGTCTCCTCGCAGGCCTTGCGCTTGTTGCGCACGTACACCGAGGAGGCCGGGTCGGCGCCCACCTGCACCACCGCGAGACCGGGCGCCCGCCCGTGCTTCGCCGTGAACGCCGCGGCGCGTCCCTTGACCTCGCCGCGGACCTTGGCCGCGACCGCCTTGCCGTCGAGAATCGTCGCCTGCGAGGCCATGCGCTTCAGTACCGGTACTGGTCGGCCTTGAACGGGCCCTGCTTGTCGACACCGATGTAGCGCGCCTGCGCGTCGGAGAGTTCCGTCAGCTGCGCGCCGAGCTTCGAGAGCTGCAGCCGCGCGACCTTTTCATCGAGATGCTTGGGCAGCACATACACGCCGACCGGGTACTTCTTGGTGTTCGTGAACAGCTCGATCTGGGCGAGCACCTGGTTGGCGAACGAGGAGCTCATCACGTAGGACGGGTGGCCCGTGCCGCAGCCCAGGTTCACCAGGCGGCCCTCGGCGAGCAGGATGATGCGCTTGCCGTCGGGGAAGATCACGTGATCGACCTGCGGCTTGATGTTCTCCCAGGTGTGACGGCGCAGCGCCGCGACCTCGATCTCGTTGTCGAAGTGCCCGATGTTGCAGACGATCGCCTGGTCCTTCATGCGCAGCATGTGCTCGTGCGTGATCACGTGCAGGTTGCCGGTCGCGCTGACGAAGATGTCGGCCTTGTCGGCCGCGTAGTCCATGGTCACGACGCGGTAGCCTTCCATCGCCGCCTGCAGCGCGCAGATCGGATCGATTTCGGTGACCCACACCTGGGCCGACAACGCGCGCAGGGCCTGGGCCGATCCCTTGCCGACGTCGCCGTAACCGGCGACCACCGCCACCTTGCCCGCGATCATCACGTCGGTCGCGCGCTTGATGCCGTCCACCAGCGACTCGCGGCAGCCGTACAGGTTGTCGAACTTGGATTTCGTCACGGAATCGTTGACGTTGATCGCCGGGAAAGCGAGCTCGCCGTCCTTCGCCATCTGATACAGGCGCTTGACGCCGGTCGTCGTCTCCTCGGAGACGCCCTTGATCTTCGCGAGCCGGGTCGAATACCACTTCGGATCCGTCTTCAGCTTCGCCTTGATCGACGCGAACAGTTGTTCCTCCTCCTCGCTGCCGGGCTAGGCGAGCAGCGATGCGTCCTTCTCGGCCTTCGCTCCCAAATGCAGGAGGAGCGT
>JBBISV010000022.1:11086-26118 GCA_037441085.1 Gammaproteobacteria bacterium | reverse complement strand
CCCCCATTTATCGGCTTCATTGATTGAGCCAATCGTGCCACACTCCGGCGGAGCCATTTTCACTCCCACTCAATCGTCGCCGGCGGCTTGCCAGAGATGTCGTACACGACGCGTGATATCCCGCGCACTTCGTTGATGATCCGCAGCGCGACGCGGTCGAGGAACTCGTAAGGCAGTCTCGCCCAGCGCGCCGTCATGAAATCGATCGTCTCGACCGCCCGCAGACTCACGACGTGATCGTAGCGCCGGCCGTCGCCCATGACGCCGACCGACCGGACCGGGAGGAACACCGCGAACGCCTGGCTCACCTTGTCGTACAGGTCGTGGCGGCGCAGTTCCTCGATGAAGATCGCATCGGCCCGGCGCAGCAGGTCGGCGTACGGCTTCTTGATCTCACCGAGTATGCGCACGCCGAGTCCGGGGCCCGGGAACGGATGCCGGTAGACCATCTCCGCCGGCAGATCGAGCTGCACGCCGAGCCGGCGCACCTCGTCCTTGAACAGCTCGCGCAGCGGCTCGAGGAGCTTGAGCTTCATGTGCTCCGGCAGCCCGCCGACGTTGTGGTGCGACTTGATCACGTGCGCCTTGCCGGTCGCCGCGCCGGCCGACTCGATGACATCCGGGTAGATCGTGCCCTGGGCGAGCCATTGCACGCCCGCAAGCTTCGCCGCCTCCTCGTCGAACACCTCGACGAAGACGCGTCCGATGATCTTGCGCTTCTTCTCAGGGTCCGCCTCACCGCCGAGCGCCGCGAGGAAGCGCTCCTCGGCATCCACCCGGATGACGTGGATCCCCATGTGCTCGGCGAAGGTCGCCATGACCTGGTCGCCTTCGCCGAGGCGCAACAGGCCGTGATCGACGAACACCGCGGTCAGCTGCGCGCCAATCGCCCGGTGCAGCAGCGCCGCGAGGACCGAGGAGTCGACTCCGCCCGACAAGCCGAGCAGCACGCGGTCGGCGCCGACCTGCGCCTTGATGCGCGCGACGCTGTCCTCGATGATCGACGGCGTCGACCAGCGGGCGGCGCAACCGGCGATTTCACGGACGAACCGGCGCAGGATCTCCCCGCCCTGCAGCGTGTGGGTCACCTCGGGATGGAACTGCAGTCCGTACAGGCCGCGGGACTCGTCGGCCATCGCGGCGAGGGGCGCATTGTCGCTGGCCGCGATCACGCGAAAGCCGGGCGGCGCGGCGACGACGCGGTCGCCGTGGCTCATCCACACGTCGAGCAGGCGCGCTCCGGCGTCGTCGCGCGCGTCCTCGAGTCCGTCGAACAGCCGCGAGCCCTGCGCCGGTCGCACCTGGGCGAAGCCGAATTCGCGATGGCTCGAGGATTCGACCTGCCCGCCAAGCTGGGCCGCCATCGTCTGCATCCCGTAACAGATGCCGAGAACCGGCGCGCCGATCGAGAAGATTTCCGCCGGAGCGGCCGGTCCCGCCGCGTCGTACACGGACTCGGGGCCGCCGGAGAGTATGACGCCCTTCGGCGCGAACCGTCGCATCGCGGCCGGGTCCGCATCCCAGGCGTGGATCTCGCAATAGACGCCGAGCTCGCGCACGCGGCGCGCGATCAACTGCGTATATTGGGAGCCGAAATCGAGGATCAGAATGCGATCGGCATGTATGTCCGTCATCAACCGATCCGGTAGTTGGGCGCTTCTTTGGTGATCGTCACGTCGTGCACATGGCTCTCGCGCACGCCGGCGCTCGTGATGCGCACGAACTGCGGCCGCGTGCGCATCTCGTCGATGCTGCCGCTGCCGGTATAGCCCATCGCCGCGCGCAGGCCGCCCGAGAGCTGGTGCAGGATCGCCACCAGGCTTCCCTTGTAGGCGACGCGGCCCTCGATTCCCTCGGGCACGAGCTTCTCGAGCTCGGAGGTGGTGTCCTGGAAATAGCGGTCGCTCGATCCGTGGGCCTGCGCCATGGCGCCGATCGAACCCATGCCGCGATAGGCCTTGTACGAGGCGCCCTGGTAGAGCTCGACGTCGCCCGGCGACTCTTCGGTGCCGGCGAACAGCCCGCCGATCATCACCGTATTTGCGCCGGCGGCCAGCGCCTTGGCGATGTCGCCCGAATAGCGGATGCCGCCGTCGCCGATGACCGGCACGCCGCTGCCCTCGAGGGCCTCGGAGACGCGCGCGATCGCGCTGATCTGGGGCACGCCGACGCCGGCGACGATGCGGGTCGTGCAGATCGAGCCCGGACCGATGCCGACCTTGACCGCGTCCGCGCCGCGCTTGACGAGGTCCAGGGCCGCTTCCGCCGTGACGATGTTTCCGCCGATAACCTGCAGATCGCCGTATTTCGCCTTGATCTTCTCGACCATGTCGAGCACGCCGCGCGAGTGGCCGTGCGAGGTGTCGACGACGATGACGTCGACGCCGGCGTCATGCAGCGCCGCGACCCGTGCGAGCGTGTCCGGCGCGGTGCCGACCGCGGCGCCGACCCGCAGGCTGCCGTCCGCGTCCTTGCACGCGTTCGGGAATTCGGTGGCCTTCTGGAAATCCTTGACCGTGATCATGCCCTTCAGTTCGTGCCGGTCGTCGACCACCAGGACCTTCTCGATGCGGTGCTTGTGCAGGAGGGCGAGCACCTCTTCCTTCGGCGCATTTTCCCGCACCGTGATCAGCCTGGCCTGGGGCGTCATCACCGAGGAGACCGGCGCATCGAGCTTGGTTTCGAAGCGCAGGTCGCGATGGGTTACGATGCCGACGACCGTGGAGCCGACGACGACCGGCACACCGGAGATGTTCTTGGCGCGGGTCAGTTCGAGAACCTCGCGAATCGTCATGTCCGGCTTGACGCTGATCGGATCGGTTATCACGCCGCTTTCGAATTTCTTCACGCGGCTGACCTGGCGCGCCTGTTCGTCGATCGGCATGTTCTTGTGGATGATGCCGATGCCGCCCTCCTGCGCGATCGTGATCGCCAGGCGCGCCTCGGTCACCGTGTCCATCGCCGCCGAGACGATCGGCAGATTGACGCGGATCCGCCGCGTCAACTGGCTGGCCAGGGACACTTCGCGCGGCAGTATTTCCGAATATGCCGGGACCAGCAGAACGTCGTCGAAAGTGAGTGCCTCTTCGAGAATACGCATAGGGACCGCGTTCACAAGGATTGGTGAGAGGCGCGGCATTCTACCCTAGCCCCCGCGGGCTGGTAAACCACAGTATGATGCGGCGATGAACGAAGCGGCCAGCGACGTCCCCGGCGCGCAACGGGACCGCGACGTCTACACGGTTTCCCGGCTCAACCGCGCCGCGCGCATGATGCTGGAGCGCGGCTTCGGCAGCCTGTGGCTCGAGGGTGAGATCTCGAATTTCGCCCGGCCCGCCTCCGGCCATTGGTATTTCTCGCTGAAAGACGCCGCCGCGCAGGTGCGCTGCGCCATGTTCCGCCAGCGCAACCTGCTCGCCCGATTCCAACCGCGCGACGGCCAGAAGGTGCTCGTCCGGGCGCGGGTGGGCCTGTACGAGCCCCGCGGCGAGTACCAACTGCTGATCGAACACATCGAGGACGCCGGCGTCGGCGCGCTCAAGCGTCAATTCGAGGAGCTGACCGCCCGGCTCTCCGCCGAGGGCTTGTTCGCGGCCGAGCGCAAGCGGCCGCTGCCGCGCCTCGCGCGGCGCATCGGCATCATCACCTCGCCGACGGGCGCGGCGGTTCGCGACATATTGCACGTGCTCGCCCGCCGCTTCCCCGCCGCCGCCGTGCTGGTCTATCCCGTGCCGGTCCAGGGCGCCGAGGCCGCCGCCGCGATCGTCGCGGCGCTCACGCTAGCCGGCGCGCGCGCCGAATGCGACGTGCTGATCCTTGCCCGTGGCGGCGGCTCGCTGGAAGATCTGTGGGCCTTCAACGACGAGGCCCTGGCGCGGGCGATCGTCGCCTGCCCGATTCCGGTCGTGAGCGGGGTCGGCCACGAGGTGGATTTCACGATCGCCGATTTCGCGGCGGACGTGCGCGCGCCCACGCCGTCGGCCGCCGCCGAGATCGTCGTTCCGGACGCGGCGGAATGGGTGAAGGCCTTTCACGAATTCGCGGCCCGCATGACGCAGAGCGTTCGGCGCCAGTTGCGCGACCGGCGCGAGCGCCTGCGCTGGCTCGGCGGACGCGCGGCGCAGGCGGGTCCCGCCGCCCGCCTCGCCGAACAAATGCAGCGGCTCGACGAGTTGGAAAGGCGGTTGCGGGATCTCCTGGGCCGACGCATCGTGGATCTGCGTTCGGACCTGGCCGAACGGCGGGCGCGGCTTTGGGGCGCGAGCCCGGCGGTTCGCCTGCGCGCGGCGGCGGCTCGTCACGCCGACCTGTACGCACGCTTGTGCGCGGCCCAGAACCGGGAACTACGCCGTGCGAGCGAGCGACTGCTGCCGCTCGTGCGGACGCTGAATGCGGTGAGCCCGCTCGCGACGCTCGAGCGCGGCTATGCGATCGTTTCGACGGCGGACGGCGGCATCCTGCGCGATGCCGCCGCGGCACCGCCCGGCACGCGCATCGAGGCGCGCCTCGCCCGGGGCCGGCTCAAGGCAACCGTCGACGAGTCCTCGGGCTGAGCGCCGCGGCGCTCACTTCAAGCTGAGCTGGAGCCGCACCGCGCCGGCGTGCCCATCGACCTTGCCGTTCGCGACCAGGAACACGCGCGCAGGGTCGACCCCGGTGCCGCCGAGCAGGGCTTTTTCGACCGCCACCGCGCGCCGCTCGGCGAGCGCCTTCAAGTCCGCGTCGCCGACCTGGACGCGCGCCATCAGCCGCGCCTCCAGGTCGTCGATCCGCCGTTGCGCGGCCTCCGCGGGGGTTTTCGGCGGGACCGCCGGTTTCGCATATTGCGGCGGCGTGCCGAAGTTTTTCAGGTACAACGCGCTCAGAACGGCGAGGCGCGTCGGCGCTTTTTTTCCGCTCCGGGCGAGCGCGACCTGTTCGGCGGCGACCTCGGCGTCGAACCGCGCCCTCGCGAGCGCCGGCTGATCGAGCGCCGCAAACGCGCCGATCGGCACATCGACCTTCAACTGCGGACGGGCGCCGAGCGCCTTCGCGAGCGCCTGCATGCGCGCCTGGTCCGCCGCATCGAGCGCGGCGTCGCCGGGCCGGAAATGCACGTACTGCATCTGCGGTCCCGCGCCGAACAGCGCGCCCAGCAGCTTGAACGGCGCGGTCACCGCCTTTTCCAGCACGTTCACCAGGACCTTCCAGATCAACGGCCCCAGACGGAACTTTGGATCGTCGAGCGAGCCGGTGACCGGCAGGTTCAGGTCGATGACGCCGTTGCGATCCTTCAACAGCGCCACCGCGAGCTTGACCGGCAGCGACACCGCGTCCTTGCTCGCGGTCTTCGCGCCGAATTCCAGCTGGTCGATGATGACGTGATGCGTCGCGTCGAGTTTGCGGCCCTCGACGTGGTAATGCAGATCGGTCGTGAGCTTGCCCTTGGTGATGTCGTAGCCGGCGAACTTGCCCGAATAGGGATTGAATACCGTCAGATCCATGTTGCGGAAACTCATCGCCACGTCCGCGTAGAGCGCGGGCCCGAACAGGTTGACCTCGCCGCTGATCGACACCGGCGCATAGGGACCGACCTCGCCGTGTAAATCGATCTTGGCGCGCGATTCGGGCCGCGAGTCGAGTCCGGACAGCGTGCCGGACAGTTCTTCGATGCCGGATGAGAAATTGGGGCTGATCGACAGGTCGGAAAAGTTCGCCCGGCCCTTGCGGATCTCGATTGCGGCGACCGTGATGCGCATCGGCCGACCTTGACCCGCGGTCGCGCGCCCCGCGACGGCGGACGCGGGCGTGGACGACGGCGCCCGGGCCGGCGCGGGCGCGGGCGCCGCGGTGACGTGCGCACCCGGACCGGCGAGGATGCGGCGCACGTTCACCGTGCGATCCGGCTCGATGATCACGCGCGCGTAGGGCTCATCCGCGATGATCTTCGCCACGCTGAAGCGATCGGGTTCGAGTTGCAACGCAAGTCCGCGCGCCTCGAGGCGGCGCCAGCTCACCAGGTTCTCATGCAGCGCGTTGTCGACCGTGCGCAGCGAGTCGATGCGCAGGTTCCCGGCGAGTTTGAACGCCGGACCGCCGCGATGGTAGGAGAGCCGCAGTGCGCCGCCGACCTGGCCGCTCCGCAGCGTCAGGGCAACATGCTGGGCGATATAGGGTTCCAGCGTGCGCAGATCGAGGTGCTGCGCGTCGATTGCAAGGCTCGCCGACAGCGGCGCGGGCTGGAGCGTGCCCTGCGCCGCGAGCCGGCCGCCGGCGACGTTCGCCGCGAAGCGGATGCCGATCGATTTGGCCGGGTCGAGGCTCGCGCCCGCAAGTTCGAGCGACCAGGGCGAGAGTGTGAGTTTCGCCGCCGGCCGCACGCCGCGGTCCAGGACGGCGAGAGTTGCGTCGCTGATCGACAGTTGACCGACATCGACCTGCCACGGTGACGCCGCCACCGTGGGTTGCGCGGGCAACGGGGATGGCGCGGGCACCGGGGACGGCGCCGGCACCGGGTGTGGCAACGGCCCGGCGGACGGCGGCGACGTTCCGGCAAGCGCGATCAAATTGAGCCGCCGCTCGGGGTCCAGCACGGCGTCGATGCCGAGACCCCGCAACTGGACCCGGTCGACGTGAACGCGACGGGCCGCGAGGTCGAATCCGATGCCGCCGATCTGCAGCGTCGGCAGCGTGATCCACGGCGCGTTGGAGCCGCGCGGGGACACCTGCAGTCCGGTCGCGCCGGCCGTGCCGTCGACGGCGAGCTGAACCGCATTCTGCGCGCCGAAGCGATAATGGGCCTTGACGCCGATCCGCCCGGCGCGCAGTGCGAAGCCGATGTGCGACCCGAGCCGGTCGGCCAGATAGTTCGACAGCGTCTGCGCGCGCAGGTCCGAGATTTCGATGTCGCCGACCGAGGCAAGCGGCTGCACCGACAGGCGGCCGCTCCAGGCGATGCGTTCGTGCAGCGCAGTCGATGCCTCGAAGGAAAACGTCCCGCCCGCGGCCTCGGTCGAAAAGTCCCGCAGCGAGAACGTGACCGGGTCGAGCTTCAATGCAATGTGCCGCGGCCCGTCGAAGTCATCGTAGGCGAGACTCGCGTCCGTCACCTCGAAGCGGCCGATCTGCACCCGGGGCATTCCCGCCGACGGCTGCGGTGCGCCCGCCGCCTTCGGCACCAGTTGGCGCAGGTTCAGCCGCCCGTCGGCGCCGACGATGGCATGCGCGAACGGCGCCGCCAGGTCTATCTCCTTGAAAACGAACGCCCGGCGCCACAGCGACGACAGCTCGAAATCGACGAACAATCGGCCGAAGCCCGCGAGTTTGTGGCCGTCGCCGCCGCTCAGCACGAGATCCTTGACCTCGAGCTCGAACAAGAACGGATTGAAGCGCAGCGCGCCCACGGACGCGTCGACGCCGAGCTTTTGCTTAGTCTGGGTCACGATCGCATTGCGCAGCAATTTCGGCGCGAGCCAGAAGCCGCCGGCCGCGTAGGACGCGACCAGCGCCAACGTGATCAACAGGAAGCGGACGGACCGCAACTTCAACAGCTGCCGCAAGATGAATCCCCGATCGTCTCCCCGAGGGCGCCGCCTAGTCTAGCGCGCGCCGCGGTTCAGCGCTTGTTGCGCTGGATGAGCCGCTTGCGCTTCTTCACCTGCCGCGGGGTCAGCGGATTGCGCTTGCCGGCGAAGGGGTTCTGTTCGCCTCGAAAGACGACCCGTACCGGCGTGCCGGTCAGCTCGAACGCCTTGCGGTAGACGTTGACCAGATAGCGGCGATAGGCCTCCGGAACGCTGTCGGTCTGATTGCCGTGGATGACGACGATCGGCGGATTGCGCCCGCCTTGGTGCGCATAACGCAGCTTGATGCGGCGTCCGTGCACGACCGGTGGCGGGTGGCTCTGGATCGCCCCTTCGAGGACCCGGGTCAATTCCGGTGTCGCCAGCTCCCGCGTCGCCGACGCGTAGGCCCGGCGCACCGAGTCGAACAACTCACCGACCCCGCTGCCGTGCCGGGCGGAGATGAAATGGACCGCGGCGAAATCGGCGAAGCTCATTCTTTGCTGGAGCTGCTGGCGGATCGCATCCCGCTGCTCCACCGGGATGTTGTCCCATTTGTTGACCGCGATCACCAGCGCGCGGCCCTGCTCGACGACGGTGCCCAGGAGGCTCGCGTCCTGCTCGGCCACGGAGTCCTGTGCGTCGACGACGACGATGACGACGTTCGCCGACTCGATCGCCTGCAGCGTCTTGATGACGCTGAACTTCTCCACCGCGAGTTCGACACGGGCCCGGCGCCGCACACCGGCCGTGTCGATCAGCGTGAAGCGCTCGCCGTCGCGCTCGAAGGGCACCATCACCGCATCGCGCGTCGTGCCCGGGCGGTCGTAGGCCACGAGGCGGTTCTCGCCGAGAAAGCGGTTGATCAGCGTGCTCTTGCCGACGTTCGGCCGTCCGATGACGGCGACCTTCGTGCCGGTTCTCTCGGGCGCCTCGTCGGCCGGATCCGACTTCGGGAGGCCGGCCAGGACCTCCTCGAGCAGCGCGACCACGCCTTGGTCGTGGGCGGCGGCGATCGGCAGCGGCTCGCCGAGCCCGAGTTCGTGAAAGTCGGCGAGCGCCGCCGTCGGATCGAAGCCCTCGGTCTTGTTCACCGCGAGAACCAGCGGCTTGCCGCTGCGGCGCGCGAGACGCGCGACGAAGTGGTCCTGCGGAGTCGGGCCGGCCCGCCCGTCGACCAGGACGATCAGGCGGTCGGCCTGCTCGATCGCGAGCTCCGTCTGCGCGATCATCAGGGTTTCTATGTCGTTCGCGTTCTCGACGAGACCGCCGGTATCGACGACGATGCACGTGGGCTCGGTGCGGCGCGAAAAACCGTATTGCCGGTCACGCGTGAGACCCGGCAGATCGGCAACCAGCGCGTCGCGTGTGCCGGTCATCGCATTGAACAACGTCGACTTGCCGACGTTGGGGCGGCCTACGAGCGCGATTACCGGCAGCAAGGCGGCATGCTAGCCCGGAGGCGGTGGCGCGGCGCGGAACGCCACGATATCGCCGCCGTCATTCATGACGACGACCGTGTCGCCGACCGCGAGCGGGGTGCTCGACACGCTGTACTTGGAAACCCGCGTGCGCGCGATGATCTGCCCGGTCCGGATGTCGAGCCAGTGCACGTAGCCCTGATAATCGGCGACCACGACCGCCGACGGCGTCAGCACGGGCGGACTCAGTCCCCGCCATTTCAACGTGTCGTTGCGCCAGATGGTCGAGCCGTTGGACGCGCGCAGCGCGACGACGCTGCCGTCCGCCAGCGACACATACACGTGCTTCGCATCGGCCGCGAGGCCGTGATCGCTGGACATCTTGTGCGCCCACCAGATCTGGCCGGAATCGAGCGCGAGCTGCGCGGTCCGGCCGTGATACCCGGTCGCGTAAACGTTGTCTCCTACCACGGCGACCGAGCAGTCGACGTCCACGAGCCGGGCGAGTTCGGTGCGGCCGTGGGGGGCCGACAGCGTCGTGTCCCACAGCGTGTTGCCGTTGGACAGGCTGACCGCCATGATCTTGCCGTTGTCGAAACCGCTGATGACGTCGTCCTTGGCGATCACCGGGGTGGCGATGCCGCGCAGGCTGAGCCGCGGCACCGGTTGCTGCACCGACCAGATCGGCCTGCCGGTCGAGGCGTCGAGTCCGTGCAGCCGGCCGTCCACCGAACGCAGCACGACGACGGTCGGGCTGACGGCCGGCGGCGACAACAGTTCGGCATCCACGTGCGAGCGCCAGCGCTCATCGCCGGTCGCCTCGTCGAGCGCGACGATGTCGCCCTTGGAGGAGCCGACCACGACCATGCCGGCGCCGGCGCCGGGTCCCGCGGACAACGGCATGCGCAGCCGCTTGCGCCAGACGCGCCGGCCGTTCGACATGTCGACCGCGAGCACCTCGCCCTTGACGGACGCGGCGAACACGACGCCGCCGTCGAGCGCGGGAGCGAGGCCGAGGCGCAGCAGCATCTGGTGCTTGCCGCCGCCGACGTTGGCGCTCCACAGCTTGTGCACCGGCAGGCTGGCCTTGATTTCCACGAGCTTGGCCGGCTGGTCCGCATCCTTGTCCTTGCTGCAGCCGGCGAGCACGACCAACGCGGCCAGCGGCAGCGCGATCCAGCGGCGCATCACGGCGCCGCCTTGCCGGCGGCCGGCGCGGCGCCGAGATCGGCGATCTTCAGCGACAACAGGGCGCTGTCGCCGTAGCGCGGATCGGTGGCGGCGAGGGCGCTCTGGTATTCGGCGATGGCACCGGCATTGTCGTGCTTGGCGGCCAGGGCGTCGCCCCGGACCTCGTGATACAGCGAGGCGAACGCGCCGGGCATGCCGCCGGACAGCGTGGCGAGCGCCACATCGGGCTTGCCCTCGGCGATCTGCACGCGCGCGAGGCGCAGGCGCGCGATCTTCTTCAGCTCCGAATCCTTGGAATGATCGATCACGCGCGTCAGCGGCGGCACCGCCGCGGCGAGCTGGCCGTCGTTCACCGACAGGCTCGCGAGCGCAAGCTCGGCCTGATCCGCGTAGGGGCTGCCCGCGTACTTGCCGATGAGCTCCTGCGCCACGCGGCGCGCGCCGGCTACGTCGTGCTTGTCGATCGCAGTCGTCATCTGGTCGAATTCGGCCGCGGCGCGCAGGGCGACGCTGTTGCTGTGGTTTTCGTAGTACCGGTACCCGAACAGCAGCGCGCCGCCGAGCAGCGCACCGGCGAGCAGCCAGGGCCCGTTCTCGACCAGCCAATGCTTGACGGCCTCGAGTTGTTCGTCATCGGTCAAATAATCTTCTGCCATGGCTACCCCGTGTTCGACGCCTTCAGACCCAACAAGATGCCCAGGCGTTCGCTCAAGCGCTCGAGCGCGCACTCCTCCTGAGCCTGTCCGCCGCGCAAATCCTTCAATGCGGCCGTTCCGCGCGCGACCTCGTCGTCGCCCAGTACGATCGCGTACAGCGCACCCGCCTTGTCGGCCCGTTTGAACTGCGCCTTGAAATTGCCGCCGCCCAGATTGCACAACAACTTCATGCCCGGCCAATCGTCGCGCAGCCGCTCCGCCAATTGGAACGCCGTGCGCTCAGCGCGTTCCCCGCCCGCCACCATATACACGTGCGGCGCATCGGCGCCGCCGGAACGGCCGAGCTTCTCCAACAGCATGACGATGCGCTCCTGGCCCATCGCCCAGCCGATGCCGGGGGTCGCCGCGCCGCCGAGCTGGCCGACGAGGCCGTCGTAGCGTCCGCCGGCGCATACCGTGCTTTGCGAGCCGAGCGAGTCCGTGATCCACTCGAACACGGTGCGGGTGTAGTAATCCAACCCGCGCACCAGCCGGCGGTCGACATGATACTCGATACCGGCGGCCCGCAGGTGTCCACACAAGGTCTCGAAATGAGCCGCCGACTCGGCGTCCAGCGAATCGCCGAGATGGGGCGCCCCCGCGACGATGCGCTGCGTCGCGGGGTGTTTCGAGTCCAGAATCCGCAGCGGATTGCCGTGCAGGCGCCGCCGGCTGTCCTCGTCCAGATCCGCCTCGTAGGCGCTGAAATAGGCGATGAGCCGCTCCCGGTAGCCCGCCCGGGACTGCGGCGTGCCGAGCGAATTGACGTGCAGCTTGACCCCGGTCAACCCGAGACGCCGGAGCAGCCGGGCCGAGAGCAGGATCATCTCGGCGTCGATGTCGGGGCCCTCGAACCCGAAGGCCTCCGCGTCGATTTGGTGAAACTGGCGGAACCGACCCGCCTGCGGGCGCTCCCGCCTGAACATCGGTCCCATGCACCACAGGCGCAGCCGCCCGGCCCGCAACAGGCCGTTGGAGATCACCGCGCGGGCGATGCCCGCCGTCGCCTCCGGGCGCAGAGTGATGTGATCCTCGCCCTGGTCGACGAAGCTGAACATCTCCTTCTCGACGATATCGGTGAAATCCCCGATCGACCGCTTGAACAGCTGCGTCTGTTCGATGATCGGCACGCGGAATTCCTCGTAGCCGTACGCGTCGAAGACCTCCCGGGTGGTGCGTTCGAGGAACTGCCACAGCGCGATCTGCGCCGGCAGAATGTCGTGTACGCCGCGCAGGGGCTCGATGATCGTGCTCAAGGGTCCTCTCTCAGTGGCGCGGGGGCGGTGAGGCCGCGTAGCGGCTCGAAACACCGTCGGCGCCGGCTTGGAATCGGGCGACGTTGCCCTGGATGAACGAGTCCGCGATCCGCACCGCCCGACCGTTGACTTGTACTTTGACGCCGCGCTGATAGCCGAGCACGATCGCGAACGGCGCGCGGCCCGACAGCGTCTGGGATGTGCCGGCGCGCGCGACCCCGCGGAACACGAGCCGGCCGGTCGCATCCCGCACGGAAACCCAGGACTCGCCGGCGAACTCCAAGCGCAGCCGGCTGCCGTTCGCGGCATCGACCGGCGCCCGCGCGGCGATTTCGGACGGCTCGGGCGACGCCGTCGAAGGCGCCGCCGTCATGACCGTGGGCGCGGCCGTCGCGGGCGCGGCCGGCATTGGTGCGCCGACGGGTGCCGCCGTCGTTCCGGCCTGCGGGGACCCGTTGGCCTGCGGCGAAACGTCGGCCGGCGGCGTCGCGACCGGCGTCGGGGTGCCGACGTGCAGGCGCCAGGGTTTGGACCACAGCACGCCGATCACGATGATCGCGAACGCGGCGAGCGCCGCGACCGGACCCCAAGGCAGTTCGGTCAGGCGCTTGGACGGTGCGGACGCGAACGGCACCGGGTCGAGCGGCGTCACCGCCGGCACGGGCGCCGTCAGCGACTCGACCGTGGCCGCGACTTCGGACTCCGGCAGGCCCAGCATCGCCGCATAGCGCCGCAAATGGCCTTTCGCGTACACCGGCGCGCCGACACGGTCGAATTCCCCCGCCTCCATCGCTTCGACGATCCAGGCGTCGAGACGCAGCTCATCCGCCGCCTTCGAAACGCCGATGCCCCGGCGTTCGCGCTGGGCCCGCAGCCGCGGCCCCAGTTCCGACGCCGCGGTCATTGCGTGATGCCGGCTTGCATCAGGCGCGCTTCATTCGAGTTCGGAAAGTCCTTTTCCAGGCGCTGCCCATAGTCGGCCGCGCCATCCGGCTTGCCGAGGGCCCGCTCCGCGCGCAGTCCGAGCCAGAGGATCTCCGCAGTGGGCTTGTTGACCTCCAGGTAGCGCGCGACGATGCTCGCGGCCTTGGCCGGGTCCTTGAGCCGCAGGGCGAGCGCGCCCGACTCGAGCATCGCCTCGGGCAGATTCGGATGAACGACCAGCGCCCGGTCGAAGTAGCGCTGCGCCCCGGCATCGTCGCCCGCGCCCTCCAGGCAAACCCCGGCGTTGACCATCGCGACTTCCGGAGTTTGATACACCGGATTGTCGATCACGGATTTGAACACCTTCTCACCCTCGGCCGCGCGTCCCGTCCGGCACAGGTACCCGGCATAAGTGTTCATGACGTCCGGATCCTTGCGTCCGAGGCGGGCCGCCTCCTCGTAGGCATGTTCGGCCTTGGCCGTTTCCCCGAGCCGCTCGAACACCACGCCGGCGGTCGCCTGAACGCTCGCGTCGTGCGGATCCTGGCTCAGCGCGCGCTCGACGAAATGCCGCGAGATGGCGAGCTTGCCGAGCTGCATGTAGGCGACCGCGAGCTGCACGTTGACCGTCGCGGCCTCGGCGGGCGTCTTGCCCGGGGCCAGATTTTCGCTGGGCACGCATGCCGCCAGGGCGAGGCAGACCGCCATCAAGGCGGCGATCCTGGGCGAACGGTCTCTCATCGAACCACCTCCGTACGGACGCCATGATTCGGCAGTTTCACGCCGAGGCGCACGATCAGCCGGTCGGTGACGCGTCCGGCGAGCTGGCCGCAGGCCGCGTCGATGTCATCGCCCCGCGTGCGCCGGATCGTCGCGATGACGCCCATTTCGTTCAGCACGTCTCGAAATCGGATGATCGCTCCATCCGCCGAACGACGGTAGGGGGTGCCGGGGAACGCGTTGAAGGGGATCAGATTGAGCTTCGCCGGACGGCCGCGCAACAGCCGTGCGAGCTGGCGCGCGTGCTCCGCACCGTCGTTGATGCCGTCCAGCATCACGTACTCGAACGTCACGCTGCGCCCGTTCTGTTTCTCGATGTAATGCCAGCACGCCGCGAGCAGCTCCCGGATCGGGTGCTTGCGGTTGATCGGCACGAGCTCGTTGCGCAGCTCATCGTTCGGCGCATGCAGCGAGACGGCGAGCGCGACGTTGCATTCCTCGGCCAGCTTGTAGATCTGCGGGACGAGGCCGGAGGTGCTCAAGGTCACGCGCCGCCGTGACAAGTCGTAACCCAGATCGTCCAGAAAAATCCTCATCGCCGGCAGCACGTTGCGATAGTTCGCGAGCGGCTCGCCCATTCCCATGAAGACGATGTTGGTGATCTTGCGCCCCTCGGCCGAAGGGTCGCCGCGCGCCGCCGCGGCGGCGAGCTCGCGGCGCGCGAGCCAGACCTGGCCGACGATCTCGGCGACGCCCAGGTTGCGGTTGAAACCCTGCTGCGCGGTCGCGCAGAAGCTGCAGTCCATCGCGCATCCAACCTGGCTGGAGATGCACAGGGTGCCGCGGTCCGGTTCGGGTATGAACACGGTTTCGATGCCCTGGACCTCGTCCATCCGCAGCATCCACTTGCGCGTGCCGTCGCTCGATATCTGGCTGGTGACGATCTGCGGCACCGAGATCTTCGCGCCCGTCTCGAGTTCGGCGCGGAAATCCTTCGCCAGATCCGTCATCTCCGAGAAGTCGGCCGCGCCGCGGCGGTAGATCCACTTCATCAGCTGGCGCGCGCGAAACGGCTTGGCGCCGAAACGCGCGGCGACGAACGCCTCGAGTTCGGCGCGCGGCAGGCCGAGCAGATTCACACGATCACCGGCCGACTGGTCCATCTCGAATGCCGCTCGCGGGTGGGCGCCGCTCAACGCGTGCGCGGACAGATCTCGATCGCGCTGAAGAAGAAGGCGATTTCCTGCGCCGCCGTATCGGCCGCGTCGGATCCATGAACGATGT
>JBBISV010000022.1:0-11072 GCA_037441085.1 Gammaproteobacteria bacterium | reverse complement strand
CGATCGACGTCGCCAGATCCGCCCGGATGGTTCCGGCGGCCGCCTTCTTCGGATCGGTGGCGCCCATCACGTCGCGATTCTTCGCGACGGCGTTGTCTCCCTCCAGCACCTGCACCATCACCGGGCCGGACGTCATGAAGCGCACCAGGTCCTTGAAGAACGGCCGCTCGCGATGCACGCCGTAGAACGACTCGGCCTGCGCCTGGGACAGGTGAATCATCCGTGCCGCCACGATCCGCAGGCCGACCGCCTCGAAACGACGATAGACTTCGCCGACCAGATTGCGGCCGACACCGTCGGGTTTGACGATGGACAGGGTTCGCTCGATTGACATGATGACCTCGACAGGACTGATTGGGACTAGGGCGCCCGAAGGGGCGGCGACAAAGATTTAGGAGTCTAGCCCACGCGCGCCCGGCAAGCAATCGGCGCGAGCGCCGAAGTGCCTGTATTAATTGGGAAAACCGACTTGCGGCGATTCGGTCGCCGGTTACAGGCTGAAGCTCTCGCCGCAGCCGCACTCGCTCTTGGCCTTCGGATTTTGGAATTTGAAGGCTTCATTCAAGCCCTGTTTGACGAAATCCACGATGGTGCCGTCGATCAGCGGCAGGCTGGCCGGATCGACGATGACCTTGACCCCCCGTGCCTCGAACACGGCGTCGCCGGGCCCGATCTCGTCCGCATAATTAACGACGTAGGCGAACCCCGAACAACCGGTCTTCTTGATCCCGAGCCGCAATCCCACGCCGATTCCGCGCTTCTGCAAATGGCTGCGCACCCGGTCCGCCGCCGCCTCGGTCAGCTCGATCGTCATGTTTCCTCACCTCCGCCAGGAAGCCTGCTTCGTCTATACATAACACGCCGGCGCCCCCGGCGCATGGTGTCTGGTTCTCAAGCGCCGCGATCGATCGACGAGATGGTCGCGATCCATGCATCTTCGACCACGAGCAGGCGGCCGAGTTTCTCGACCGGGGCGTCGAATAAACGCCTGAGCGCCTCGGGAGACAGCGGCAAGGACGGCCCGGGCGGCCGCCCGACCGCCTGTTCGGCGGTCCACGCGGCCGCGGCGATGACATGTGGACAGCCGAAGGCGAGGAAACGCGCCTCCGCGATCCGCACGGCGTCCGGCGCACCGGACTCGACCCGCAGATGAAACTGGACCCAGACCCCTTGCGCCCGCCCGCCGGCCGCGCCGCGCGCGATTTGCGCCCCTTCCAGCGTTCCGGCCAGCGGCGCAAGCTCGAAATACCGGCGCGTCAGCTCGCTGTACGACATATTCCGCCAATCCGGCGCAGGCGCTCGAGGGCCTGCGTGACCGTGGCGATCGTCCGCTCGATGTCCGCTTCGGTCGTGAAGCGCCCGAGGCTGAAACGCAGGCTGCTTTCGGCAAGCCGGTCGTCGCGGCCGAGCGCCCGCAGCACGTAGGACGGCTCGTTGGTCGCCGACGCACAGGCCGAACCCGTGGACACGGCGACCTGGGGTGCCACCGCGGCCAGCAGGCTCTCGCCTTCGACGTCGACAAACGAAACGTTGAGGAGATGCGGCACCACGTCCGGCGGGCCGCCGTTGCGCAGCGCGCCGCCCGCCGCCTCGAGTCCCCGCCACAGGCGCTCGCGCAGCCGCTCGATGCGGACGCCGTCGGCGGCCGATTCGGCGGCCGCGAGCGCGTAGGCCGCCCCCATTCCCGCAACCTGATGGGTCGGCACCGTGCCCGCGCGCAGGCCGCGCTCCTGCCCACCGCCGAATTGCCGCGCCGCGATGCGCACGCCGCGACGGCGCGACACCAACAACGCGCCGACGCCCTTGGGACCGTGGATTTTATGCCCCGACAAGGACATCAGATCCGCGCCGCAGCGCGTGAAATCCACCGGACACTTGCCGAAACTCTGCGCCGCATCGACGTGCAGCCGGGCGCCGCCGTGGCGTTCGCAAACGGCGGCGAATCCGGCGATGTCCTGGATCACGCCGGTTTCGTTGTTGACGTGCATCAGCGACACCAGCACGGTCTCGGGATCGAGCGCCTGTTCGACCTGTGCGGGCGAGACGATGCCGCGATGATCCGGTGTCAGATAGGTCACGCGCCAACCGCGCCGTTCCAGTTCGCGGCAGGGGTCGAGCACCGCCCGGTGTTCGGTGCGTGCCGTGATCAGGTGCCGTCCGCGGCCTTCCATATGCTGTGCCAGCCCGAAAATGGCGAGGTTGTCCGCTTCCGTCGCACCCGAGGTCCAGATGACCTCCTCCGGCTCCGCGCCGACGGCCGTCGCGACCTGCGCCCGCGCCGCCTCGACGCGCGCGCGCGCCGCCTCCCCCGGCCGATGCCCGGCGGAGCCCGGGTTGGCGAACACACCGTCCGCGGTGAGGCAGGCGGCCATTTCGGCCGCGACCCGCGGATCGAGCGGCGTCGTGGCCGCGTTGTCGAGGTAGGCCGGTTCGCTCATACGCCGGAACCGCGGGCCGCGCGGCGGCGGCCGGACACGGCGCTCAGGATGCCGCGCAGGATGTTGACCTCATTGCGGTCGAGACGGCTGCGGTTGAACAGCCGGCGCAGCCGCTCCATCAAGTACCCGGTGCGGTCGTCGAACTCGATTTCCCGCAGCACCTCGGCAAGATGGGCGTACAGATGCTCGAGTTCGGCCCCTTCGGCGGGGGGCGCCTCGTACTGCACGTGCCCCGTCGGCGTCTCGCGCGCAAGGAACAACTCATAGGCGAGCAGCTGCACCGACATCGCCAGATTGAGCGAACAATAGGCCGGATTGGCGGGGATCCGCACCAGCGCGTTGCAGTACTGCAAATCCTCATTG
Source organism: Gammaproteobacteria bacterium (assembly GCA_037441085.1). GTDB lineage: Bacteria > Pseudomonadota > Gammaproteobacteria > Steroidobacterales > Steroidobacteraceae > Bog-1198. The sequence goes on along the minus strand of JBBISV010000022.1, from coordinate 8,271 downwards.
GCGAGCCCGTAACGCTCCGATCCGAACAGCAGCGCGGCGCGCGCGGTCGCCGGCAGCGCCGCGACCTGCGCGGACGCCTCGCGCGGGGTCGCGAATTCCCAGGTGAAATTCCGGGGCCGCGACGTCGCCCCGGCGACGAAGGCGCAGTCACCGAGCGCCTCGGCGACGGTGCCCACGACCCTGGCCGCGGCCAGCACGTCGTCGGCGCCGGCGGCGAGGGCCACCGCCTCGGGGTGCGGAAACGCCCGGGGACGGACCAGCACCAGGTCCGCGAGCGCCATGTTTTTCATCGCGCGCGCGACCGAGCCGATATTGCCGGGATGGCTCGGCTCCACGAGGACGATGCGAACGAGATCGGTCATGCTCTGTTATTCTAGCGCCACGCTATGCATCCACTCCTCAATATCGGCATGCGCGCCGCGAGGCGCGCCGGCGACTCGATCGTACGCAGCCTGTCGCGCCTCGATTCGCTGAAAATCGACACCAAGAGCCGCAACGACTTCGTGACCGACGTCGACCGCAAGGCCGAGGCCGAGATCATCGCAACCGTCCGCCGCAGCTACCCCGATCACGCCTTTCTCTGCGAGGAAAGCGGGGCGAGCGGCGACGGCGAGTTCCGCTGGATCATCGACCCGCTGGACGGCACCACGAATTTCCTGCACGGATTTCCGGTGTTCGCGGTGTCGATCGCCGTGGAACAGAAGAACCGGCTACAGCACGGGATCATCTACGACCCCATGCGCCAGGAATTCTTCACCGCCTCGCGCGGCGACGGCGCGCAGCTCGACGGCAAGCGCATCCGGGTCAGCACGCAGCGCACGCTCGAGGGCGCGCTGATCGGCACCGGCATCCCCTTTCGCGCCGGCGTGGAATACGTCGACGAGTATCTGGCGATCCTGAAGGTGGTGATGGGGGTCGCCGCCGGCATCCGCCGTCCCGGCTCCGCGGCGCTAGATTTAGCGTATGTCGCGGCCGGGAGGCTTGACGGCTTCTGGGAGTTCGGGCTGTCGCCCTGGGACACGGCGGCCGGCGTGCTGCTGATTCAGGAGGCGGGCGGCCGCGTCGGCACCCCGTCGGGCGGCGACTACGCGCTCGGCCCGCACCTGGTCGCGGGCAACCCCAAGGTCTACGAAGCCCTGCTCGCGGCGATCGGCCCGCTCACACCGCCCCAGTTGCGGACTTAGCGGCGGTCGCGGCCTCGTCCTTGCGCCGCAGCCGGCTGTGGCGGTAGCCGTAGGCGAAGTACAGCACCAGGCCGATCAAGCTCCACAGCGCGAGCCGCACCCAGGTCGCCGCCGGCAGGAACAGCGCCATCCCCGCGCAGAAGATGATTCCCATGATCGACACGAACCACACGGCGGGAACCCGGAACGGCCGCGGCAGGTCCGGGCGCGTGTAGCGCAGCACGAGGACCCCGGCGCACACGACGATGAAGGCGATCAAGGTGCCGATCGACACCAGCTCGCCGAGGATTCCGATCGGCAGCAATCCCGCGAACGTCGCCGCCAGCACGCCGGTGATCAACGTGGATATGTGCGGGGTCCGGTGCTTCGGATGAACCGCGCCGAAGATCGGCGGCAGCAGGCCGTCGCGCGACATCGTCAGCCAGATGCGCGCCTGCGGAATGATCATCGTGATGATCACCGACGTCAGGCCGAGCAGCGCGCCCCAGATGACCCAGCTGGTCAGCCAGTGCAGCTGATGATGGGCCTCGATCGCGACCGCGACCGGGGCGGCGTCGTTGAGCGCCGGGTACGGCACCATGCCCGTCATGACCCCCGACATCAGGATGTACAGCACCGTGCAGATCCCGAGGCTGCCGAGGATGCCGATCGGCATGCCGCGGCTCGGGTTCTTCGATTCCTGCGCGACCGTGGAGACCCCGTCGAAGCCGATGTAGGCGAAGAAGATGATGCCGGCGGCCTGGATGATGCCGCTCCAGCCGAATTCGCCGAATTTGCCGGTGTTCTTCGGGATGAACGGCACCCAATGCGCCGTGTCGACGTAGAACGCACCGAACACGATCACCGCCAGCACGATGCTCACCTTGATCGCGACGATGACGGTGTTGACGAACGTCGATTCCTGGATGCCCTTGTAGCAGAGCGCGGTCGCCGCCGCGATGATCGCAATGGCCGGCAGGTTCAGGAACGCGCCGGTCTGGTGGACCTGGATGCCGACGTCGGCCGCCGCGAACGGCGCCGAGGTCAGCGCACTCGGCAGCACGTTGATGCCGTAGTAGTCGAGGAGCTTGACGAAATAGCGGCTCCAGCCGACCGCGACCACGGAACAGGCCATCATGTATTCGAGCACCAGGTTCCAGCCGACGAACCAGGCGATCGATTCGCCCAGCGTCGCGTAGCTGTAGGCATAGGCGCTGCCCGCGACCGGAACCATGGTCGAGAACTCCGAGTAGCAGAGTCCCGCGAACATGCAGCCGATGCCGGCGATGACGAAGGACAACACGATCGCGGGGCCGGCGTGCTGGGCCGCGGCGAGTCCCGTGAGAACGAATATGCCGGTGCCGATGATCCCGCCGATGCCGAAGGCGATCAGCGACGGGGTGCCGAGGGCGCGGACCAGGTTCTTCCCGGCGGCCTCCTCGTGGTAGTCGGAAATCGGCTTGGTTGCGAACAGTCCGCTTAACTTCATCGATGCACCCAACGTGGCCCTTGCGGGAAGCCCCGACTGTATCGGCTTTCCGGCGCGGCATCCAAACAATTTCCGGAATCGGGCACGGCCGCCCCCCCCGGGTGCGGCCGTCGCGGGGCTCAGGGCAGCCCGTCGACCTCCTCGGGCTTGGTGAGCTTGCGCTCCAGCAGGTCGTCGGTGCGCAGCCCGAGATCGAGCGCGATCGCCGACGAGATGTAGATCGAGGAATACGTGCCGGCGACGATGCCGATCACCAGCGCCGCGGAGAAGCTGTGCAGGGTCTCGCCGCCGAACACCAGCAGCGCGACGACCACCAACAGCGTCACCAGCTTCGTCATCAGCGTCCGCGACAGGGTCTGGTTGATCGACTCGTCGATGACCTGCGCGATCGATATCTTGCGCGCGCTGCGCGCCCGCTCGCGCACGCGGTCGAACACGATCACCGTGTCGTTCAGCGAATAGCCGATCACCGCCAGGATCGCGGAGATCGCGGTCAGGTCGAAGGTCATCTGCGTGACCGCGAAGAACCCGAGGACGCAGATCGGGTCGTGCAAAACCGCGAGAATGGCGCCCACGGACAGCTTCGGCGTGAATCGTATCAGCACGTAGACCAGGATCAGCGCCAGGGTCGCCGCGAGCGCCCAGGAACCCTTGACGAACAGCTCCTGGCCGACCTGCGGACCCATCACCTCGGTCGACTGGAGCTTCACGCCCGCGTCGACCGGCCGGAACAGTTCGACGATGCGCTCGCCGATCTGGTCGCCCTTGATGTTCGGATCCGGCGGCAGGCGCACGCGGATGTCGCGCGAACTGCCGAAGGCCTGCGCCTGCGCGCCCGCGATGTGCGCATTGGCGAGGACCGCACGCAGCCGGTCGATGTTCGGCGCATCCGGAAACTGGGTGTCGATGACCACGCCGCCGGTGAAGTCGATGCCGAGATTCAGGCCGCGCACCGCGACCAGGGCCAGGGAACCGATGATGAGAACCGCCGACAACCCGTACCACACCTTGCGGGTGTTCATGAACGGGAAGCGCGTGACCTTGTGAAAGAACTCCATTTACATAGACTCCCGTGCGCCCGGCTAGATCGGCAGCCGGTCGAGCTTGCGCCGGCCGCCGAAGATGACTTGAACCAGGGCGCGGCTGCCCATCAACGAGGTGAACATCGAGGTGGCGATGCCGAGCACCAGCACCACCGCGAAGCCGCGGACGGCGCCCGAGCCGATCAGCCACAACACGAGGCCCGCGATCAGCGCCGTCACGTTCGAGTCCGCGATCGCCGAGAACGCGCGGTCGAAGCCCGCCGCGATCGCCGCGCGTGGCGTCAGCCCGATCCGCAGCTCCTCGCGGATGCGCTCGAAGATCAGGATGTTCGCGTCGACCGCCATGCCCACCGTCAGCACCACGGCCGCGATGCCGGGCAGCGTCAGCGCCGCGCCCACTAGCGACAGCAGCGCCGTCAGCAGCACGACGTTCGCGGCCAGCACCAGGTCGGCGATCAGGCCGAACACCTTGTAGTAGACCGCCATGAACACGAACGCCGCGAGCGTGCCGAACACCATCGCGTGGATGCCCTTGTCGATGTTGTCCTGGCCGAGGCTGGGGCCGATCGCGCGCTCCTCGATTTCCGACAGCGGCGCCGCGAGCCCGCCGGCCCGCAGCAGCAGCGCGAGCTCGCGCCCCTCGATCGGATTGATCCCGGTGATCTGGAAATTGTTGCTGAAGACGCCGCGGATCGTCGCCTGATTGATCACTTCCTCGGTCTTGCGGTCGACCTCGACGCCGGCCGCGTTCTTCTCGCGCGACTGGTCGATGAACACGACCGCCATCATGTGGCCGATGTTCTCCTCGGTGTTGCGCAGCATCTTCGAGGCGCCGCGGCTGTCGAGCGACACCGAGACGGCCGGGCCGTCCTGCGTGTTCGGCTGGAAGGAGGCGTCGGTGAGCTGGTCACCCGTGACGACGACGTCCCGCTTCAACAGCACCGGCCGCTTGTCGCGCGTGTAGTAGAGCTTCGCGCCGATCGGCACCTGGCCGCTGGCGGCCGCCTGGTACGGGTTGTCGGTCTCGTCGACCATGCGGAATTCGAGCGTCGCGGTCTTGCCGAGGATCTTCTTGACCTCGGCGGAATTCTGCAGGCCGGGCAGCTCGATGGCGATCTGATCGACGCCCTGGCGCGCCACCTGGGGCTCCGACACCGCGAGTTCGGGGCTGTTGAGCCGGTTGCGCAGGATCACGATGTTCTGTTGCACCGCGTAGTCTTCACGCTGTTTGATCTGTTCGGCGGTCAGCGTCAGCTGCATCGCCGGCGCGCCGCCGACGGTCGTGTCGTTGAAGTTGAGCGTGCGGTTGTCGTTCTGGATCGCCTGCTTGCCCTTCGCGAAGCTGTCGGCGTCGCGGAACAGGATCACCACGCGGTTGTCGGGGTAATCGACGCGCACGTCCTCGTACGGCACGTGCGCGGTGCGCAGCGAGGCGCGGAAGTCCTGTTCGTACAGGTCGAGTTCCTGCTTGACGGCGGCCTTCACGTCGACCTGATACACCAGATACACGCCGCCGCGCAGGTCGAGGCCGAGCTTGATCGGGGTCAGGCCGAGGTTGCGCATCCAGTTCGGCACGCGCGACGCCGAGGACAGCGCGATCGTGTAGGCGTTCGGCATCGCCGCCGAAATGGCGTCGCGGGCGCGCGCCTGGTCCTGCTTGGTCGCGAATCGCAGCGTCAGGCGGCCCTGTTCGATGAACGAGCCGGCGAGCGGCACGCCCTTGGACTGGAGCAGCTTCTCGACCGCGACGCGGTCCGATTCGACCACCGCGGCCCGGTCCTTGGCGAGCTGCAGCGCGCTCTGTTCGCCGAACAGGTTGGGCAGCGCGAGGAAAATGCCGAACAACAGCACCACGCCGACCAGCGCGATCTTCCAGCGGGGATAGGAATTCATGCGCTCTTCACGGTGCCTTTCGGCAGGATTTGCGAGACCTGGAACTTCTGCAGCTTGATGTTCACCCCGGAGGCGATTTCAAGCGTGATGAACTGATCGCCGACCTCGACGACCTTGCCGAGCATCCCGCCGTTGGTCGCGACCTCGTCGCCGGCGGCCACCCGCGCCAGCATCTCCTTCTGCTCCTTCGCGCGCTTGTTCTGCGGACGGATCAACAGCACGTAGAACACCACGAGCAGCAGCACCGGCAGCATCAAGGCGCTGATGATGCTCTGGCCTCCGCCGGCGCCGGTCGACTGTGCGAAGGCTGATTTTATGAAGAAATCCATGGTGTTGCACTCACTTCGGAAAGCCGCGGCCGCGACGGAAAGCCTCGGATTATACCCAAACGGCGGCGGCGCGGGGATCTCAAGATCCCGGCTCGGCCCGCGGCGCCCGGGCGGCGTAGAACTCTTGCGCGTAGGCGTCGAGGCGTCCGGCCGCGATCGCGTCGCGAATCTCGCCCATCAGCCGCTGATAAAAATGGAGGTTGTGGATCGTGTTCAGGCGCGATCCGAGTATCTCGTTGCAGCGGTCGAGATGGCGCAGGTAGCTGCGGCTGTAATGCAGGCAGGTGTAACAGCCGCAACCGGCCTCGACCGGCTCCGTGTCGCAGCGGTGCGCGGCGTTGCGGATGTTGACGACGCCGCCGCGCGTGAACAAATGGCCGTTGCGCGCGTGCCGGGTCGGCATCACGCAGTCGAACATGTCGACGCCCCGGCGCACGGCCTCGAGGATGTCCTCCGGGCGGCCCACCCCCATCAGGTAGCGCGGCTTGCCGGCCGGCATCTGCGGACACAGGGACTCGAGCACCGCCTCGCGCTCGGCCTCGGTCTCGCCCACCGCGAGACCGCCGATGGCGAGACCGTCGAAGCCGATCTTCTCGAGCGCGGCGAGCGACTCCCGGCGCAGGTCGGTGTGCACGCCGCCCTGGACGATGCCGAACAGCGTCCCCGGGGGCGGCTCGCGGTAATATTCGCGCCGGCCCCGCGCGGCCCAGCGCATCGACAGTTCCATCGAGGCCCGGGCCACCGCCGCGCTCGCCGGATAGGGCGTGCACTCATCGAAACTCATCGCGATGTCCGAGGCGAGCACGCGCTGGATACGCATCGACTCCTCCGGCGACAGGAACACCGGCGCCCCGTCGACGGGCGAGCGGAAACGCGCGCCCTCCTCGGTGATCTTGCGCATGGCCGCGAGGCTCCAGACCTGGAATCCGCCGGAGTCGGTCAGGATCGGCCGCTCCCAGTGCATGAAGCGGTGCAATCCGCCGTGCGCCGCAATGACCTCGAGTCCCGGCCGCAGATAGAGGTGAAACGTGTTGCCGAGGATGATCTGGGTGCCGAGGGAATCCAATTCCTCCGGCGTCATCGCCTTGACCGTGCCGTAGGTGCCGACCGGCATGAACGCCGGAGTCTGCACGACGCCGCGCGCGAACGTCAGCCGGCCGCGCCGCGCGGCCCCGTCCGTGCCGAGCAGTTCGAAGCGCATCGCCGGCACCGTCACGCCCCCTCCCGCGCGCCGTCGCGGGGCGTGAGGAACATCGCGTCGCCGTAGCTGAAGAACCGGTATTTGCAGCGCACCGCGTGCCGGTACGCATCGAGCAGGGCTTCCTTTCCGGCGAAGGCGGCGCAGAGCATCACCAGCGTCGACTCCGGCAGGTGGAAATTCGTCACCATCGCGTCGATCGCGCGGAAGCGATGCCCCGGCTTGATGAAGATCCGGGTCTCGCCGCGCAGCGGACGCGGACGGCCGCCGGCCGCCGCCGCCTCGAGCGCGCGCACCACGGTCGTGCCGACCGCGACCACGCGGCCGCCGGCGCGGCGGGTCTCCTCGATCGCGTCGCAGACGCCCTGCGGCACGTCCACCGCCTCGGAGTGCATCACGTGCCGGTCGACGTCGTCCTCGCGCACCGGCGAGAACGTGCCCGCCCCCACATGCAGCGTCAGGAACGCGCGGCGCACGCCGCGTTCGGCGAGCGCCGCGAACACCGACTCGTCGAAATGCAGGCCCGCGGTCGGCGCCGCCACGGCCCCCGGCGCGCGCGCGTACACGGTCTGATAGCGCTCGCGATCCGCCGCTTCCGGCGCGCGAGCGATGTACGGCGGCAGCGGCATCGAACCGTGGGTCTCGAAGAAGGACAGGACGTCCTGGGAGAACTCGAGACGGAAGAACTCGCCTTCGCGCCCGACCATGCGCGCGACGCAGCCGCCGGCGAGTTCCACCGTGCCCTGCGGCCGCAGCGTCTTGCTGGACCGGGCCTGCACCAAGGCGGTGGTCGCGCCCTCGACGCGCTCGAGCAGGATTTCGACGCGGCCCCCGCTCGATTTGACGCCGAACGCCCGGGCGGGCACCACCCGCGTATCGTTGAGCACCAAGAGATCGCGCGGTCCGAGCAAGCCGGGCAGGTCGCGAAACCACAGGTCCCGCAGCGTGGCGTCGCGGCCGTCCAGGGCCAGCAGCCGGCTCGCCGAACGCGCGGCGCTCGGCGCTTGGGCGATCAGTTCCGGCGGCAGGTCGTAATGAAATTCCTCTCGGCGCATCAGGGCGGCAATACTATCAAGACGGCCGATCGCATATACTGGAGCCTCTGGCCTGCCCGGATGGCGGAACTGGTAGACGCGCCGGACTCAAAATCCGGTGG
>JBBISV010000021.1:0-26210 GCA_037441085.1 Gammaproteobacteria bacterium | reverse complement strand
AGGACCGTGACCGCCTGCACGAGCAGGACCGCGACCGCATCTTCGGCTCCACTCTGATGACCACGCAGGAGCGCAGCCAGTACGAGCAGCAGCTCCATTCAATGACCACCGAGCGGGAGCGTGTGCAGTTCCGCCTCCAACATCAACAGGAGATGCAGAAGCGCGCCCAGCAGCAGGGCGTGAAATTGCCGGCCGCCCCGTCGCGCTCGCAACTGCGAACGCAGGAACGTGCCCGCCAGCACGAACGCGCGCAGATCTATGGCTATTCACTGATGAGCCAGCAGGAGCTCAATCAGTACCGAGAGCAACTGCGCTCGGCCAAGACCGAGCAGGAACGCGCGCAGCACCAGGGCGTGAACCTGCCGAATTAGGCGCGACCAGGAGACAACCACCATGGAGCGCCGGAGCAAATTGCGTCTGTGCTTTGGGCTCCGTGGCGTGTTGCCGTTCTTTATACGTGCGTCTCGGGGCCGGGGACCATCATCGACTGCACGGGCTGTACACGACCAACTGTACACGCCCGGATGGGCGCTCGCGACGCTGCCGCCATCCCTGGCGCTCGGCTGGCTGCGCGAGCGTCGTGACAGCTCCTGGGCGCCGATCGGCGTTCACGCCGCATTCAATCTGGAGTTCTTCGCGATCGCCGCCTTAAAATAGGCCACGCCGACCGATGTGGCCCTTGCGACGAGGAGGAAGGATTTCGTGGAGGACCAACTGCCGGTTCTATGCATCCCCGGGCTCGCCTGCTCGGCGCGTCTCTATGCGGCGCAAATTCCCGCGCTCTGGACCGCGGGTCCGGTCACGATAGCGCGGCACACACAGCACGACAGCATCGGCGAACTGGGGCGTTCGATCCTGGCCGCGGCTCCGGGGAAATTCGCGCTGGTCGGGCTGTCGATGGGCGGATACCTGGGTTTCGAGATACTGCGGCAGGCGCCCGGTCGGGTGGCCAAGCTCGCGCTTCTCGACACGAGCGCGCGCCCCGATACCGCCGAACAGACCGAGAGCCGGCGGGCCCAGATACGGCTCGCCGGAACGATGCCCGCGCGGGCGCTTGCCGACGCGATGTTTCCGCGCCTCGTGCACCCATCGCGCCATGGCGACGTGCGCTTGCGGGAGGTATTCGGCCTCATGGCCGACGAAGTCGGTACCGCCGCTTACGCGCGTCAACAGAACGCGATCATCGGGCGCCCGGATTCCAGACCCCTGCTCGATCGGATTCACTGCCCGACGCTCGTATTGGTGGGCGACGGCGACGAACTGACCCCGCCGTCGATCGCCGCCGAGATCGCAAACGGCATCCGTGGCGCGAACCTGGTGACGGTCCCCGAATGCGGTCACGCTTCGACGCTCGAACAACCGTCGGTCGTCACCGCCGCGCTGCTCGACTGGCTGCGAAGTTAGGCGATCCCTATGCTCCGGCCCGCGAGCGCGCCTGGGAACCGCGGCCCATCGAAATTCGATCGCGCCACCGAATTATTCGATGCGCCAGACCATGGGGAAATGGCGTACCCTATTCATCCCGCCGTATGTGCAACTTCATCAGCATCACCTTCCGCGACGCCCGAGCCGCTTCATGCGGGATTTCGCCCCCGCCATGACGAACGCCGCCGAGGATCGCTCGACACCGCTGGCAATGCTCGCCGGTACCTGGCCGCTTCTGCTCGGCATGGGCGTATTGATGCTGGGAGCCGGCCTGCAGAGCACGCTGCTCGGCGTGCGCGCGACGCTGGAAGGGTTCCCGACCACCGTGACCGGCGTCATCATGTCGTGTTACTACGTCGGCTATTTGTTCGGCACCATGACCGCGCCGCAGATCGTCCGGGCGGTGGGGCACATCCGAGCCTTCGCGGCGCTCGCGGCGGTCTCTTCGGCCGCGATACTGACGCAGGGAATCTTCGTCAATCCGATCACCTGGGGCGTGATGCGCCTGTTGTCGGGGTTGTGCTTCGCCGGCATCTACGTCGTCGCCGAGAGCTGGCTCAACGACCGGGCGAGCCGTGCGACCCGCGGCCGGCTGTTCGCGATTTACATGGTCGTCCTGTACATCGGGCTGGGAACGGGCCAGTTCCTGTTGATTCCCTGGGATACGCACACCGCGTCCCCGTTCATGGTCGTCGCGGTGCTCATTTCCATGGCGATGGTGCCGATCGCGCTGTCCGCGCAGCAGGCTCCCGAGGTCGCCATGCCCCGCAAGGTGCGGCTGCGGGATTTGTACCGGGACTCACCGCTCGGTGTCGCGGGCGTGACCATCGCCGGCCTGATTTCGTCGATCATTTTCTCGATGGGCCCGGTCTATGCGCGGCTGAGCGGCCTCGGCATGACGAAGGTTGCCGCGTTCATGTCGCTGAGCATCCTCGCGGGCGTCGTCATGCAATACCCGGTGGGCCGGCTCTCGGACAAGATGGATCGGCGCACCATGATCGCGGTGGTTTCCATGATCGCGACCGGTGTCGCGGGCGGCATCGCGATTTTCAGCCGTCTGCCGCACCCGCTGTTCCTGGTGCTGACGGCGACGTTCAGCGGCTTCGCGCTGACGCTCTATTCTCTGTCGGTGTCGCACGTGAATGACAAGCTCGAGTCGGCGGAAATGGTCGCCGCGAGCAGCGCGCTGTTGCGCATCAACGGCACCGCCGCCGCATTTGGTCCGGCCATGATCGGCGGATTGATGGCCTTGTTCGGCCCCCGGGCATACTTCGCATCGCTCGCATCACTGACGGGCGCACTGACGCTGTTCGATCTCTGGCGCAGCCTGCGCAGACGGGCGGTTCCCGGCCCGAAGAATCCCTTCGTCGACACCCGGCCACGCGCCTGAATGCGCGCGCTGAATTCATGATGCTCCCGAACGGTTACAGCGACGTCCCGCCGTCCAAATTGGCCGCCGTCGTCACCTGTCTCGAAATGCGCGCAAGGCCCGCGCTCCGGCCGGAGCGCGCCGGGGCGCCGTGGGCGCTGCGCCTGGTGGCGGCCCCGGATCCGGACTGGTATCGAGAGATTTTCCGACGTGTCGGCCTCGAATGGCTGTGGTTCTCGCGGCTTGTGATGCCGCGGCCCGAACTCGAGGCCATCCTGAACGACCCCGGGACCGCGGTCTACGCGCTCGAGGTCGATGGCCGGGATGAAGGCTTGATGGAACTCGATTTCCGAGTGGCCGGACAATGCGAACTCGCGTTCTTCGGTGTCACACGCGCGGTCCAGGGCGAAGGGGTCGGGCGCTGGCTCATGAATCGCGCCATCGAACGGGCCTGGTCGCGGCCCATCGACCGCTTTTGGGTGCACACCTGCACCCATGATCATCCGGACGCGCTGGCGTTCTATCTACGCTCGGGCTTTCAGGCCTATGCACGCCGGGTCGAAGTGGCCGACGACCCACGATTGACCGGGCTCGCTCCGCTCGACGCGGCACCGCATATTCCGATCATCGGCCGAACCTGACCGTCGAATTTAGCCGGCGCGCCAGACGCTCGCCAACCAGCGCTGCTGTTCCCGGGGCAACCCGTCGGGCCGATGGTAATGTTCCAACTCCTCGAAGCCGGCCCGCGTCAGGTGGGTCCGCCACCCGTCGAGGTCGTGATATACGCCGTAACGGCCGCCCTGCCACCCCTCCTCGTTGTTCCCGCGCGGATTGGAACTGAAGAGGACGCCTCGCGCCTTGAGGCTGTCGCGCAAGATTCGCAATACGCCGGGCAGAGCCCGCGTCGGCACGTGGAACAGCGATGCGTTCGCGAAGATGCCGTCGAAAGACCGTGGGGGCAGTTGCAGTGCGAGGAAGTCCTGGTGCCATACCTCGCAGCCGCTTTCCGCGCGCGCCATCGAGACGAATTCCGCGGTTCCGTCCAGCCCCACCGCCACGTGTCCGAGCGCGCTCAACGCGCGCAGATCTCGTCCCGGGCCGCAGCCGAAATCCAGGATCCGGAAAGGCCGCTCGCCTTCGATGTGCCGCAGCATTGCCGCAATGTTCTGGCTGACGTCGTGGTCCCGCGTCCCGGCACGAAACTCCTCCGCGCGCTTCGCGTAATAGCCGATGGTGGGAGCCGAGGTTGCGGCCGCTTCCGGCCCATCATTCCGGGGTTCGGACATGGCTGGAATCCTACCATCACGACAGCCCCGATGGTGGCCGGGAACAACCGGGTGGCGGTACAGTAGCGCGAATGCGCACACACCCGGGACCGCGCTTCCCGCTCAACGGAGACCGGCATGGACAAGGCATTGTTGTCAAACACGGCGGCCGCGATGCTCGGCGCCGGCAAAGGACTCCTGGCGGCCGACGAGTCGAGCGGCACCGCCGAGAAGCGCTTCGCCGCGATCGGCGTCGCCTGCACCGAAACGAACCGCCGCGCCTACCGCAACCTGCTGTTCAGCACCGCGGGGATCGAGGAATTCATCTCCGGAGTGATCCTGTTCGATGAGACGATCCGCCAGCGCGCCGATGACGGCAGACCGTTCCCCGAGTACCTGGCTGCGCGGGGCATCGTTCCCGGCATCAAGGTCGACGGCGGCGCCAAGGATCTGGCCTCGTTCCCCGGCGAAAAAGTGACCGAAGGTCTCGACGGGCTGCGCGAGCGGCTCGCCGGATATTTCGAACTCGGCGCACGCTTCGCCAAATGGCGCGCGGTCATCGCGATCGGCGGCGATCTGCCGACGAACGCCTGCCTGACCGCCAACGCCCATGCGCTCGCGCGCTACGCCGCGCTGTGCCAGGAAGCGTCGATCGTTCCGGTCATCGAACCCGAGGTGTTGCTGGATGGCGCACATACGATCGAACGTTGCGAGGAAGTCACCGAAGCGGCGCTGCGCGCGACCTACGAAGCGCTCGCACTGTTCAAGGTTAGCGTCGAACATGCGGTTCTCAAGGCGAGCATGGTGATATCCGGCAAAGCCTGCGCACGCCAGGCCGCGGTCGGTGAAGTCGCCGAACGCACCGTGCGGGTGCTCAAGCGCACCGTGCCGGCGGCTCAGCCCGGGGTGGTCTTCCTGTCCGGCGGCCAGTCGGATCTGGCCGCGACCGCGCACCTGAACGCGATGGCGGCGATGCCGGCACTGCCATGGGCGCTCAGCTTCTCGTATTCACGGGCCCTGCAGAACCCGGCGCTGGCGACCTGGAAGGGACAGGCGGCCAATACCGGCGCGGCGCAGGAGGCGTTCCGTCATCGGGCGCGCATGAACGGACTGGCCAGTCGCGGCCGGTGGACCCCGGAGCTGGAAAAGCACCCGGCTTGATGCGGCGCGCGTTGACCTGCCGCATCGATGCCGCACCCGCCGCCGCGGCTAGGTCCCACCGCCGGTCAGTTCCTTCATCAGCCGATAGGTAAACTCGACCTCCTCGTAGAAGCCCTGCTGGCTCATGCGTTCGTTGCGGCCGTGCATGCGGATGTCGGCGAGGTCGTTCCAGCCGCCACCGATGCCATAGCTCGGCATTCCGGCGTTTCGCGTGAAAATCGAGTCGCTCGCGCCTGCGGACATGACCGGCACCACCGGAACACCGGGCCACATCGAGTCGACGACCTTCCTGAGCTTCGCGAAAAGTTTCGGATCCGGCGCCGACTCGCCGGCGCGTTCGTAGTTGCCGAGCGGCGCCACCAGGATATGCGGATCCCCGACGACCTTCTCGATCGTCGCCTGCGTGCCCGCCACGGTTTCGTCCGGCATGATCCGGCATTGGACCGTCGCGACCGCGCGGGACGGAAGCGCATTTTCCTGTACGCCGGCCTGGAGCATCGTCGCCACGCAGGTCGAGTGCAGGATCGAGTTCAACTCGACGTCCGCGGCCAACCGCGCGGCGGCGGCCCGGTCCACCGTCGGCGAGGCGGCGAGCGCGAGCAGATCCGCCTTGCGCCGGCCGCCCTCCCGCGTGGCCAGCTGGCCGAAATACAGACGCGTGGTCGCATTGGTCTTGAACGGAAAGCGGTAAGCGGCGAGCCGTTCGAGTCCGTGCGCCAGCTCGTATATTGCGTTGTCGGGGCGCGGCTCGGAACTGTGGCCGCCCTTGTTGGTGGTCGTCAGCGTGAAGGTCACGTAGCTCTTTTGAACGGTCTCGACCGCGAAATCCAGCCGCCTGCCGTTCACGAGTTCGCCGCTGTTGCCGTCCGGATTGATCACGAGTCCCGCGTCGATCGCGTGCGGGTGCGCCTTCAGCAGGAACGCCGGTCCGCTTTGTTCGAGGCCCACCTCTTCGTCGGCGGTGAACGCGGCGATGATGTCCCGGTCCGGAACGTAGCCTTCCTGCTTGAGGCGGATCAGGCTCGCGGCGACCGCCGCGTCGCCGTCCTTCATGTCCGAGGTGCCGCGGCCGTAGAACCAGCCGTCGCGCTCCGTGAAACGAAACGGGGGCAGCGTCCAGTCCGCCGCCTTCGCATCGACCACGTCCATGTGCGCGATCCACATCACGGGCTTCAGCCCGGCCGCGTCCCTGCCCTTGAGGCGCACGACCAGGTTCACCTGCCAGGGATATTTCGTTTCCGGCAGCACGCGAATTTCGGATTTCTTGAAGCCGTTGGCCTCGAGATAAGCCGCCAGAACCTTGGCGGTGCCGGCCGTGCCGACATCGTGCACGGACCGGATTTGTACGAGATCGCGGAAGATGTCGTGCGCGAGCCGCTGATTTGCGGCCGGGGGCGTGGGTCCAGGCAGGTTCGGCGGCGGCGAATCCGCAATGACGGAGCCTGCGCCGACCAACGCGGCGGCGCAGCCGAAGACCAGTATCCGGCGCATGCCGTGGCGGGGATTGAGCATCAGGGACCTCCGCTGCAAAAGAGCCATCATAGCGCGCCGCAACGCGCAAAGTCGCGCCCCCGCGGGCGCCGCGTCAATGCACGGCCGGCGCGTCGCCGTGTGCAACCGACTTCCTCAACAGCAGCACGATCGGCAGAATCGCGAGAAAGGTGCCGCCGAAGAACGCAAAGGTGTCCAGGTAGGCGAGCATCCTCGCCTGTCGATCGACGATCTGCGCGACCGCCGCGAGCGCATGGATGGGCGCGTCGGGTCCAAACGTGTGCGCGAGACGGGAGGTCAGGTCGCTGAGAAACCCGGCATATGGAGGGTTTCCGGTCCGCAAGGGCACGACCAGCACGCTGTGGTGAAACTGCGTTCGGCGCGTGAGCATCGTCGAGCCCACGGAGATCCCGACACTGCCGCCGAGATTGCGCCAGACGTTGATCAGCGCCGAGGCGTTGTTCGTCTTTTGCGGCGGTACATTCGCGAATACCTCGGTGTTGATCGGAATGAACAGGAACGAAAGCCCGAGCGATTGCACGAGCCGCGCGAGCATCACCGATGAATAGTTCGTCGCGAGGTCGAAATCGGCCATGCGCAACAGCGCGGCGCCGCTGACCGCGAGGCCGACCGCGATCAGCCAGCGGGCATCGACCCGGCCGACGATCCGTCCGATGAACGGCATCAGCACCACGAGCGCGAGCGCCCCCGGCGTGATCACGAGGCCGGCGTCGGTCGCGGTGTAGCCCAACAGTTCCTGCACGAAGGCCGGGATCAGGAACGTGCTGCCCAGCAACACGAATCCGAGCATGAACATGAGCACGGAGCTGACCGCGAAGGTACGGTCCCGCAGGAGCCGCAGATCGACGATCGGCTCGGAGGTGGTCAACTCCCGGACAACCAGCGCCACCAGCGCCGATGCCGACACCAGCGCGAGAGCCACGATCAGCGGCGAGCCGAACCAGTCGTCCTCCTGGCCCCGATCCAGCATGATCTGCAGTGCGCCCAGCCCGAGGGCGACGAACGCGAATCCCGCATAATCGAATCGGAACGGCCGGCTGCCGGCCGCGCGGCGCGAGGCGACCAGATGCGCCGGATCCTGGATGAACGCGACCGTCAGAAAGACGAGCAGCACCCCGACGGGCACGTTCAGCAGGAACACCCATCGCCAGGAAATGTTGTCGGTGATCCATCCGCCGAGCGTCGGCCCGAGAGCCGGCGCGAACACCACCGACACGCCGTAAACCGCGAATGCCATGCCGCGCTGCCGCGGCGGAAAGGTGTCGGTGAGGATGGCCTGCGCCGAGGGCTGGAGACCGCCGCCGGCCGCACCTTGCAGCGCGCGGAAGAACACCAGCAACGCGAGGCTCGGCGCCAGCCCGCAGAGGAGCGAGGCGATCGTGAAGCCGACGATGCAGATCAGGAAAAAGCGCTTGCGGCCGATCGTCGTCGAGATCCACCCGGATATCGGCATGGAGATCGCATTCGTGACCAGATAAGACGTCAGCACCCACGCCGACTCGTCCTGGCTCGCCGACAGGTTGCCCGCGATGTGCGGCAGGGACACGTTCGCGATCGAGATGTCGAGCACCTCCATGAACGCCGCGAGCGCGACGATCGGCGCGATAAGCCAGGGATTGATGCGCGACGCGCGAACCTCGTCGGGGGAGCCCATCCGCGGAGCCTAACCGGCGCGCGCCGGTTTGTGAACCGTGCCGCGCGCCGCCGATCAAGACGAGTCCCGCGAGCCGCGCCTCAGGGTTGCGGCTGCGAAGTCGCTGCCACCCCGGGGGGTAATTCCGGATACACGATCCTCGGTTGCTGTCCGGTGAGGCTGCCCAGGAATGCGGTCACCTTGTCGATTTCATCCGCCGTCAAATGAGCACCCAGCTGGCTGACGCCCATGACCGCCACGGCCTGACGCAGGTCCCACGCGCGTCCGGTGTGGAAATATGGGGCGGTCAGCGCAATGTTGCGCAACGTCGGAACCCGGAAGACGTATTCGTCGCCCGGCGTCTTGGTGACCATGAACCGGCCGGTGTCGCCCGGAGGGAGTAGTTCCGCTCCCGGCTTCTCGACGACGCCGAACGGAGCGTACCTGCCGCCGCCGACGTTGATGCCGTTGTGGCACGCGGCACAGCCTTTGGTGATGAACAGATTCAGGCCCTCGGTCTGGGCCGCGCTCAGCGCGCCGGCATCACCGCGCAAATACTGATCGAACGGTGCGTTGGGCGTGATCAGCGTCGCCTCGAACACCGCGATCGCCTTCTGCGCGTTCGGCAGCGTGACGGGATCTGCCTCATTCGGGAACGCGCGTTTGAACGCGCTCACATAGCCTGGAATGCCTGTCAATTGCACCGCCACGTGCTCGCGGGGCGAGGCCATTTCGACCGGGTTCAGCATCGGCCCGCCGGCCTGCTCTTCGAGATCCTTGGCACGGCCGTCCCAGAACTGCGCGGTATTGAACACCGCATTCAATACCGTGGGCGCGTTGCGGCCGCCGCGCTGCCAGCGGTGCCCTATCGACGTCTCTTCGGCATCCACACCACCGAGTCCCACGTTATGGCAGCTGTTGCAACTGATGGCGTGACTCGCCGAGAGGCGCGGATCGAAATACAGCATTTTTCCCAACGCGAGCTTGGCGGGCGTCGCGACGTTGCCGGGAAGGGCGGGCGGCGTCAGGGGAATCGGCTTGAACAGGCCCTGCGCGGTGGTCATCAGGGACCCGGCGGCCATCGCCTGGGCACTCCAGACCAACAGGATGACGATTGGCAACTTACGCATGTCCACTCCTTCGTTCGTAAAGGATCGCCGGCGGATCGAAGCGTCTACATCCTGATCTCATCGACGCGCGGGAACCATTCGGAAACCTACCTACGCCACCGCGGACGGGCGCGATCATTCGCAATTGGGTAATCTGATTCGATGACGAGCACCGGAAGGACTTGGCATCAATGGGAAACATACTCATCAGCGGCGCGAGCCGCGGCATCGGGCGGGCGACCGCCATTCACTGCGGGGCGAGGGGCTGGTCGGTCGCGGTCAATTATCTGAGAGACGAGGCCGCCGCCGGGGCGACCAAGGAAGCCGTGGAGGCGGCCGGAGGCCGCTGCGTGCTGGTCAAGGGCGACGTGGCGCTAGAGCGCGACGTCATCGCGATGTTCGAGGCGGCCGCCGTCGCGCTGGGGCCCTTGAGCGGTGTCGTGATCAATGCGGGGATCGTCGGACCCACGCTTCGGCTTGCCGACATGTCGGCCGATCGACTGGAACGCATGTTCGCGGTCAACGTTTATGGCGCGTTTCTTTGCGCGCGCGAGTGCGCGCGGCGCCTTTCGACCGATCGTGGCGGTGCGGGTGGTTCGATCGTCCTCGTGTCGTCCGCCGCGAGCCGCCTGGGCGCCCCGTCGGAATATATAGACTACGCGGCATCGAAGGCCGCGGTCGACACCTTGACCATCGGCCTGGCGAAGGAGCTGGGTCCGTCGGGTGTTCGGGTCAACGCCGTGCGTCCGGGACTGATCGAAACGGACATCCATGCGAGCGGCGGCCAACCGGACCGCGCGCGCCGCCTCGGCGCCCTGACGCCGCTCGGCCGCGCCGGTCGCGCCGAGGAAGTCGCCGAGGCGATCGGCTGGCTCTTGAGCGACGCGGCTTCCTACGCGACCGGCGCCATTTTGGACGTCTCGGGAGGCCGGTGACGACGCCACGCCGCCGGTCCATGACGCGGTTGCGGTGCTCGAGTATCATGCGTGTGCGTGCAGGGAAAGCGTTAAAAAACAAAAAGGGATGGCACTATGAAGGACTTCGTCTATCCGCGCGACCGGACCCTTACGGCCGTCACGCTGACCATCGGTGTTGCATTCTGGAGCGGCGTCGTGGTGGCCGTTACGCACTGGGGCGGACCCCGCGTACTGGGCGGAATCCTGGGTGTCGCCCTGATCGCGGTGATCACGGCATTTGTTGCCTATGTGTTCGTCAAATCGGCCGTCATCGCGCATTGGCGGGGCAATGCAATCGAAGTGGCGGAGGACCAGCTGCCGGATCTCCACAATCAGCTCGCGAAATGCTGCGAGATCCTCGGCATCACCACGCGTCCGACGATGTTCATTCAGAACGGCAACGGCGTGCTCAACGCATTCGCGACCGGTTCCTGGGCCGCAAGTACGTCGTCTTGTTGTCCGGCGTCGTGGACGCGCTGGAGAGGACGCGGCCCGGTCCTTGACCGCCCTTTCGGCCGGCGCCCGATATTGGGTCGACGTTTCGCTCGACGGGTACCGACGTCAGTTGGCGTCCGGCACGGGATTCTGGATGTCGTTCCATGAACTGCTCGCCAGTTACCCCTGGACCGTCAAGCGCGCGATTCGGGTGCTCGATGAAAGCCCGCAGATGCCGCGTCGCAATCCATTCGCCTATGTTGTCGCACTGTTCGTGCCCTACGCGGGCAGGAGGGGCGCCGGGATGGGATTGCTGCTGTATGTGTATTTCGTCGGCATTTTGGCGGGGATCGGAATTCCGGCCTACCGGACCCATGTTGCGCGCGTGGCGTTCGAATCCGCGATCGTCGAGTCACAGCGCGCCCGTGATTCCCTCGGCCGCTACTACGAAACCAGCAAGCAAGTACCTCAGTCCCTGGATGCCGCCGGGATCGCCGCAAGCCTGCCCAACGGCATCGAACTCGGCCTTCAGCCCAAGGGAATGATACTGACGGTTCAGTCGAAGTTCGGCGTGCTGCTGTTCGTCCCGAAGCTGGATGACACCGGACACGTGATTTGGATCTGCCACGGTGGCCAGGGGATCACCGTCGCGAATTTGCCGCCGTCGTGCCGCTAGCTTTCGTCGAAAGCGGGGCGTCGAAACCGCCTACAGCGCCAGATAGCTCACGGCCATCAGCAGTCCCATCATCAGGGCGCCGGAGACCAGATAGGCCACGGACAGCGTCGCGAACTTGAGCGCGGTCAGTGCGCGGCCTTGTCCGTAGAAGACGCGCATGGATCGGTAGAGATAGACCGGAAGATAAACCGTGATCGCGAACCCCGCGAGCGTGCCGACGAGCGGTGCCTGCGTCAGCGCGCGCAACAGCCCATAAACGCTCAGCACCAGGAACGCGGCGGCATGATCGTGCACGAAAAACAGGAGATGCTCGACGTAATGACGGGATGGCCGCCAATACATCGCCTTCATGAAAAGCGCGAGCAGCGGCAGGAACAGGAACAGCGCCCTAGGCAGATGGTGCAGGAATTGTTCCCTGAGCATCAAGCCATTGTCGGCCGCCACCTTGTAACAATTGGATTGGAGCCGCGGCTCTATCCACGATGCACCCGGTCCGGAATAGCTCAGGTACCGGCAGTTCAGACCATGCGCCATCGGCCCGGGGCCGAGCCGTCGAACATCGGTCACGCCCCGGTCGGTCACGGAGACGATGGCGACCGGCTGATCGAGGAAGATCCGGCCGGATGCCATGAACACGAGCACGCTCAGCACGAGGTATAGACGCACCGGCGGCAGATATCGTGTGCGGCGACCCGCAAAATATTCGCGTGTCAGGAATCCGGGCTTGAACACCAGCGCGACGAGCGTCCGCCAAAGGCGCGAGTCGGCGTGGCTGAGATCTTCGATCGCTTCGCCGAAGAAATACCCGAGACTGTGGACCTCGTGCTCGACCCGCTGGCCGCAGGACGAACAGAAGCGGCCGGCGAGCGCGGCGTCGCAATTCTGACAGCGCTCCGTCGGCGCCGGATCGGACCGATCTGCGGTTCTTCCTTTTTTCACGACACGGCGCCCGGTCATCCCAGGTCGAACAGCAGGACTTCGGCGTCGGTGTCGGCCTCGATTTCGATCGAGGCCTCGCGTTCAAGCGCCGCGCCATCGCCCGCGCGCATTTCGGTGCCATTGAGCGCCAGGATGCCGCGCGCCGCCTGCAGCCAATAGCCGCGCCCGGGGCTCGGCGCATGGGAGACGCGTTCGCCCGCCCGCAGACTGCCGACGTACAGCCGCGCGTCCTGATGCACGGTGACCGCCCCTTGCGCGCCGTCGGGCGCGGCAACGAGCCGCAGCTGTCCGCGCCGCTGCTCCACCGGGAATTCCTTCTGTTCGTAACTCGGCGCCAGCCCGGTCCGTCCGGGAACGATCCAAAGCTGCAGGAAATGCACCGGCTCGGTCGTCGACGGATTGAACTCACTGTGCGTGATTCCGGTGCCGGCGCTCATTCGTTGCACTTCGCCCGGCCGGATCCGCGCACCGTTGCCCAGGCTGTCCTTGTGCTCGAGAGTGCCCTCGAGCACATAGGAGATGATCTCCATGTCGCGGTGGGCATGGGTCGGGAACCCGGATCCCGGCACGACCCGGTCCTCGTTGATCACGCGCAGATTGCGGAAACCCATGTGTTGAGGATCCCGATAGTCCCCAAACGAAAATGTATGATGGCTTTCCAACCAGCCCGTGCGGCTGGTGCCGCGGGCCATTCGGTCTCGAAATTGGATCATGATCCCTCCCGCGTCTGCGCGTCATCTTATGCCGCGACGGCAGCCGGCACTAGGCCGGCACTAGGCCGGGCCGTCTGACTGGGGCAGAATTGGCGCGCGGCACAGGGAGTAACTGATGATGTCCAAACGCATTGATCTCGGCGCCATCCCGACACACCAGGGTTCCGGCTATCCGGCGCCGTTCCATGAACCCTGCGTCGCGCGGCTCCGGCAGCGGCTCGGCGACGCCGCGGGCCTCACCGACTTCGGCGTGAACCTGCTGCAGCTGCCGCCCGGCGCCTGGTCGAGCCAGCGCCACTGGCACTCGGCCGAGGACGAATTCGTCTGGGTGCTCCAGGGCGAGGTCGTGCTGGTCACCGACGCGGGCGAGGAGACTCTGCGCGCCGGCGACTGCGCCGGCTTCAAGGCCGGCGTGCGCGACGGCCATCACCTGCAGAACCGCGGTTCAGCCGCCGCGGTGCTGCTCGAAGTCGGCGCGCGCAAGCCCGAGGACGAGGGCGAATATTCCGACATCGACATGCGCTTCAGGCGCGTCGAGCCGGCGTTCACCCATAAGGACGGGACGCCTTACCCGAGGCGATGACCCGCAGCGGCGTGGCGCGTGCGGGCGGGACCTGCGTCCCAACCCGATAATCGGCGACCACGTTCGCGAGCCCGGTCGCCTGTTCGAGAATCGCCTCGCTCGCCGCGGCGGCCTGCTCGACCAATGCGGCGTTCTGCTGGGTCATCTCATCCATCTGCATCACGGCCTTGTTGACCTGTTCGATTCCCGCGGCCTGCTCGCCGCTCGCCTGGGCGATCTCGGTGACGACGTCGGTGACCCGTTTGACCGCCAGGCCGATGTCGCCCAGCGCCCGGCCGGTTTCATCGACGAGTTTGCCGCCCGCATCGACGCGCGCGACGCTGTCCTTGATCAAGGTCTTGATCTCCTTCGCGGCGGTGGCGCTGCGGCCGGCGAGGTTGCGGACCTCGCTGGCGACGACCGCGAAGCCGCGACCCTGCTCGCCGGCGCGAGCCGCCTCGACCGCGGCGTTTAGCGCGAGAAGATTGGTTTGAAAGGCGATTTCGTCGATCACGCCGATGATGTCGGCGATGCGCTTGCTCGACGCGTTGATTTCCCCCATGGCGCCGACCGCGGCGCTGACCACCGCGCCGCCCTTGTCAGCCTGTTCGCGCGCGGCAATCGCGAGCTGCCGCGCCTGACCGGCGTTGTCGGCGGTCATCTTCACGGTGCTCGTCATCTCCTCCATGCTCGAGGCGGTCTCCTCGAGGCTCGAGGCCTGTTCCTCGGTGCGCTGGCTCAGGTTCATGTTGCCCTTCGAAATCTCGTCGGCGCCGTTCTGCACCTCGAGCGCCGCGTCGCGGATCCGCGCCACGAGATCCATCGTGTTCTCGATCAGGTTGTTGACGCCGGTCGCCAGGACGCCGAAGGCCCCGCTCTTTCCCGCCATGTCGACACGGGCGCGCAAGTCGTGGTTTCTCGCCGCCTCCACGGCCGCCGCGATGTCCGCGATAATGCCGTCCAGCACGTCGAAGAGCCGGTTCACGCCCCGGCTCAAGGACTCAACCTGGTCCGTCTTGCCGTCGAGGGGGATGCGCCGCGTCAAATCCCCGCCGAGCGCGGCGGTGATCGCCTCGCCGATCTGATCCACGGTCAATTGCAGCTGCCGCGTCATGTGCACCTGGGACGTGACGTCGGTGTTATAGCTCACGACGGTGGCCAGCCTGCCGTCGGCATCGAACGTCGGGCTGAAATAGCCCTGCATCCAGACTTCCCTGCCGTCCTTGCCGACATAGAGCGTCTGACCGGCCTGGTATTCGCCATTGCCGACCTTGCGCCAGACCTCGCGGTACTCCGCGCTGTGGCGGTAGGCCGGGGTCATCAGTACGGAGTGGGGCTTGCCGGCAAGGTCCTCGAGGCTGTAGCCGAGGATCTGGAGGAAATTGGGATTGGCATAGCGGATGGTGCCGTCGAGTTCGTATTCGGTCATCGCGCGCACGCGGCGGATCGCGGTGATCTCGCTTTCGAGGATCGCCGAGCGCCGGCGCTCGGCGTCGCGTTCCTGGCTGACCCGCGCCGCAGCATCCTTGCTTTCGGCGAGCGCGGCGCGCAGGTCCGCGATCTCGCGCGTCGCGAGTCGGGCGGATCCGGGGCGGGCGGATGCGGGAACGGCTCTTCGTGTCGTCGTGCCGACAGCTTTCTTCATCCGGGACCTCCAGCGCATGTCTCGGGTCCCTTATCGGCGGTTGAGAATGCTTCTTGACTGGCATCCCGCCCGGACCTGCATTTATGTGCTGCGCGTCGCGTCGAGCGCGCAGCCCGCCGTCAGGGCCGGATCCCCTTCAACCACCCGACCAATGCTTCGACGCCCGGGCTGTGCGCATTCGCCCGCGTGTACACCGCGCAATAGTCGTATTGAAGCGGTATCCGGGCCGCGAACGGCATCACGAGGCGCCCGCTCGCAAGGTCCTCCTCGGCGAGCATCGTCTGTCCGAGCACCACGCCGCAGCCGGCACTGGCCAGATCGATGCCGAGGCTCGACGTATCGGTCGTATGTCCGAGTTCCCCGCGCGGTCGCCGCGGTTCGCCGGCACCGGCAAACCAGGATTCCCAGGTCGGATAGGAGGAAAATCCCCGGCGCCACGAAACGTGGATCAGGTCTTCATCGCGCAGCGAGCCGACGGATCCGGGGTCGATGCGCCCGCTCTCGATGTACTGCGGCGTGCACATCACCGTGACGTAATCCTTCAAAAAGGGCACCGTGACGAGTTCCGGATACAGGTGTTCCCCGTAGGAAATGCGCACGTCGATCCGGTTGCTGAAGAAATCGACCGGGTCTTCGGCGATATGCAGATCCACCCGGATGTTTGGCTGGGCGCGCAGGAATTCCGGCAGCCGCCGGTTCAACCAGCGCACGCCGACCGACGGGAGCACGCTGACGATCAGGCGCGAACGCACAGGCTCGGTCAACAGCCGCTGCGTCAGGGTCGCCAGGCAATTCATCATCTCGGCACCGGCCGCCTGCACGGTCAGGCCGATGTCGGTCAACAGCAATTGGTTGTTGTTGCGGATGAACAGCTGTGTGCCGAAAAAATCCTCCAACTTCTTGATCTGTTGCGACACCGCGCCCGGCGTGACGTGCAGTTCGGCGGCAGCCAGCACGAAGCTGCCGAGCCGGGCACTTGCCTCGAAGGTTTTCAGCGCGTTTAGTGGCGGTAATCTGCGGGTCACAGCGATCCAGACCAGGGGCTCGGATAGTTTTTCTACACGAGCCGGACCGAACGCGCAACTCGCGGGCTACAGCCGCATGCGCGCACCCTCGGGGTCGAATAGCGGCCGCGCGATCACGGTCGCCGGACGGCGCTCACCCAGGATCTCGATCTCGAACGCGCGTTCACCCAGAATCGACGCCAGCGCGGGCGGCAAATACCCCTGCGCGAGCGAGCGGTCGACGCAATGACCGTAGCCGCCCGAGGTCACCCAGCCGACGACTTTACCCGCGTGCCAGATCGGTTCATCGCCGAGCACGTCCGCATCGCCGGCATCGACGACGAAGCTGACCCGGCGCAGCGTGCCGCCGGTCTGCTGCTCCCGCAACGCCGCATCGCGGCCGATGAAGTCGGGCTTGCCGAGATCCACGAAGCGATCGAGGCCGGCTTCGAAGGCGCCGTAAATCGGGCGCAGCTCCCGGTACCAGGTGGGGAAATTCTTCTCCAAACGCAGACACAGCAACGCGCGCATTCCGAAGTCGACGAGACCGAGATCGCCGCCCGCATCCAGGATCGCGAAATACAACCGCCGCTGGTATTCGGGCGCGACCCAGATTTCGTAGCCCAGGTCGCCGGTGTAGCTCACCCGGTTGATCATCGCCGGCACGTTCGCGACGTCCATCGCGCGATGGTCCATGAACTTGAAGGCCGCGGCCGACACGTCCTCATCCGTCAGGCGTTCGAGCAGCGCGCGGGATTTCGGGCCCGCGATCGACAGGCCGACCAAGCCCATGTCGAGGCGGCGGATCGTCACGGAGCCGTCGGCGGGCAGGTGCGACTCGAACCAGCGCATGTGGTGGATTTGCGCCTGCGAGGATCCCCACGCCATGAATCGATCCGGCGCCGTGCGTGCGATCGTGAAATCGCCGATCAGCTTGCCGCGCGCATTCAGCATCGGCGTCAACACGAGGCGGCCCTCGCGCGGCATCCGGTTCGTCATGAGCTTGCCGAGGAAGGCCTCGGCGCCGGGCCCCGCGAACTCGAACTTCGCGAAATTGGCGATCTCGGTGACGCCGACGGCGCCGCGCACACCGAGGCACTCGGCCTTGACGTGCGCGAAGTCGTTCGATCGATGGAAGGAGACGACGTCGCGGCGCAGGACCCCGGGCGGCGCGAACCACAGCGGGGTCTCCAGTCCCCAGGTATCGCCCATGACGGCGCCACGGGAGAGCATCACGTCGTAGAGCGCCGTCGTCTGCTGCGGCCGCGCCGCGGGCAGTTCCTCGTTGGGAAAGCGGATCGAAAACCGCCGCGAGTAATTCTCCCGCACCTTGACGTTGGTGTAACCGCGGGTCGCCCAGCCGCCGTAGCGGGCGACGTCCATCGCCCACACGTCGAAGCCCGGGTCGCCGTCGATGATCCACTGCGACAGGGCTAGCCCGACGCCGCCCCCCTGGCTGAACCCGGCCATCACGGCGCACGCGCACCAGAAGCCCGGCAGGCCCTGCACCGGACCGACCAGTGGATTGCCGTCGGGCGAGAAGGTGAACGGGCCGTTGACGACGCGCTTGATTCCGGCGCGCTGCATGGCCGGGAAGTGCTGGAAGCCGACTTCGAGCGACGGGGCGATCCGATCCAGATCGGGCGGGAGCAGTTGGGCGCCGAAGTCCCAGGGCGTCTGCCGTGGTTGCCACGGGACGCAGGCCTTCTCGTACGTGCCCAGAACCAGGCCGTTGTGTTCCTGGCGCATGTAGATCTCCGCCTCGAAATCGATCGCGTGCGGCAGTTCGTGCCCGTGCTCACGGTTGAAGTCGATGACCTCCGGCATGTCGTCGGTGACGAGGTACATGTGCTCCATCGCGAGCACCGGCAGTTCGATGCCGACCATGCGGCCGACCTCGCGCGCCCACAAGCCGCCGGCGTTGACGACGTGTTCGGCCTGCACCGTGCCCTTGTCCGTGACGACGTCCCAGCCGCCCGCGGCGCGGCGGGCCAATGCCGTCACCCGCGTCTGCAGGTAGATCTCCGCGCCGCCGATGCGCGCGGCCTTCGCGTACGCATGGGTCGTTCCGTACGGGTCGAGATTGCCGTCGGCGGCGTCGAGCATCGCGCCGACGAAGAACCGGTCCTCGATCAGGGGCAGCAGCTTCTTCGCCTCCGCCGGGCTGAGCAGCGACGTCTCGAGCCCCAGGTAGCGCGCCCGCGCATGCGCCATCTTCAGCCACTCCATGCGTTCGCGCGTGTCGGCGAGCAACAGCCCGCCCGAGCGGTGCAGACCGCAGGACTGGCCGGAAATGCGCTCGAGTTCGTCGTACAAGCCGATCGTGTAGCCCTGGAGCTTGGCGACGTTCGGGTCGCCGTTCAGCGTGTGAAAACCGCCGGCCGCGTGCCAGGTGGAGCCGGAGGTCAGCTGATCGCGCTCGATCAGCACGACGTCCTTCCAGCCCGCCTTGGTCAGATGGTAGAGCACGCTGCAGCCGACGACGCCGCCGCCGATGACCGCCACACGGGTATGAGTCTTCATGATCGCTGTTTCACTCCTGAGGTTCTGGCTTGCCATGCCCCGGCTGCAGGTCGTAGCCGTAAGGCAGCGCCGAATCGATGATCCATTCCCACGTCGAAGCCGCGAAGGTCCGCGGCACGTACATCTCGTAGCGCAGCGCACCGACGCGTTCGAGCAACACGGGGGTGTGATGCACGCCGGTCTGCGCGAACGAGCCGACCGGGAAACTCCTGTCGCGCAGGTCGATGCTCACCAAAGCCCCTAGCAGGTCCGCGGCGGCATCGCCGTCGATCGCGAGCCGGCAGCGCGCATCCGTGAGCACGGTGGCCGTGCCCACGTCCGGCGCGAGCGCGCGCACCAGCGCGGCCGGCAGCCCTGGATCCGACGTGACGATCCAGATTTGATCGCCGGCGATGCGATACAGGCGCTGGGCGCCGCAACAACTCACGAACCGCGCCGACTCGGGCGGCGGACAGCCGCAAACGGCGTCGACCACCGCCGCGAGAGCCGTGCGCGAACGGCGCAGTTCGCCGACCTGCACCAGGTGCCAGCCGTCGATCTCGCCGAGGCGCAATGCGCGACGGCCATCGGCGCCGTCGCGGCCGCCGTCGGCCGGATACGCCGCGAGCGGCGAGCGCCGCTCAAACATGGAGCCGCCCGTTGTCGGGATCGATGAACATCGGCGGCACGATCCGGGCGCGCACCCGCTCGCCCTTGAGCGGATACGCACAGACGATCTCCTCGCCCGCGTGCCGCAGCCCCCCCTGGTACAGGGCCAGCGCGATGGTCTTGCCGAGCACCGTCGACCAGGTCACGGACGTGACGTAGCCGCGGCCGTGTCCGGCGAGCGGCTCGTCACGGGCGAACAAAATCGCGCCGCCGCGCAGTTTCGCCGCCGGTTCGAGACACTCGAGCCCCACCAGGCTCCAACGCTCCGGCGCCTGCAATTCGGCGCGCATCCG
Organism: Gammaproteobacteria bacterium; assembly: GCA_037441085.1. Classification (GTDB taxonomy): domain Bacteria; phylum Pseudomonadota; class Gammaproteobacteria; order Steroidobacterales; family Steroidobacteraceae; genus Bog-1198. The sequence goes on along the minus strand of JBBISV010000021.1, from coordinate 6,342 downwards.
CAACTCCCGGCCCACGAACGCCTTGTCGCGCGCGGCCATCTTGCCGAGTCCGAGGTCATCGAGCGTGTTGCGATGGTCCAGCTCGAGGCCGGCGACGTGGCCCTTCTCGATGCGCAGCGACGCCAGGGCCTCGAGGCCATAGGGCCGGATGCCGAGAGGTGCGGCGCGCTCGAGCAGGCACTCCCACAGCGCGACGGCGCAGCCCGACGGCACGTGCAGCTCGTACGCAAGCTCGCCGGAGAAGCTCAGCCGCATCAGCCGGACGGTTGTGCCGTCGATGTCGACTTCCCGCACCCCCATGTGGGGCAGCGCCGCATCGGAGACGTCGATGCCGGGCAGCGCGAGCGCGAGCGCCTCGCGTGCGCGCGGGCCGGCGACGGACATCGCGCCCCACTCATCGGTCACCGACACGACCTGGACGTCGAGTTCCTGCCAGGCTGTCTGGAGCAGGAACTCGAGCCAGGACATGACCTCGCCGGCCTGCGCGGTCGTCGTCGTCATGAAATAGCGTTGTCCGTCGAAGCGGGCGGTCGTGCCGTCGTCGAGCACGGTCGCATCGTCATTCAGCATCACGCCGTAGCGTGCCTTGCCGACCGGCAGCTTCGCGAATCCGTTGACGTACACGCGGTTCAGAAATTCGGCCGCATCCGGGCCCTGCACGTCGATCTTGCCGAGCGAGGAAATGTCGGCGATTCCGACGGCCGAGCGCACCAGCCGCATCTCCTCGAGGTAGGCCGAGGCGACGTCCTCGCCGGCCCAGCGGTAATACCAGGCGCGCAGCCACGGACCCGCCTCGATCATCGTCGCCCCATGGGCGACGTGCCAGTCGTGCAGCGGCGAGCGTCGGGTGGGGCGAAAGTGCAGGCCGGTGCTGCGGCCCGCCAGAGCGCCGACCGAGACCGGCGTGAACGGGGGCCGGAACGTCGTCGTGCCCGCCTCCGCGATTCCGACGCCGCGCAGCGCGGCCATCGCATGCACGGCATTGACGTTGCTCGTCTTGCCCTGGTCGGTGCCCATGCCGAGCGTCGTATATCGCTTCAAATGCTCCAGCGAGACATAGCCTTCCTCGTGCGCCAGCGCGATGTCGCGCGTGGTGACATCGTTCTGAAAGTCGACGAATGCCTTGCCGCCGGCGCCGGGCGGACAGGGACGCGGCACAGCACTCCCGGTGGGCACATCCCCGACCGGCGGCGCAACCGCCGCGCCGATCGGCCGCTCGTGGCCACAGTGGCGCGCAGCGTCTGCGCCGGCCGCCGCGGCTGCGGCGATCACCGCCGACAGCGCGAGCTCGCCGCACACCGCGCCCGCGCCGAACTGGCCGGAGTCGTAGCCGCCCGGCACGAAGGCGTCGATGTCGTCGCGATAGACCGGCTTGCGGCCGGTGTGCGAGGTCAGATGCAACGTCGGCGACCAGCCGCCCGACATGCAGAGCAGGTCGCAGTCGAACTGTTCGGCGCGCCTGCCATCGTCGTACACGACGAGCGCGCCACGGACCGCGCGGCGTCCGCGCGCGCGGGCGACGAGCGCTCCGGTCCGCACCGCGATGCCGCGGCGACCCGCCGACTGCCGCAGCCCGGCATCGACCTCCGGGCGCTGATCGAGAATCGTCACCGCGACGCCGGCGTCCCCCAGATCGAACGCCGCCTGCCAGGCGCCGTCGTTGTTCGTCGCGACCAGCGCGCGGCGCCCCGGCAGGATCGCGAACCGGTTGAGATAAGTCCGCGCGGCCGACGCGAGCATCACGCCCGGGCGGTCGTTGTCGCCGAAGACGAGCGGCCGCTCCAGCGCCCCGGTGGCATGGACGATCGCGCCGGCTTGCAGCGTCACGACCGTCTCGCGCGCCGCACCGCGCCGCGGATCGGGCCCCGTGTGCTCATGCCGTTCGAGCAGCGCCACGGTATTTCCATCGTAGATGCCGAACGCCGTCGTTCGAAGTCGCACGCGGATGCCGGACGAGGCCCGAACGGCGGCCTCGAGCCGCGCGCGCCAGTCCTCGAGCGCTCCGCTCGCAGGCTCAGCCAGCAGCGAGCCGCCGAGCGCGGCATCCTGTTCGACGAGGGTCACCTCGGCGCCCGCCGCCGCGGCGGCAAGCGCCGCGGTGAGTCCGGCCGGGCCGCCGCCGATCACCAGCACGTCGGTGAACGCGCGCTGCGTCGCATAGCGATCCGGGTCCGGTTCGTGGCGCGCGCGCCCGAGACCCGCGGCGCGCCGGATGAAAGGCTCGTACCACATCCAGGATCCGCGCAGCGGCCCCATGAAGGTCTTGTAGTAGAATCCGGCGGACAGCAGGGGCGCGATCAGGGTGTTGATCGCGCCGAAATCCCAGTCGACGCTCGGCCAGGCATTCTGGCGCCGCGCGACCAGGCCCTCGTACAACAGGGTGGTGGTCGCGGGCACGTTCGGGGTCGTCCGTCCGCCCTCGCCCACCGTGACGAGCGCGTTGGGTTCATCGACGCCGGCCGCGACCAGGCCGCGCGGACGGTGATACTTGAAGCTTCGGCCGACGAGACGAATTCCGTTCGCGAGCAGCGCGGACGCCAACGTGTCGCCGGCGAAGCCGCTGAGCCGCCTGCCGTCGAACAGGAAATCGACGGGCCGGCCCCGCTCGATCCGGCCGCCGGCCGGGCGACGCATCGGCGCGCGGTTCATGGCTTACCCGGCTCGCGCGCGAGGCGCGCCTCGCCGACCGTGTTCGTCGCGGTGTTCCGCCGCAGCACGAGCCACTGGCGGCAGCCCTGCACGTGCTGCCAGTATTCGCTGTGCCAGCCCTTCGGATTGTCGAACAGGAACACATAGTCCAGCCAGGCTCGCCGGTCGGTCGAGGCGTGGTCGGGACGGGATTTGGACGCGTCGCCGCCGTAGCGAAACTCGGTGTAGTCGCGTTCACCGCACTGTGGGCACGGAATTCTCAACATGGAGTCATTGCCGGTAGGTCCGATTGCCGAGGCCGTACTCGTCGTGGCCATTGCCGCGCTCGAAGCGCTCGAGCGAAAAGTGGCGGACCAGCGGATGTTCCTCGTCGTGGGCGATCGTATGGGCGAGGCACGCACCCGCCGCCGGCGTCGCCTTGAAGCCCTGGTAGCACCAGCCGCCGTTCAGGTACAGATTGCGCAGCGGCGTGCGCCCGACGAACGGGCTGCCGTCCGGCGTCATATCCTGGATGCCGGCCCAATGCCGCAACAGCCTCAGCCGCGAGATCCCCGGAATCAAGGCCACGGCGCACTGCGCGACCTCCTGAACCTTCGGGAACTGACCGCGCTGCGTGTAGCTGTTGAAGCCGTCGATGTGCCCGCCGAACACCAGGCCGCCCTTGTCGGACTGGCTTATATAGAAGAGTTCAGCGCCGAAGGAGATCACGTGATCGACGAAGGGCTTGATCGGCTCGGTGACGAACGCCTGCAACAGGTGGCTCTCCACCGGCAGTCTCAGGCCCGCCATCGCAGCGACCTGCGAGGAGTGGCCCGCGACGCAGATCACGGTCCGCCCGGCATTGATGCGGCCGCGGCTGGTCTCGACCCCCGTGATCCGGTCGCCGTCGCGGACGAACCCCGTGACCGCGCAATTCTCGATGATGTCGACCCCCAGCCGGCTGGCCGCGCGGGCATAACCCCAGGCGACGGCGTCGTGGCGCACGGTGCCGGCGCGCCGCTGCAACAACCCGCCGTGGATCGGAAATCGCGACGAGCTCGAGTAATCGAGGTAGGGCAACAGGCGCATCACCCCGCCGCGATCGAGCAATTCGGCGTCGATCCCGTTCAAGCGCATGATGTTGCCCTTGCGCGCGAGCACATCGAGCTGCGACGGACCGTGCGCGAGCACGACCTGGCCGCGTTGCGACAGCATCACGTTGAAGTTCAGCTCGTGCGAGAGCCCCTCCCACAGGCGCAGCGAATGCTCGAAGAACTGCGTGTTGCCATCCAGCTGATAGTTCGAGCGAACCAGGGTCGTGTTGCGGCCGACATTGCCCGAGCCGATCCCGGCCCGCTCGATGACCGCGACGTCGCATACTCCATGCCGGGCGGCCAGGTAGTAGGCCGTGGCCAGCCCGTGGCCGCCGCCGCCGATGATGACCACGTCATAGGCGGGCTTCGGAGCCGCCGGCCGCCACGCGCGCGACCAGCGCTCGCCGGTCAACGCGCGCCGCAGAACCGCCAGACCCGAATACCGGGAAGGCTCGATCGGTGTAGAGCGGGTGCGCGGCGCCATGCTGCGCATGCTAGCGACAGAGATCCGCAGGGGCACCGCAGTTTTTCTCGCCCTCCATGCAGTTTTTCTCCCTCGACTGCCGGACTCCAACCGTTAGGATCGGGACGTCGGATCAAAATACAGGGGATGCACCATGCGACCGAACCCAGAACTTGGCCTTGCGATTGCCGCAATCCTCGGCGGATCGGTCGTGGGTGCCGCCCAGACCGCGCGGGCGGCGCAGGCGGCGCAGGCCGAAGCCGCCGACCAGCTGCAAACCATCACCGTGACCGCGCAGCGGCGCGTGCAGAACATGCAGGACGTGCCGATCACGATGCAGGCGTTCACCGCCAAGACCCTGGCGCAGCTGAACATCAGCAATTTCGACGACTACATCCGCTACCTGCCCAATGTCACCGAGTCGACCAACGGACCGGGCCAGGGCAACATCTTCATGCGCGGCTTGAGCGCGGGCAGCGATGCCACGCAGTCGAGCGGCACGATTGGCGGGTTTCCGAACGTCGCGATCTACCTGGACAACCAGTCCGGCCAGCTGCCGTCACGCAATCTCGACATCTATGCGGCTGATCTCAGCCGCATCGAGGTGCTCGAGGGACCCCAGGGCACGCTGTTCGGCGCCGGCGCCGAGGCGGGCGTGATCCGTTACATCACCAACAAGCCGAAGCTCGACGTGACCGAGGGCAGCGTCAGCGCCGGTTACGGCGTGACCGCACACGGGGATCCGAACACCAACGCGACCGCGGTGCTGAACCTGCCCCTGATCAACGAGCATCTGGCGATGCGGGCGGTCATCTACAACGACAGTCGCGGCGGCTATATCGACAACGTGCCGGCGACGTTCACGCGCCGGAACACCGATCTCGGCATCTATTATGCCAACTACCCCGCCGTGAACGGCCAATGTCCGGACGGCCAGCCGAACAGCGGCTCCTGCGTGCCGCCCGGCGCCGCGCAGATCAACAATTACGGGATCGCGAGGCGCGCGATCAATCCGGTCACGTACAAGGGGGCACGCGCCGAACTGCTGTACAAGATCAACGACGATTGGAACGTCCTGATCACCCAGATGTACCAGAACATGGATTCGGCCGGCGTGTTCTATCAACAGCCGAACGCCTCGGACGGTGCCGCGTTGCAGCCGCTCGAAGTCACGCTGTTCAATAATGCGTACGACAAGGACAAATTCGCGAACACCGCGTGGACCGTGGACGGCAGGCTGGGCGTGCTGCACGCCGTCTACACCGGCGGGTATCTGGTGCGCCACGTCGACCAGGTCGGGGACTACACCAACTACGCCCGCGGCGTATACGCCGACTATTACCAGTGCTACGGGCCCGGCACGGGTTACTCCGTGGCGAACGCCAATCCGCCGGGCTACGGCGACCCGAATCTGAAATCCACCTGCTATTCGCCGAGCGCGACCTGGCAGGAGATCGAGCGCAACGAACACCAACAGCACGAGTTCCGCCTGAGCACGCCGGACGACTGGCGGCTGCGCGCGATCGGCGGCGTCTACTTCGAGGACAACCGGCTGTTCGATCAGACCGATTGGGGATACAAGACGGTGCCGAGCTGCACGTCAAACGGTCCATCGGGATCGCCGGGCAACTCGGGCTGTTTTTCCAACGTGGGCACGTACCCCGGGACCAGCGTCGAAAACCCCGGCGTGCAGCTCGACAACATCGCCTTCTTCGAGGACACGCGCCGCGACGTGCGGCAGATCGCCTTCTTCGCGTCCCTGGATTACGACCTCATCCCGAAGGTGCTGACGGTCACCGCGGGCACGCGCCACTACCGCTTCGACAATTCCTTCAAGGGCAGCGTGTCGAGCAGTTTCGGCTGCTTCGAACAGGGCGCCCCGGCCGGCGGATGCATCGCCGGCGCGAACAACCTCGACGCGCGCAACCTGCATGACACCGAGTCCGGCTGGCGCAGCCGCGCGAATCTGACCTGGCACGTCACGCCGGACCTGATGCTGTACTACACCTTCTCCCAGGGATTCCGACCCGGCGGCTTCAACCGCAACGGCGGCAGTCAGTTCATCTACGGGCCCGCGCAGCCGGGACCCGGCGGCACCACCGTGAGCTACAAGCAATTCGTGCTGCCGAACAGCTACCAGTCGGACAGCCTGACCAA
>JBBISV010000020.1:17783-26955 GCA_037441085.1 Gammaproteobacteria bacterium | reverse complement strand
GCCCTCCTGACGCACGAACCGGCGACAAGACCGGTGCGAACACGGCACAATGACCGGATCCTGGTCGGCCGTGAGGAGTGCGGGGCTCGTGAAGATCTGGCGAGGTTGGGCCCGCCGGCCGGGCCGGTCGATGCGGCTGAAGATTGCGATTTTTACCGGCGCCACCACTGCCACGGTGGCGGCGCTGGTGATTGCGATGCCGCACTGGCGCGCCAACGCGGCGTCCGTGGCGCGCGCCGCGGATTCCGGCGTACCGGTGCGGGTGGCCCTCGCGCTCCGCGGTCCACTGACGTCGTGGATTACGGGCGCGGGAACGGTGCGGGCGGTGAACGCGGCGGTGATCCGGCCGCGGGTGGACGGGCTCGTCGAACGGGTGGAATTCCGCGACGGGCAGCGGGTTGCGCGGGGCGCCTTGTTGTTCGTGCTCGACGCCAGGCCCTTCGCGGCGCAACTCGCCGCGGCGCGCGCCCAGCGCGCGCGCGATGCGGCGCAACTCGACAATGCGCGTCGCGACTTCCGCCGCTACGATGAGCTCCTGCGCAAACGGTCGACCTCGGCTCAAACCCGCGATACCGCGCTCGCGCAAGTGAACCAACTGGAGGCGACCGTCGCCTATGACACCGCGCAAGTCGCCCTGGCGCGCCTGAACCTTTCTTACACCGAGATTCGCGCCCCGTTTGCGGGCACGATCGGCCCGCGGCTCGTCGACCCGGGAAACGTCGTGCATACCGGCGATCCCGGCGGGCTCGCGATGATCGATCAAATCGAGCCCATCTACGTCGAGTTCACGGTACCGCAGGCCCGCCTGGCCGAGATCCGAGCCGCCGACCGTCTTGGGCCGGTGCCGGTGGAGGCGCGCGCGGCAAACGGCGGCCCGGTGCTCGGCCGCGGCCGCTTGGTCTTCATCGACAACCAGATCGATGCGGCCACCGGCACCTTGGCCTGCCGCGGCGAGTTCGGCAACCGCCGTCGCCGCTTGTGGCCGGGTGAATTCGTCGAAGCGGCGCTCCGGCTCGGCACGAACGCCGTTGCCGTCACGGTCCCCGCGGAAGCCGTCCAGGAGGGACCGGACGGCCCGCTGCTCTACGTGGTCGACAAGGATTCGGTCGCGCGCCGCCGCAGCGTGCGGGTGGGCGTCACCCAGGATGGCCGCGCCGCGATCACCTCCGGCCTGAACGGCGGGGAGCGGGTGGTCACGCGCGGCGAGTTTCGGCTCGACGCCGCGACGCCGGTCCGCATCGAAGCGAACTGAGCGCGCGCGGGCGCCTGCGACGATGTACCTGACGAACACCGCCATCCGCCACCCGATCGCCACCTCGCTCGTGATGGTCGGAATCGCGTTTCTCGGCGTCATCGCGTACGCGGTTCTGCCCATTGCCGGTGTCCCCCAGATAGACGTGCCCACGATCCACGTCTCGGCGCAGCTGCCGGGCGCGAGCGCCGACACCATGGCGAGCGCGGTCACATCGCCGCTCGAACGCGCCCTGTCCAATCTGCCCGATGTCACGTCGATCACGTCGACCAGTTCCCTCGGCAACAGCTCGATCAATGTGCAGTTCGAACTGTCGCGCGACGTCGGCACCGCGGCCGTCGACGTACAGGGTGCGATCAATGCGGCGATGGCGGATCTGCCGAAGGATCTGCCGCATGCGCCGACGTACGAGAAGGCGAATCCCGCAGACGCATTATTGATGTCCATCGCGGTCTACTCCGACGGCCTGCCCATCTCCGCGACCGACGACTATGCCGAAAACCGTCTCGCGCCGGCGATCGCGCGCGTGCGCGGCGTCGGCGTGGTCGACTATCACGGCCGGCAAAGGCCCGCGATCCGCGTGAGCCTCGATCCGCGTCGGCTCGCATCGCTCGGACTGACGCTCGAGGACGCACGCAGACGGATCGCCGCCGCGACGGTCAACGGCGCCAAGGGCACGCTGAATGGCGTCGAGACCGGCACGATTGTCGAGGCCACCGACCAACTCACCCGCGCCGCCCAATACGGCGACTTGGGAATCGCCGCCGCCGGCGGGCGCGTCGCACGCCTGCGCGACGTGGGGACCGCCGTCGCCGGGGTCGAGGACGAGCATCAAAGCGCCTGGGTCGGCCACCATCAGGCCGTGATCATCGATGTGCACAAGGCGGTGGGCCACAACGTCAATGCCACGGTGCAGCGGGTGCGCGCGATCCTGCCGGCCCTGCAGCGCACGCTGCCGGCGTCGATCCACCTGATGGTCCTTCAGGACCGCACCCAGGCGATCAGGGCATCGGTGCGCGACGTGAAGCTCACCTTGTTCGCGACCTGCGTGTTGGTGGTGCTGGTGGTGTACCTGTTTGTCGGCAACTGGCGCGCGACGCTGATCCCGGCGGCCGCCATTCCGATGTCGCTGCTCGCATCGATGGCGGGCATGTACGCCGCCGGCTATACGCTCGACAACGTCTCCCTGATGGCCCTGACGGTGTCGATCGGCTTCGTCGTCGATGACGCCGTGGTCATGCTCGAGAACGTGCTGCGCCACGTGGAGTCGGGCGAGGACCCGATGAGCGCCGCGCTTCAGGGCGCTGGGGAGATCGGCTTCACGATCGTCGCGATGACGCTGTCGTTGGTCGCGGTGTTCATCCCGGTGCTCTTCATGGGCGGCGTCGTCGGGCGGGTGTTCCGGGAATTCGCCGGCACGGCCGCCATTTCGATCCTGACTTCCGGGTTCGTGTCCTTGACGCTGACCCCGGTGCTGTGCAGCCGCTTTTTACGCGTCGAGGACGCGCGCTCGACGCACCGGCTGCACGTCGCGTCGGCGGCGTTCCAACGCCGCTGCCTCACCGCATATGGGCGTGCCCTGGATTGGACGCTCGCGCGCGCGCCGCTCGCGCTGGCCGCCTTCGTCGCCATCGCCGTCGCGAGCGTCGCGCTCTACTGGCAGATTCCAAAGGGCTTCTTCCCGCAGCAGGACGACGGCCTGATCAACGGCGTCGCGGAGGCCGAACCGGGGATCTCCTACGCCGCCATGAGTCTGCGCGTGCGCGCGCTGGCCGCGATCGTGCGGCGCGATCCGGCGATCGCGGACGTGTTCTGCTACGTCGAAACGGATCCGTCCACGAACATTGCCCGCGTGATCGCGGACCTGAAGCCCCTCGGCGAACGCCACGCGTCCATCTATGCGGTGATGCGCCGGATCCAGCGGCGGGTGCGGAATTTCCCGGACCTCGCCCTCTACCTGCAGGCGCAGCAGGGAGTCAACGTGGGGGCGCACGTCACGAAGACGCAGTTCCAATACACGCTGCGCGACCCTGATTCGGCCGAATTGCGCCGGTGGGCGCCGCGCTTGCTGCAGGCGCTGCGGTCACTGCCGGAGCTGCAGGACGTCGCCGCCGACGCCGACCCAAGCGCACCCAGCGTGCGCGTGGACCTCGACCGCGACGCGATGGCGCGCTTGGGCGTAGCGACCCAGTCGGTCGACGACACGCTTGAAGACGCCTTCGCGCAGCGCCAGATCGCGAGTTATTACAATTCCGCCAACGTCTATCGGGTCGTCATGGATGTCGCGCCGCGACTGCAACTCGACGGCGCGGCGCTGCACGCGCTCTACGTTCCGTCCCAGCGAGGCGTGCCGGTCCAGCTCGCCGCCATAAGCCGGTTGCGCCGCTCCGCCGCGCCGCTGACGGTCAATCACGACGGGCTCCTGCCGGCGGTGACGCTGTCGTTCAATCTCGCGCGCGGTGTCGCGCTCGGCACCGCAATCGCCGCCGTGCGCGCCAAAACCTCGTCGCTCGACCCACCTTCCGCGCTCCATTCCTCGTTCAGCGGCTCCGCCGCCGCGTTTCGGGCGTCTCTGACGACGCAGCCCCTGCTCATCGTCGCGGCGATTCTCGCGATCTACATCGTGCTCGGCATGCTCTACGAGAGTTATCGCCACCCGCTGACGATCCTCTCGACCCTGCCGTCGGCCGGCATCGGCGGCCTGCTCGCGCTGGAACTGGTCCGCGACGACTTCTCCTTGATCGCCCTGATCGGCGTGATCCTGCTGATCGGCATCGTCAAGAAGAACGGCATCATGATGGTGGACCGGGCGCTCGCGCTCGAGTCGCAGGGTGTGGAACCCGCGACCGCGGCCCGTCGCGCGGCCCACGACCGGTTCCGACCGATCATGATGACCACGATGGTTACGCTCCTCGCCGCGGTGCCGCTCGCGCTCGCCGGAGGCGCCGGCTCGGAATTGAGGCGGCCGCTGGGAGTCGTGATGATCGGCGGACTGCTGCTGTCTCAATTCCTGACGGTTTTCACGACCCCCGTGATCCACGTGTGGATGAACGCGCGCGGCGTCACACGAGCCTGTAACCGCGACCCCGCACCGTTTGGATGATCGCGGCCCTGCGTCGGCCTCGAAACCGACGGCGAAGCCGGTGGATGTAGACGTCGAGCAGATTCGGATTCGCCTCGGACCGATCCGGCCAGACCCTTTCGTACAGGGTATCGCGGCTGACGACCAGTCCGCGGTTTTCCATCAGTGTCTGCAGTATGGCGAATTCAGGCGACGACAGGAGCACGCCATCGCCGCAGAACTCGGCCGCGCGACCGGCCACATCGATCCGCAGACCACGGCACTCGAGAATGGCCGATCTGACCCGCGCATGGCGTCGGACCAGCGCGCGGATGCGCGCCAGCAATTCCTCGCGCGCGAAGGGTCCCGCAAGAAAATCGTCGGCGCCGGAGTCGAGGCCGGCGACCGTGTCCGTTACAGACCCGCGCGCGCTCAACATGAGCACGGGCTCGCTGCATGCGTTGCGCCGCCAGGCCTTCAACAGGTCGATGGCGCGGCCGTCCGCCGCGATGATTCCCAGAACCACGCACTGATAGACATGTTCCGACAGCGCTCGATGGGCGCCGGAGTATCCGCCGACATAGGTTACCTCGTATCCGGCCTCCTCGAGCAGGGCCTTGGTCGCGCGGCCTTGCGTGGCGTGAGCGTCGACTACGAGGAGTCTCATGGCGGATCACTGACAAGGATGCCCGTCGCTCGCCCGGGTGGCGCGGATTTTAGAAATGCGCGCTCACTTCCGCGAATATTTCGCGACCAAACGGATCGTAAATTCCTGCAAGGAGATTGCCGTTCAAAAGCAGCGGATTCGAGCCATAGCCGATGATCGGCGGCCGCTTGCCCAACAAATTATTGACGCCGATGTGCACTTCGTAATTCGCGAATTGATAACCGCTCTCGAGGTCGAAGTAATCATAAGCCCGAACCTGCGAATCGATGGGGGAGACCGATTCCCCGGCAAAATAGGCGCTGGTTCCCTCGAAGTTCATCGACCCGATATGCCTCCAATTCAATGAAACGTCGAGCCCTCCCCTTGTCCACGTCGTCCGCAGGTTGTGCCGCCAGTTTGGAATGGGCGAAGTCGGTCCGACACCCGAGCACGAGGCGCCATACAGGTCCTTGCAGTCGACAAGCGGCGCGGAGGGATCGACCGCTATCGGATTGTCGAGCAGGGCGCTGCCGTTGAAGGTGAAATTCAGCCTGCCGAGCGAGCCCAAGGAGAGGCCGTACTGGCCCGCCACGTCGATTCCGCTCTCGCCGTAGCTGCCGGTGTTCGCCCGTGTGGCCAGAATGCGTCCGGACGTGAGCGAGCCCCCAGGGCCGCGATTCACCAGGTTGCAAAATATCGGATTGCCGCCGGCGAGACACTCACTGAGCGAGGTTTTCGGCGCGATTGAACCGATGTAGTCCTTGATGCGGATGCGCCAATAGTCGACGCTGACCAGGAGGCTCGGTGCCCAATCGAATTTGGTGAACACGACCCCCATCGTGAACGTGTCGGCCTTCTCGGGCGCCAGGGCCGGATTGCCGCCACGCACGACATTCACGCTGGTGGCGGTGGGAATGTGCCCGTATTCCGCGGCTGTCACGCCGGTGAGAGCGCACTGCGCCTGGGTCGCTGCCGGTGCCGAACCGCTGCATGGATCCGCGATTTGCTGAAGGCCCGCGATCTGGGACAGGAATAGCTCGTGGCCGTTGGCGGCGCGGATCGCCCGACTGTAGCTGCTGCGGAACCGGATGGTGCGAATGGGCGCCCAGTCCGCGCCAAGATTGTAGGAATTCACGTTGCCTTGCGGCGTGTAATGCGCGTACCGGTCCGCGAGGTCGAGATTCAGCGATTCGGCGAATGGCTTGTCCTTCAGCAGCGGCGCCTTGAGTTCCGCAAACACTTCAGAGACGTGGAAGCTTCCCTGGGTCGGCAGCGAACCGTATAGAACGTTGCTCGCGTACATCAGGTCACCGGCGCTCATGGCTGCATCGGGCTGATTGGCGATGGCTTCGTTGCGATATTGCGCACCGACCGCGAGCCCGATCGATTCCGAAGCCCATGGGCTCCTCACGCCGTAAGCCCCCAGATCGCCGACCACGTCCGCGCTGAGCACGGTTTGCGTCGCGTAGCCGTCATTACCGCCGCCGGCGGTGACGTAGCCGAGCGCGGCCGGCGTCACTCCGCCGGCCCTCCAAACGTCGTATGGTACGCAGCTGGGATCGCTGCCATCGACGACCGACTGGCAGGTCGGGGCCCCGTTGACCGGGACGACGTCGAGCGCGTTGGTCAGGCGCGAAATCGAGATGTCGTTCGACACGTGCTCGTGGGCGGTTACCTTCCCTTAGTTCAAGCTCGAGTCGTAGGTCCAGTTGTCGGTCAGTGCACCCTTCAGCCCGAGCACGAGACGGTACGAGGTATGGCGGAACGCGTCTTGTAACGGCCCGCCCTCGATGTTGCGCCGCCCGATCCCGATCTGCGCCACGTCGGTGGCCGCGAGGCCGTTGGCGGTGCAAAGGATCCCGACCTCGTTGGCGGAGAGCAATGGATCATTGCAGGGAACCGCATAGGTCTGCGGGCCCACGCCGCTCGGCGCGGTGCCCGATGGCTCGTACTGCAACGTCGTGTAGTCGTGCATGAACTGCCCTTCCAGATAAGTCTCGGCGCGCGCGCTGAATCTGTAGTGCGCGAAAATGCCGGCCGTATAACGCGTGTCGGGGCGCTGGAGCGTCTCGTGCGCGGTGAAATTGTAGCCGTCGGCCGCGGTGAACTGCCTCAGGGTGTTCCCGCCTGCGCCGAGCGTAAAGGCGTTCCCGCTCGGGTCCACGAATTGTCCCGCCGGTGTCGTGCCATCGAGCAGGCAACCGTAGGACGCGGGCGTCGCCTCCGCGAGCGTGCAGGAACTGAAGTCCCTGGCGGATGCCAGAATCCCGGCGCTCCGCCGGTAGCCACCGTAAATCTCGACGTGACCGGCGCCATCGGCCAGCTCGGTTCCATACACACCGGTGATGTTGTAGGTGCGCCCGTCGAACACTCCGCCGGTCGGCGTGCCGACGCCGCTCGATTGCATGATCGACTGGAGCCCCTTGTTGTCGTTATTGCCGTACATGCCGCTGCCCTGAACCACGACTTTGGCGCCGGTATAGTTCGTGTCCATCACGAAGTTCACGACGCCGGCGACGGCGTCGGATCCGTAGATGGACGAGGCGCCTCCCGTCAGGACTTCGACCCGTTTGATCAGAATCTCGGGAACGGTATGCAAGTCGGCAGATGGATTGACGGCGTCACCCGGATTGATCCTGTTGCCGTTCATCAATACGAGGGTTCTAAACGCGCCGATGCCGCGCAGGTCGACGGTGGCCGTGCCCGTCAGAGGCGTCTGGCTGATTCCGACCCCGGAGTCGGTGAGCCCGGCGTTGTCCTGCGGCAGGCTGATCAAGAGATCTTCCGCCTTGGTTGCGCCTTGATGCAAAAGGTCGGCGGCTCCGACGATCGTGATCGGTGCCGGACTGCTGGCATTCGCCACCTTGAATCGCGTACCCGTGACCACGACGGCCTGCAGCGAGTCGTCCGGATTGGCGGCCGCCGCCGCGGCCGGCGCCACCGAAGGCGTTGGCGCCTGCTGCGCGAAAGCGCCCGGCGGATTGGCGATCGAGATCCAGGCGGCCCAGGCGCAGGTGGATACCATCGTCGAAATCGTCGCGGTGAACCCGCGAGAAGTCCGCCCGCCGGTCCCAGCCGCGGAAACGCGGATCGATATGTGTGCCATGCCATCTCCCCTTTTTCGCCGATTCTTCTTCAGTGAGCGGACCGCCTTGCCGGCTCCGCCAGAACGCCCGGCGCCGGAGTTGCGGTGCGGCAACCCGGCGGCGTGAGCGCTATGGCGAACTTATAGTCCGTCATGCTGAACATGACCTGAAGCGCAACTGAACGTCCGCTAAGTATCGCGGCGGCGATCCGTGCTAAAAATGGCCGTGATCTTGGGAGGGGTTGCCGCTTGAGGATCTTGCTCGTCGAGGACGACTACATGCTGGGCAGCGCCACGCGCGTGGCTCTGGCGGATGCCGCGCATGCGATCGACTGGGTCTTGGACGGAAGCGCCGCGCTGATCGCGCTCACGGCAACCGCCTACGAGGCGGTAGTCCTCGACTTGGGACTGCCTAAGCGCGACGGACTCGCGGTGCTGAGCGCCCTGCGCACGCATGGAAACGATGTCCCGGTCATCGTTGCGACCGCCCGCGACTCCATCACCGATCGAATCGGCGGACTCGATCTCGGGGCGGATGACTATCTCGTGAAACCCTTTGCCGCCGCGGAACTTCTCGCCAGATTGCGGGCGATCGCCAGGCGGCGCCCGGGCAGGGCGCCTCCGGTGCTCGCGCACGGGCGGATCACGCTGGATCCGGCCACGCGCGTCGCCACGAGGGACGGCCGTCACGCCCGGCTGTCGGCGCGTGAATACGCCCTCATGTACGCGCTCATGCGCCGCCCCGGCGTCATACTTTCGCGGCTTCAGATCGAACGACTCGTCTACGGCAGTGAGGACATGGTGGACAGCAATGCCGTCGAGTTTTTGATTCATGGCATCCGACGGCGCATCGGCCGTTCGGCAATCCGTAACGTTCGCGGTGTCGGCTGGATCTTGGACGACCCGGAGCGAACCAACTGATGTCCGTGTCCGACGCCGTCGCTGCGCCTTCCTTGCATCGGCGCCTCTGGGTGTCGATCTCCTGGGTGATCGTCGCGACCGCGCTGATCGGCGCGACGGTCGCCTTCGTTGCGGCGTTCATGGAGGGCGAGGAGCAACAGGACTCCACCCTGCAGCAGATTGCGGCGCTGGCTGAGGGTGGGGTGGACCTGCTGATCCTGGAGACGA
>JBBISV010000020.1:5305-17773 GCA_037441085.1 Gammaproteobacteria bacterium | reverse complement strand
GCCGCGCGGCGAGGATGAGGACGTGGATACGTCGATCGTCGTCACCCCGCTCGATCGAGGTCACCGGCCGACGGACAACAAATCAAGCGTATCATATCGGTTGCGGTTTCCCGCGGAACTCGCCGATGGCTTTCATGAGATCTCCTCCGGAGGCGACACGTGGCGGGTGTTCGTCAATCATGGCCGGTCGGGGCAGGTTGCGGTCGCTCAACGGTCGTCGTTCCAACTCGACGCCGCATTCGACGGCGCGCTGAGCGCGCTGTTGCCGGCGCTTGCGCTGTTGCCGATGCTGTTGTATCTGATCGATTTCGGGATCAGGCGCGCGCTCGCGCCCCTGCGCTCGATCGCGGCGTCCCTCGATATCGGTCAATCGGCGACGCCGGCGCCTTTGCCGCTGGCGGGGATACCGCTGGAGATTCGCCCGTTCTTGACGTCGATCAACGAATTGTTCGATCGCGTCGCCCAATTATTGATCCGCGAGCGACGATTCATCGCCGATGCGGCGCACGAATTGCGCACGCCGATTGCGGTGTTGCGCCTGCAAACGGACAACCTCGCCAATACCGACCTGTCCCCGGTCGCACGCGGGCGCCTGCGCGATCTGCAGACCGGAGTCGAGCGCATGCGTTCGACGGTGGAACAATTGCTGACGCTCGCGCGCATCCAGCATCGGGTCCCGCTGGAGATGCCGGTGATCGATGCCGGCGACGTGTTGGAACGGGTGCTGAATGATTACGAGCCCGCCGCCCGGTCGCGCCGCATCGACTTTTGCGTTCACCGTCAGCACGCTCTACCGATCGCCGCCGACGAATTTCAGTTTTATACCCTGCTGCGCAACGCCGTCGACAACGCATTGCGACACTCACCCGACGGGGGCCGCATCGCCGTGGATGTGAAACGGGTGCGCCCCGGCGAAGAAGGCGACGAGGTGGCGGTGGAAATTTGCGATTCCGGACCGGGAATTCCCGAGGCGGATCTCGATCGCGCGTTCCAGCCATTCGAACGGCTTCAGGCCGGCGGAGATTCCGCCGGCACCGGCCTTGGACTCGCGATCATGCGCACTGCCGCGGCCAATCTCGGAGGAAGTCTACGGCTGGCGAACCGCCCCGAGGGCGGTTTATGCGTGCGGTATTCACAACGCGCCGCGCCGCCGATCGCGAATTGACTCGTCGTCCGGCGTGGCGCCGGGCACGGCCGGCTGACTGTAGCGCAGCCGCAGACCGCCCTCCGGCCGGTTCTCCAGGTCGAGCCGCCCGCCCAGGTTCTGAGCGATGCTGCGCATGATCGCGAGTCCGAGACCGCTGCCCGAAGTACCCGATGCGTTCGGAAGGCGTTCGAACGGTTCGAACGCCCGTCTCAGATCCTCCGGAGGAATGCCGGGCCCGGTATCCGCGATATCGATGTTCACTCGCGCGCCGCCGTCGGCCGCGCTTTCGGTGGAAACCGACAAGTCGACGCGCCCGCCCTCCGGAGTATAATGAAGCGCATTGTCCAGTCCATTGCGCAACAGCGTATAGAGCTGGGTGGCATCCGCCAGAATGGGCTTCCCTCGATGGCATTCCATTCCAAGATCGATGCGGCGCTGTTCCGCCAGGGGCATGAGATCCTCGATAACCCGCAACACGACCGGCATTGGATCGATGCGATCGAATGTCAGGCGTCTGCCGGAATTCGCGCGAGCCAGACTCAGCAACTGCTCGACCACGTCGCGGGCGCGCGCCAGTCCTCCCTGCAGACTGCGCAGGCGCGCGAGTGTCTCACCGGGCAGTTCGCCATTGGCCAGATTTTCGGCCTGAAGTATCAACGCGGCGACGGGGGTGCGCAATTCGTGCGCCGCGTCGGCGACGAAACGGCGTTCACGCGTGATGGTGAACGCCAGGCGGTCGATCAATCCATTGATCGAGGCGAGGATCGGACGAATCTCGCGGGGGAGTTCGTCCACCGGCAGGCGGTCAAGCGCGTTTTCATCGCGCGCGTCCAGTTCATCGGCAAGCGAACGCACCGGCAACAAGGCGCGGCGCACCACGATCACGGACAGCCACATCAACGCCGGAATCAAGGATAACAGCGGCAACAGCGCACCCTGCGCGCCGTCGAATGCGGCGTCCAGCCGAACGTCGCCGGACTGTGCCACGGCGACACGGCCGCCACGACCGGACTGGACGAAAACGCGCCACATCCCTCCTTCGGACCGGATCGAGTGCATGCCGTCGCCAAGATCACGGGGTAACCTCAGCGCGGCGCCGGAATTCGGACCATCCAGCCGCTCGACGATGACCCGCGTATCTTCGTCGATGTCGACACCAGGGGGGGCCAGCACGCTTTGCGGCACGTGGCCCCATCGGTGCACGAGGAGCGCGATTTGACGCAACTGGTTGTCTTGCATCTCCTCCGCCTCCTGATAACCGACGACGTAGAACGCGATCGCGGAACCTGCCGCCACGGCGACGACGATCAGGGTGTTCGCGAGCCAGAGACGGCGCAACAACGACTCGGAGGCCCAACGGCGCGGCGACCGCAGCATCGTCATCCGGGGCGCCGCGCAGGCGCGGCGGCGACGCGATCGACCATCCAACCGACTCCGCGTACATTCTTGATCGTGGCCTGACCCAGTTTTTTGCGAATCCCGTGAATCAGGAACTCCACGGCGTTGCTTTCGACCTCCTCGTTCCATCCGTATACAAGGTCCTCCAAGTCCCTGCGCGAAAGAATGGCGCCGGGCCGCGTCAGCAGAGCATGTAACACCGCAAATTCACGCGCCGACAGGCGCGTGCTCGTTTCCCCATGGCGGGCCTCGCGCGTGGCCGGATCCAAATCCACGATTCCGTTGCTGAGCAGCGGCTGACCCTGGCCGCCTTTGCGCCGGGTGACCGCACGCAGGCGCGCCAGCAGTTCCGCGGTTTCGAAAGGTTTGACGAGATAATCGTCCGCCCCCAGATCGAGACCGCGAATGCGATCGTCGATGCCGTCTCGCGCCGTGACGATGATGACCGGCAGATTATTGCCGTCGCCGCGCAGTGACTGCAGCACGGCGAGCCCGCCTCGACTGGGCAATCCGAGATCGAGAAGCATGGCCTCATAATGCGTCGATTTGACGGCCGCCAGAGCCGCAGCGCCTTCACGCACCCAGTCGACCGCGTGCGCGGCGTCGCGCAGCGCCTGCTGCGTGGCGGCACCCAACATCAGGTCGTCCTCAACCAGCAGCAGGCGCATTGCACTTTCCGTTACGCGTCATGACGACCGGTCAGTCCCCTTTCGACCCCTCCTTGCTGTTTTCAAGTACTGCGCCGCTCTTGGCGTCAACGCCGACTTCGCGCGCCCCTTTCGCCGTTGCGACGTCGAAGCTGTAGCGCAGGCCGCTGCCACCTTTCTCCGTTTCAAGTTCCTGGTGGACAATCCGTCCGCCTGGTGAAACTCGGAGGGCGATCTTGCGCGCCTGTTGCAGGGAAACTTTGGCAACTTTTAGGTACTGTTGTCCGTCGAATGCGTTTGCGGTCATCGCCAGGCTCAATCCGACGGCGACGGCGATGGCGGTCGCGGTAATCACGGTTTGCAGTTTCATCTCAGTACTCCTGTCATGTCAACGAGTTGGCTCCCTTGGAGCGGCGCAGTTGAGTTTGCGTTGGCGCCAGTATCCGTACCGAGACTTAGCGGACGCTGAGGGGACCGGCGCGCCGCACGAGAATGCCCCAATTCCGGCCGAATACCCATAAACTATGGGCCTATGAACAAGCTAGAGTTTCGGGCGACGAGTTCTCTCGCGGCGGTCTTTTCGCTGCGACTTCTCGGTCTATTCATGATTTATCCCGTGTTTGCCGCATACGCCGGCCATCTTTCCGGCGCGACCCCGTACAAGACGGGGCTCGCCCTCGGAATCTACGGCCTGAGCCAGGGCCTGCTGCAGATCCCTTTCGGCCTCCTGTCCGACAAGTTCGGGCGCAAACCCATGATCGTGCTCGGCCTGCTGATGTTCGCGGGCGGCAGCGCGGTGGCCGCACTGTCGACCTCGATCGACGGCGTCATCCTCGGCCGGGTGCTGCAGGGTGCGGGCGCCATCGGTTCGGTGATTCTGGCGATGGTCGCGGACCTTACATCGGAGGAAAGCCGCACCAAGGCGATGGCGATGGTGGGCATCACGATCGGGACGTCGTTCATGGGAGCGCTGGTCGCCGGGCCGCTTCTCGCCGGTTTCATCGGCGTCGCCGGAATTTTCTGGCTCATGGCGGCGCTGGCGCTGACCGGCATCGCGATCACGGAATTCATCGTGCCGCGCCCCAAGACCTCCCGGATGCACCGCGACGCCGAGGCAGTGCCGGCCCTGATGGGAACTATCCTGAGTAACCGGGCTCTGTTGCGGCTCGATTTCGGAATTTTTGCGCTGCATGCAATGTTGACCGCAAGCTTCCTGGTGATACCCAGCCTGCTGCACGCCCGGTTGAGGGTGAACAGTCATGATCAATGGATCGTGTACCTGCCGGTGCTGGTGGTCTCGATCGCGGTGATGGTGCCCGCGATCATCGTCGCGGAGAAGTACCGGCGCATGAAGACGGTGTTCGTCGCCGCCGTTGCGGCGCTGGCCGCGAGCCAGTTCATGCTGCTGGCCGGCCAGGGGAATGTGTACGTCGTGCTCGCCGCGATCACGCTGTTCTTCGCGGGCTTCAACGTGATGGAGGCGAGCCTGCCTTCGCTGATCACCAAGACGGCGCCGGCCGGCGCCAAGGGCACGGCCACCGGCATCTACTCCAGCTCGCAATTTCTCGGCATTTTCATCGGTGGCGTCGCCGGCGGCTGGATACACCAGACGTCGGGTATTGACGGTGTTTTCATCGGGTCGGGTGTCATCGCGCTGATCTGGCTCGCGGTCGCGGCGACGATGCCGCCGCCAAGTCATCTGACGACACGCCTGATTCGTATCGGGAACGACCGGGAGGTCGACCCGGACGCGCTTGCCGCGCGGCTGCGCCGGGTGGCGGGCGTGGCCGACGCCGTCGTGATCGTCGACGAGGGGATCGCCTACCTGAAAGTCGACTCGCCAATATTCGACGCCGCGGCGGCTCAAACGGCGGCGGGCGATGGCTAGCGCCCTCGCGGGACCCGGCGAATCCCTGTGTGCTACGGCCGCCTCTAGCTCTCATGTCCATCAGTGACGGCTTGATCCGCGTGTCGGTCTTCGTTGCGCTGGTCGCGGCGCTCGGCCTGGCCGAGCGTCTGCGGCCGCGGCATCAGGCGGCGCCCCATCGGCGGCGGCGCTGGCCGGTGAACTTCGCGCTCGGCGCGATCGACGCGCTGGCGGTGCGCGTCTTGATGCCCTGGCTCGCCGTGGATGCCGCGCACTGGGCCCAAGACCACGGCACGGGCCTGCTGCCGTGGCTCGGCCTCGCGACGGCGCCATCGTTCATCGTCGCGATACTGGCCCTGGACTGCATCATCTACGGCCAGCATCGGCTGATGCATCGGGTGGGACCGCTGTGGCGCCTGCATCGCGTCCACCATACGGACGTGTCGCTCGACTTGAGTTCGGCGGTGCGCTTCCACCCGCTCGAGATGCTGTTTTCGATGCTGATCAAGATCGCCGCGGTGCTGGCGCTGGGCGCCCCGCCGGGCGCGGTGTTGACGTTCGAAGTGCTTTTGAGCGCGTTCGCACTGTTCACCCACGCCAATGTCGCGCTGCCGGCGACCATCGACCGGCTGCTGCGCGTGGTGTTCGTCACCCCGGACATGCACCGCATCCACCACTCGGTCCTTCCTGAGGAGTACGACCGCAATTTCGGCTTCCACGCGTCCTGGTGGGATCGCCTGTTCGGCACGTACCTGCGCGATCCACGGACCCCGCAGCCGACGATGCGCATCGGCCTCGAGCGATTTCGCGCTCCCGCGGACCAGCGCCTCCGCGCGCTGCTCGCCCAACCGCTGGCGCGACCGTGAATGCTTGACACGCATGCACGGCGGCTCGTCGAGCCGCTGATCAATCGCGTCGCGCGCGGCCTGCGCCGCCTCGGCCTGTCGGCGAACGCCGTGACCGGCGGCGCGATGCTGATCGGAATCGGTGCCGCGGCTTGCGTCGCGGCGGGGCACCCCGGGTGGGGCATCGGCGCGCTGTGGATCTCGGGACTGCTCGACGCCGCCGACGGCGCGCTCGCGCGCCTGACCCAAACGAGCGCGCTCGGAGCCATCCTCGACATCACCGCGGACCGGGTGGTCGAAATCGCGGTCATCGTCGCGCTCGCGTGGCGCCGGCCCGAGGCCCGCTTCGTGCTGGTGATTTTGGCCGGTCTGATCGCGATCGCGATGTCGCTGTTCCTGTCGATCGCCGCCGCGCTGCGCAATCGATCGGCCAAGTCATTCCACTATGCGCCGGGACTCGGCGAGCGCACCGAAGCGTTCATCTGTCTGAGCTTCATGATGGCCGACGAACAGCGCTTGATCGCGTGGAGCACGCTATTCATCGTCGTGATCGTCTTCACGATGGGTGAGCGGCTCAACCATGCCCGCCGCCTGCTCGCGGCCGGACCGCACTGACCCGCCCGCCACCGGAGTCGCGACCTCGCTCCAGTACTGCGCCTCGCGCGCGACCCCGCTGGACGGGTCCCGGCAGAACGCGGCGCGATCACCGAAGACGCGCAGGCGCCCGTCGCGCAGAACCGCGAAGCGGTCGCCGATCTGCAGTGATTCCTTGAGATCGTGGGTGACGAATATCGCCGATATACCGCGCTCCCGCGACACGCGCTTGAACAACAGCTGCATCGACGCGCGCGTCCGCGGATCGAGGTTGCTGAACGGCTCGTCGAGCAGCAGCATCGCGGGCTCCACCGCGAGCGCACGGCCGAAAGCGGCGCGCTGACGCTGGCCGCCGGACAGGGCGTGCGGAAATCGGCCGCCGAGTCCGTCGAGCTCGAGCGAACCGATCAGCGCATCGACGCGGCCGCGGACGTCCGCATCGGCGACCTTGCGCAGGCGCAGACCGAACGCCATGTTGTCGAATAGATCCAGGTGCGGGAACAATAGCGGCTCCTGGTTCAGGTAGACGATGTTGCGGCGGTTCGGCGGCAACGCATCGACACGGCGCCCGCCGAGGTGGATGCTCCCCCGGGCGATCGGCACCAATCCGGCGATCGCGCGCAGCAGCGTGGTCTTTCCGCTGCCGGACGCGCCGATCACCGCGAGCGTTGTGCGGGCCTCGGCCGCGAGGCTCACCGCGTCGAAAATCAGGTCGCCGCCGAGACGGACCGCGATATTTTGCACGCGAAACTCCGGCTCGATCTGGTCCATCGCGTCAGGCCTCCCACTGCGCGGCCACCGCCGCGGAAGCCAGGCGCTGATGCAGCGCGATCGCCGCCAGCGGCGGCGCGAGCAGCAATAGCGCGCAGGTCGCGGCGAGGCGCAGGTCGCCGGAGCCGAAGTATTGGTAGAGCGCGGTGGTCAACGTCGAAACGCGCCCCGCGCCGACCACCAGAGTCAGCGCGTAGTCGAACCAGGAGATCAGAAAGGTCTGCAGCAGACAGAGAACCAGCAAGGGTCGCGCCAGCGGCAGCAGCACGCGCCTCCAGACTTGGACGCGGTCGGCGCCGAAGGTGACGGCAAGCTCGATCAGCGCCGCCACCTCGGGATTCCAGAAGCCGCTCAGCAAGATCACCGCATACGCGTACGCCACGATGAATTGCGCGATCACCACACCCGCGGCGTGGCCGGCGAGATCGAACCGCAGGAAGAAATAGGAGAGACTGACCCCCAGCACGACCGGCGACACCGCGAACGGCAGATTCAGCATCATCAACAGTCGATGACGCTGCGGGTGCCGCGCAACGCCCCGGCTGGTGACGAAGCCGCCCAAGGTGGCCAGCGCGGCGACGGTCACCGCCATGATCGACGAACGCAATGCCGCACCGCCCACGCCGCTCGCCGGATCGAGCACCTCGCGCCACTGGCGCACCTGCAGGCCGACGGGCACGACCGCGGGCCACGGCCAGCGTCTCGCGACGGACAGCAACGCCAGCAGGGCGATGCAGCCGAGACCGAGCATCGTTAGCGCGGTCACCAGCGCGCGGCGCATCATGCCCCCCGCTCCCGCCGTTCGCGCTTGCGGCGGACGGAGAACACCGACAGCAGCACCGCGGCGCTGAGCACGGCATAGAGCGTCGCCAGCGCATAGGCCTCGGGCCGCGTCGAGATGTCGAACTGCGAAAAACGCCGCTCGATCGCGACCGAGATCATCGGCGGGTACTGCGCACCGACCAGCAACGGCACCTCCAAGGCGCCCGTCAACGCCAGGAAGTACACACACAAGGCCGGCGTCGCCGCCCGCATCAGCACCGGCAGGCGCACGCGCATCCACGTCTGCGCGGCCGTCGCGCCTAAGGTGCGCGCCGTCTCGGCGAGACACGCCAGGCGTTCATTGCGGGCAAGACGCTCGAACAGCAGCACCAGGAAGGGCGTCACCAGGGCCACGTGGGTGATCACGATGCCGGCGCCCGAACGGCTGTAGACCGGAGACGGAAATTCCCGGGGCGACGCGATCCAACCGAACGCGTGCGCAAGGCGCGACAGGAGTCCGGCGCTGCCGAGCACGGTCACGCTGAACAGCGCCGCGACCAGCGGCGGTACCGCGAGCGGCGCATACCACAGACCCACGCTCTCGCTCTCGCGCTCGCGCGCGCCCGCGCCGAACGCCGCGTGCAGGGCGAGCGCCAGCCCGAGCGATGCGGCCATGCTCGCCGCGCCGACCCAGACGCTGAATCCGAGCGTGATCCAGGTGCGCGCGTCGCCCAGCACCCGCGCCCAGTGCAGGAGCGTGAATCCGTCCGCGAGCATCCCGACCACCCCGAGGCTGTACAGGACCATGAACACGAGACCGGCGGCGAGCGGCGCGGCGACCAGCCCCACCGCGAGGACGGCCCACCGGTCGGAGGCGCGATGCTCAGCGGTCGAGGACATGACGGCGGAAATCCCGTGACAGCTCGATCATCAATCGCGCGGACGGCTCGGGACGCGCGTAAGGCTGCATCGCGCGGCGCGACGGCGTGTGTGCGCGCGCCGCCGCCTGGGCAAAACGCGCCCGCCACGCCGCCGGCAGCCGGTCCGGCGCGAGAACGGTGCCGTCGCCCCAGACCCCGGGCTCGAGCTTGCGCCACTGCGCCTCCGGCGAGATCAACAGATTGACGACGACCATCGCGGCGGCCAAGTGCGCGCTGCGCGCGACGATCCCGAGATAGTGGCTGTTCTGGATCATGCCGGTGTGCAGCACGAATGCACGCGCCGTCGGGGGAAACATGCCGTTTGCCACGCGGTTGTCGACCTCGCCATCGTTGAAGCTCATGCTGAAATCCACCTCGCCGTCGGCGAACAGCTGGTTCAATTGTGCCACGCTCGCCGGAAAGGTTGCGCCGCGCCGCCAGAGGTCCGTCCGAACGCCGTCGACCCATCGGAACACGGCATCCTCGAGCTTCGCGTAGCGCGCCCCATCGAAAGGCCCGGCGAGTTCCGCCGGCCGCGCGGCGAACGCATACATCAGCGACTTCAAGAAGCTCATTCCGGTGAATCCGGTGTCGAACGTAAAACGCCCCGGGTGGGCGTGGATCCACGCCGCGAGCGCGGCCGGATCGGTCGGCGGATCGGGTACGCGGCGGGCATCCGTGATCAGCGTCAGCTGTACGTTGCCCCACGGGCACTCATACCCGTTCAGGGGCTGTTGGAAATCCTCGGCGATGAACGGGTTGGTCCAGTCGATGTAGCGGGAGTTCGGCAGTTGCCGCGTGAACGGTCCGTACAGCGCGTGAATCTGCCTCAGTTGGTAGAAGGTCTCGCCGTTGATCCAGACCACGTCGTAGGCGCTGCGGCGGCGCCCGGCCTCCTCTTCGGTCATCAACGCGTTGACGATCTGATCCCCCTGGAGCGGCACGAAGCGCAGCACGACCCCGTCGTCACGCAGCAACCGGGACGCGACGAAATGACGCATGTAGGCGTTGACGGACGCATCGCCGCCCCACATCGCCATGGTCACGGTCTGTCCCCGCGCGGCGGCGCGAATGGTCGCCCAATCCGCGGTCGGTCCGATCGCGGGCGCGGGCGGTGCGCGGCCGCAGGCCGACAGCCCGCAACACAGCACCAGCGCGGCGAAGCGCCGCCCCGGCGAACGGGCGGAGAACGCGCTCAATAGTTCTCCTGAAATTGCAGCAACACGGTCAAAGGCTCCAGGGTGGCGACCTGCGGGACGATCGACCCGGCGCGATCGTACTGCGCATAACCCACGTAGCCGATGTCGCCGAGGTTCGGCCTCGCGTTCGTGAGATTATGCACGGCAATGGCGAGCTCGGACTCGCCGCGGCGCAGTCCGAAACGCAGGTTGGCAAGCAGGTAACCCGGCCGGAGCGATTGCAGATTGCCGCCGCCGTTCAACAGCGCCACGCTGTTCCCGGTGTAGCTCGCATCCGCCGCGACGAAGCCGTCCACGGTCGGGGCGAGCGGATGACGGTAGACACTCCCGAGTGAGGCGTTCCAGGCCGGCGTGCCGAGGACGCGCGATCCGGCCAGAAGGCCGACGTTCCCCAACGCTCCGGGCCGGGTGAGATCCGTCTTCTCGTAGCCGGCGCCGAACCGCAGCCGCAGCGACGGCAGCGGCTCGCCGCTGAGCTCGACTTCGGCGCCGTCGATCCGTGCCGCCTGACCGTTGATGACGATGTAGGCGCCGCAAGGCAGCGCGATCTGTTGCTGCAGGTTGCGCCAATCGATGTGAAAAACCGCGGCCGTGACCAACAGGCCGGATTGCGGCAACCGCGTTTTGGCGCCGAGTTCGTAGCTCCACAACGTGTCCGACTTCAGATGCGTGATGGCCGACACCGGCAGATCTGCCAGTGCGCAGAACGGCAGGTAGGGCTGGGCGCCTCCCGCCCGGAATCCCTCGGACGCCGATGCATACAGCAGCATGTCCTGGGTCGCCTGGACCGACAGGCCGAGCTTCGGATCGACGCCGGACTGCGTGCTCCGCTGCGGATCGCTCGAGGTCGGACCGAAATTATTGAATCCGTCGGCGGTGAAGTCCGTCGTCTGCGAGAGCCAATATCGTCGCAGGCCGAGGGTCGCCGTGTAGCGGCGCAGGAATTTCCAATAGAGTTCCCCGAAGATCGAGCTGTCCTTCTGGGTCGCGGGATTATAGTCCGTCCACAGCAGGTTGTTCGGCCAGGGCCCCACCACGGTGTTGTGCGCGGTCGCGGCGACGAGTCCTTGCGCAGTGGTCGGCGGGATCGACAGACTGGTGTGGGTATTCGAGTAGAACGCGCCGACGGTGCCGCTGACGCCGTTCCCCGGGTCGAAAGCCAGCCGCAGCTCCTCGGTCAACTGATCGTGATAATGCTCCTGGTTCCACACGAACGGCTGCGCGGGAAGCGCCGACACGCCGTAATACCCCGACAGGATCTGCTGCGTGCCGTAGGTCGAGTCCTCGATGTCTTGATTGCGCCGCTGGAAATAGCTGGTCGAGGACACGAGACTGAGTCCGTCGCCGCGAAACTTCAGGTCGATCGATGGCAGAGCCCATCGATCCGCCGCGCGCGGCTGAACGTCGAACGCGCGCGCGAGCGTGTAGTCCGGGCGGAATCCCGGCAGGGGCGCGAACGCGGCGGGAAAGCCCTTGTACGCCGTGTTCTGAAACATCACCCGGATTCTCGCGGTGAGCCGCGCGCCCGGTGTGAACAGCGCGGTCACCGAACCGCCGTAGGTCGTCCGTGCGCCTTGATCGCCGACGCGTGAGCGCGCGGCGACCAGGAATGGATCGCCCGTCGCCGCACTGCCGGGACCCGGGAACGTCCGCGCCAGGTATCCCGCGTCGTGATTGCCGAACAGCACCACCCGGAGCGCCAGCCGCTCCGGTACCAGCACGACATTGCCGATCACGTCGGTACCGCCGTCGGCGCTGCCGCCACCCGACGTGTAGCCCGCCTGCACCCGATAGCCGAGCGAGTCGCCCCCCGGGTCCGGCCGCTTGGTGATGAGCCGGACGTTGCCCGCGAGCGAACTCTCGCCGAACAAGGTGCCCTGAGGACCCTTCAGCACCTCGATGCGGTCGAGATCGACGACGCGCGGATCGATCGACTCCGGCACCGGCGTGTCGTCGATGTAAAAGCCGGTCGCGCCCGCGGTACCGAAGAGGTTCTGGCCGGTGATTCCGCGAATCGACACGGTGCGCGCGTTGGAGATGCCGGTGGAACCCGGGCCGTAGACGAACGACAGGTTCGGCGTCTTGGCGGCGTAGTCGTCGAACGACTCGATGTCGAAGGCGGTGAGCGCCTCCGCCGCGAAGACGGTGATGCTTTCCGGGACCTTGGCCAGCGGTTCGTCGCGCTTGCGCGCGCTGACGATGATCGTCTCCAGCGCGTCGCCTGCGCGGGCGGCGGCCGCGGGTGCCGCGTGTGCGCGCGCGGCACCGGGACAACCCGCCGCCGCGAGGAACACGGCGAGTCCCGCGCCCGCGAACGC
>JBBISV010000020.1:0-5205 GCA_037441085.1 Gammaproteobacteria bacterium | reverse complement strand
CGCGAACGCGGACGCGGACGCGCGAAGCATCGATCGAACCGGCACGGCCGACGGCGGCGACGTCGATCTCATGCGCCGCCCGTCGAATGCAGGATCTCGACGTTGAGCGCCGGCGAGTCGCGCAAGGTGGCGAGCACCACGCAGTAGCGCTCCGTGGATGCCACCAAGCGCTCGCGCTCCGCGTCGTCCAGATCCCCGTCGATTTCGAAGTGGACCGCGATGCTCTGTATGCCGACCGGCACCGCCCGGTCGACGCCGAGCGTGGCCTGCGGGTCGTCGCGGTACTTCTGCTTCAGGGGCGCCTGCGCTGCCCGTAGTGACTTCGAATCCATGGGTAGTCCCTCTGCTGTGTATGTCTTCAAAGGATCGTCCGGGTCGGTCCTCGCCGCCGCGCGCTGCGTTCGAGCTCCCGAATTTCGCTCTTTGGATGATATAAGAGGCGTCGGCCTCCCCCGAGGATTCGCTGGTCCGCGAGAATTTAGGACGCGGCGGTGGGCCGGCTTGCGAGAACCGCACCCGACCGGAGATAATCGCGGGCCCGAACGCGGGTGTGGAATGGACCCCGCCACGCCACGCGCACCTCAACGGCCAGAGAGTATCGATGATGGATCGGCATGCACTGATCCTTTCCGCTCAGGACGGAGATTCCGCGGCGCTCGGCCGCCTGCTGACCGAATGCCAGGTCGATGCGCGCCGTTACGCCCGCCGGCATTGCCAGGTGAGCGACGTCGATGACGCGGTCCAGGAAGCGCTGTGGATCTTGACGCGCCGCCTGGACGGACTGCGTGCGGTCGCGGCCTTCTCGAGCTGGCTGTTCACGGTCGTGCGCCGAGAGTGCCGGCGGCTCGAACGGCGCATGCGCAATCTTGGACCGTCGATCGAGGAGATCGCGGAGGAGAAGCTGCAGCTGCGCGACGACTCGAGTCTGCGCATCGACCTGATCGCGGGCCTCGAGGCGCTGCCGGCCCATTATCGGCAAATCATCCTCATGCGCGACTTCGAGGAACGCACGATCGCGGAAATCGCCGCGCGCCTCGGCCTGCAGGTCGCGGCCGCGAAGAGCAGACTGCATCGCGCGCGCGAGCGGTTGCGCGAATGGCTGCTGGCGGCGGCGCCCGATCACACCCCGCCTCCCAATGCCTAGCCGCCGTCGGGCCCACTGCCCGCGTACCGTTCCGCGACCCGCAGGCTCCATGCATAGATGGTCAGGGACGGATTGACGCGGCTCGATCGCGGCAGGACGCTGCCATCGACGACGTAAAGGGACCGCAGCCCATGCACGCGACCCAGACCGTCGACCACCGATTCCGCGGAATCCACGCCGGCGGCGAGCGTGCCGCAGGCGTGCGCGGTACCGGTGATGGGCATCGACTTGCCGACGCTCAGGTAGCCCGCGCGCATCAGCGATCGACGGAACGCGGCGACGAAGCGTTGGTGCTCCACCACGGTGGCGGGCATCCGCGCAACGTCGTAGTCGAGAGTGCCGGTCCAATCCGCGTTTCGCGGGGCGTTGACGACGCGGTTGTCGGGATGCGATCCGTCCTCGGTCTGCAGGAAAAAACCGTATGCACGCCCGGCGATCCCGGCGGCAATCCACCGCGGTACCGTGCGCGGGATCTGCGAGGCGATCACCGCGGCATCGAATCCAAGCGGCTGCACGGTGCTATGTGGAAAATTCGGATGGGTCAGGATCAGGGTCTTGCGCAGCAAATCGGTCTTTCGGCCGGGTGACAACGCGATGACCGCCGTCAACCGGTGCAGCTTGAGCCGGCGCCCGATCCAGCGCGCACCCGCGATGGCATCGGTCAACCCGCTGGTCGCCAGATACGACGCCAGCAGGCGCGGCGAATGCAGGGCGCCGGCCGCCAGGAACACCGCGTTGGCGGTAAGGACCCGGCCATCGGCGAGTTGCACGCCGCCGATACGATGCGGATCGCCGACGCGCGGTCGCAGCGCCACGACTTCCGCATCGGTCTCGATCCGGACGTTGGACATCGCCGACACCCGCTTGATCAGGCTGGTCTCGGCGTCCGCCTTCAGACCCGCGACGCTCGCGAATCCGTCGAAGTGGGCCGCTTCCCACGGATTGGACAAGATCCGCGGATCGAGCGCCATCGGCAGCCCGGCGGCCGACCACGACCGATCGTGCCCGCTCACGCGCCGCAGGATGCGGTTCAGCGCCGGTTCACACGGGAACACCCGTACCCCGAGCAGGGACTCCGCCTCGGCGTAATACGGGTCGAGCTCCGCACGGGTGATCGGCCACCCGATGCAATCATGGAGGGTGTCCGCCTCGAACTCCGCCGGTGCCAGGCGCAACAGCGCGGCGCCATACCATTTGGTCTTGCCGCCGAGGTTGAAGTGCTCCTCGGGCACGATAATGCGGCGCCGGCCGTCGCGCCACGGCTCACGGCTTTGAAATTCGCGCCCCACGACGACCCGGTCGACGTCGAGCGTGGAGCCGTCGCGGGGCAACGGTCCGCCCTTTTCGAGCACGAGCACGCGCAGTCCGGCCCGGGCGAGGCGATAGGCCGCCGCACCGCCGCCGGCGCCCGAGCCGACGATGATCACGTCAACCGGCGAGTCGGTCGTCACCGCGACACCCGTGCGGCGCGACGGCGGCGATCATCGCGCTTCAACGTCCCAGCTTCCATCGATGGTACCTCTCCAACCAGCGCAATATGCGCTCCGGCGCGTGCGCCCGCTTCCACTGCCCCGCGGCGTATTTGTTGGCCTCGGCCCAGGTTGGGTACGCATGGATGGTGCCCAGAATCTTGCCGAGCCCGAGGCGATGCCGCATCGCCAGCGTGAACTCCGCGAGCAGTTCGCCCGCGTGTTCTCCGACTATCGTCGCACCGAGTATGCGGTCGCGGCCGGGTGGCGTCAGCACCTTGATGAAGCCATGAGCGTTGCCCTCGGCGATCGCCCGATCCAAGTCATCGAATCCGTACCGGGTGACTTCGTACGCGATACCGCTCTTCTTCGCCTCGCGCTCGTTGAGCCCGACCCGGGCGACTTCCGGGTCGACGAAGGTGACCGCCGGAATCGTCGTGTAGTCCGCCCGCCACCGCCGCAGCCCGCCGAACAGCGCGTTCACGGTCGCGTACCAGGCCTGATGAGCCGCGGTGTGCGTGAATTGATACGGCCCGGCGACGTCGCCGCAGGCGTAGATATTGGGAAAGATCGTCGCAAGGTACCCGTCCGTGTCCACTGTCGTTCCGGCGTGAATACCGAGCTCCGCGAGCCCGAATCCGGCGGTGCGCGGCCGGCGTCCGACCGCGATCAACAGCTGATCGTACGGCAACCGCTCCACGCCGGCGGCCGACTCGCACAGCAGCACGTGGGCCGCACCCTCGCGCTCGATGCCGAGCACGCCACGGCCGGTGCGCACGTCGACGCCGTCGGCCGCGAGGCGGCGACGCACGAACGCGGACACCTCGTCATCCTCGCGCACCAGCAGGCGGTCGTGCCTCTGCACCTGGATCACGCTCGAGCCGAGCCGTGCGAAGGCCTGCGCCAGTTCGCAGCCGATCGGCCCGCCGCCCACGACCACCAAGCGCCGCGGCAGTTCGCGGATTCGCCACAGCGTGTCGGACGTGACGTGATTCGAGTCGGTCAACCCGGGAATCGCCGGCACGATCGGTTCGGCACCGCTCGCGATGATGATCGAGCGCGTGCGGATCGGCTCGCCGTCGACTTCGACCACCCAGGGCGATTTGATCCTGGCATGGCCGATGCGTACATCGACCCCAAGAGCGCGGTAGCGTTCGACGGAGTCATGCGGGGCGACCGTGGCGATCGCGCGCCGGACATTGTCCATGACTGCCGGAAAATCGACGGTTATCGGCCCGACGTGCACGCCCACGGCGGCGCCGGCGCGCGCCTGTGCCGCAACGCGCGCGCTGTGGATCAAGGCCTTCGACGGCACGCAGCCCGTGTTCAGGCAATCGCCTCCCATCTCGTGCCGCTCGACGAGGGTGACCTTGGCGCGCACAGTCGCCGCGATCAACGCGCTGACCAGGCCGGCGGAACCCGCACCGATGACGACGACGTTGCGATCGAACCGCCGCGGCTTCCGCCAGCGACGGTAGGTCCGCCTCCGGCGGATCACAGCGAGCACGCGCCGCGAGGCGAAGGGAAGCGCGGCGAGCAGCGCGAATCCGCCCAGTACGCCGCCGGAGAGCAGTCCCGACGGCGAATGGAGTTGCGCCAGGCGGGTTCCGGCATTCGCGTACACCACGGTGGCGGCCAGCATGCCGGCCTGGCTCACCCAGTAGAACGTGCGCGTCGGCATCGCGGTGAGCCCCATCAACGGGTTGACGACGAAGAACGGCAGCACCGGCACGAGCCGCATTGCGAATAGGTACAGCGCGCCCTCGCGCCGCACGCCCTCATCCACGGTCCGGAGGCGTTCGCCGAATCGTCGCCGCACCGCATCGCGAAACAGGTAGCGGCTGATGAGGAACGC
This sequence comes from Gammaproteobacteria bacterium, assembly GCA_037441085.1. Classification (GTDB taxonomy): domain Bacteria; phylum Pseudomonadota; class Gammaproteobacteria; order Steroidobacterales; family Steroidobacteraceae; genus Bog-1198. Next base: position 737 of record JBBISV010000020.1, on the reverse strand, counting down.
GAGAGTCGCACCGATGCTGGATGCGAACGAAGCCAGCAATGTGCCTTCGACCACGCCGAACAAGGCGCCGCCGCACAGCGTCAGGAGTCCCGCAATCGGCAGGGATGCGGCCGCGACCGCCACGTAAGCGGCGAAGAACTCCGCGGCGAGCGCCCAGGGATGGACGCCGCCGTAAGCTTCGACCGCGCGCACATGCGCTCGTACCGCGGCGAAATCGGCGGTGTGGTGGCGGATGTAGAGGAAATAGGCCGTAACGGCGGCCGCGAGCGTCGCGAGCATCAGGGCGCGGACCAACGTCGACCCGGCTCGCGCATCCTGCGTCGTCCCCACCGGAGAATCCGCCGCCAGATTCTGCCCGTCAGTCACGTTGATCCGCGCCCGACAGCGCCTCGATGAGCGGGCAGCGCGGGGTCGAGCGACTCTCACATTTTTTGATTGTCTGCGTCAGCGCCCGCTCCATGCGCCGCAAATTGCGCAGGCGGGTGCGGACGGCGGCCAGGTGGCCGGCGGCGAGCCTGCGCGCTTCGCCGCAAGAGTGCGAATCCGGGTTCAACGAGAGCACGAGCAGCGCCCGGATTTCGTCGAGCGAAAATCCGAGCTCGCGCGAGCGCATCACGAAGTGCAGGCGCGCCACGTCCGCATTCGAATAGGTTCGGTATCGGCCGCGTCGCAGGGCGCGAGGCAGCAGGCGCACGCGTTCGTAATAGCGGATGGTCTCGATGTGGCAGCCGGTGCGC